>CAYHEX010000156.1:0-9832 GCA_964355365.1 uncultured Solibacteraceae bacterium | reverse complement strand
AGGGATTCGAACCCCAATAACCTGCTCCAGAGGCAGGTGTCCTACCGTTGAACGACGTCCCAGCAAGGAGTCGGGCAGGAGAACGAACATCCAAGGTTATCAGTACGTCCGGGGACCTTTCAATCACCGAACCTCACGAACCACAGAACCACCCTCACGAACCCAACGAACCGTATGAACCCCACGAACAGAACCCCACGAACCTGACGAACCTCTCGAACCCCCGAACCGACAGGTGTCTTAGTCGAGTTCTTTCATATTGAGCTCCGCGTAGTGCTTCTCGATGCACTCCGGGCAGAACCCGTGGCTGAAGTCGGCCTCGCTGTGGCGGCTGATGTAGTCCTCGATGCGGGTCCAGTAGCCCTGATCGTCGCGCACCTTCTTGCAGTGCGCGCAGATGGGCAGCAGGCCCCGCAGGACCTTCGCCGAGGACAACGCCTCGGCCACCGCCGCCTCGAGCTTGCGAGCCCTCGCTGCGAGGCGGGAGGTGCGCCAACGGATCAACCCGGCAACAGCCGCGACCAGCAGCAGGAACGCCCCGAACCGCGCCCACCACGTTTCCCACAGCCGCGGCGCCACCACCACGGTGGCCGTGATCGGCTCGGTCCAGTCCGTCGCGCCCGGCCGCTTGAACCGCGCCGCCACCTGCACCGTGTACGTGCCGGCGCCCAGATTCTCAATGCGCAGAGATGATGCCCCCTGCGGCTCCGACCACCCCTGCGCGATCTCGACGATCCGCGTGCGGAACTCGAGCTCAACCGGACGCGGCCACGGCGCACTCCATTGCAGGTTGAGATGACGGTCTGCGGCCGACACATTCACCACGCCGTTCGCACTCATCGACGGCGTGCGCCAGAACACGCGCAGCGGCAACTTCGGCTGCGGCGGCAACAACGGATCAAACACCGCCAGCCCCGACATCGTCCCCACCAGCACTTCGCCAGATGGCTGCAGGAGCAACCCGAAGGTGTTGCACTCCTCGGAGACGAGTGCGTTGCTCGCGTCGTACAACGTCCAGACGTCACCTGTGAGGTGACTCACACCGGCCGCGCCACCCGCCCAGACCGAGCCGTCGGCAGCGGCTGCCAGCGAATACACGGTGTTGCCCGGCAAACCCGCCTGAGTGTTGATGGCGCGCCACTGAGACCCGTTGAACACGGCGATGCCACCGACGCCCCCGACCCACACCTCACTGCCGCGCTCGATCAACGCCGTCGGCTGGGTGATCGCCGCAGGCAAGGCCATGCGTGTGCCGCCCTGCGTGATGTCGTGCGGAAAGGAGATCAAATCTCGGCCGCTCGCAATCCACACATCACCGTTGGTGCGCCAGAGCACGTCGCGAATATTCGGTGAGAACTTCGCCAGCTCGGCGTTGAGCTCCGCGTACGGTTCCCATGCGCTGCCGTTGCGCACGAACACGCCATCGCCGGTCGTGGTCGCCCACCAGCGGCCATCCGGCGCGCGGAAGATCCCGCTGACAAACCCCGTGGACACACGAAGCGTGCGCGTGAACTTTCCACCGCGGCCCTCGAACAACCCGAACCGCGTGCCGGTCCAGATCACACCGGGTTCCGGCTCGACGGCAAAGCGAACATCTTCCGTGAGACCGTGCTCGCGGCCGTACGCAGCCATCGAGCGGCCGTCCCAACGCCACACGCCGCGATTGAACACCGCGGCCACAAATCCACCGTCAGCCGTCGCGCGCACACTGAACGTGATCGGTGCTTCAACGTCGCCGGCCGAACGCCAGAACGTGCGGTGCGTCCACGCTTCGCCGAGCCACTGCTGCAGTCCGGATCCGTTGAAACCGAACCACACGCCGCCGGTGGAATCGCCCGCAATGGCCGTGATGGACGACTCCTTCAGTCCGGTCTCTGGCGTCCAGCGCGCAAACGGCGTGGACTCGTTGCCAAAGCCGACGCGACCGTTGTCGCCACCGGCCCAGATACGCCCGCGCCGATCCTCGCCGATCGACCGGATGCGGCCGCCGTCCCAGTCGGGAATCGCGAAGCTCTGCCAACCCCCGCGCTCGGTCCAGCTGTGCAGCCGGCCGTCCTCGCCGCCGGCCCACACGCGCCCGTTTCTCGCCACAATCAGGGTCGTGAGCGGTGACGGCGCCGCAGCCTGGCTCAGCAGACCCGTGATCTGATTGCCCTCCAGCCGGACCACGCCCGCCGTGCCCGCCACCAGCACCTGGCCGTCTTCTGTCGATGCGAGCGCGCGCAGTTGATCCGTGTCGGCAGCCCCATGGATCGGCGTCCATGCCGATGACGACTTGGCGTTGAACCAGAGTCCGCCACGGCGATCGAGCGCCACCACGTTGCCGGCTGCATCTTCCGCAATCGACGGGAATTCCTCAGGAGTCTGGGTCAGGGCCCATTGCGTGCCGTTGAACGCGTGCAGGCCCAGATTGCCCGAGACCAGCACGCCGCCCTCGCGCCGGTCGATGATCCGGAAGATCGATCCTGATGCGGGCCCATCCTTCGCCACGGGCACACGCTCGACCGTGCCGTGCTCAACGCGCGCCAGACCGTCGAACGTGGCAATCCAGATGGTGCCTTCACGATCGGTATGGAGCGCCACGACCGTGGACGCGGGGAGCCCGGTGGAGCCGGAACCGCGCGCAAACGACCGGAAGGCGCGCGCCGGTGCCGGACCTGCCGGCGCCTGCGCCTGGACCGTGTCTGAACCTGCGGCCACCGCAAGGGTCAGCACCAGAAGAGCATTTGCCAGCAACGCGATTGGTGTCACGGGACGAGTTGACGCTTATCATGCCTCATGCACGTGGCTTTGCTGAACATTCGAGGGTTGGTGTGTGGCTCGGCATTCTTGATCGCACTGGCAGGCGGGCGCGCCGATGCCCAAACACCGGTGCATTGGTCAATGAAAGTCACGCCTGCGGGGCCAGTGGCGCCTGGCGGTACCCTGACCGCGACGGCCACCGCCGAGATCGAGCCTGGCTGGCATGTGTATGCGCTGACGCAGGGCCCGGGCGGTCCGCACGCGCTCGAAGTGTCCGTGCAGAAGTCGCCGGTGTTCTCTCTCAGCGGCAAGGCGACCAGCCCGCCGCCCCGGAAGGCGTTCGACCCGAACTTCAACATGGAAACGGAATTCTACGAAGAGCTCGCGGTCATCACGATTCCGATCAAGGTGGCGAAGCCGGCGCCGGGCGGCCCAGCGAAGCTCATGGTCGACATGTCGTATCAGACATGTAACGAACGACTCTGTCTGCCGCCGACGACAGAGACACTGACAGCGATGCTTGTGGTTCCTGGTCCCGGGAACCCGGTCCCGGGTTCGGCTTCAGTTCAGGGTTCAGGTACGAGTGCTGGAACCCAAGACACCAAGCAAGTCGCACCTGAACCTGAGAACCCTGGCACCGGGGCGAACCCGGAACCAGGGACCAGGGACCAGGCACCTCGCCGTGCTGTGCCGGACATGGCTGCGGCTTCTGCCAAAGCCGCGTCCTTCACGAGTTACCTCGCCCTGGCTGCGGTAATGGGTTTTCTGTCGCTGCTCACGCCGTGCGTGTTTCCGATGGTGCCGATCACCGTCTCGTACTTCACGGCGCGCGCGGGCCGCACGCGCCGCGAGGCGGTGATGCAAGCGCTCGTGTACGGCGCAGGCATAGTGCTCACATTTTCCGCGGTCGGACTCGCGCTCGCGATCTTTCTCGGCGCATCCGGACTGAATCAGTTCGCGGCAAATCCATGGGTCAACCTCGGCATCACCGCGATCTTTCTCGGCTTCGCACTGAGTCTCTTTGGCACGGTGAACATCGCGTTGCCGTCGAGCATGGTAACCAAGGCAGTGACGGCCGAACAGGGTCGCGGCAACTTCGTCGGCACGCTGCTGATGGGCTTCGCGTTCACGCTCACGTCGTTCACCTGCACGGCGCCGTTCATCGGCAGCCTGCTGGTGGTGGCGGCCACGGGCAGCTGGCAGTGGCCGCTGGCCGGCATGCTCGCGTTCTCGAGCGTGTTCGCTCTGCCATTCGTGATCCTCGCGATCGTGCCGCAGCGGCTGGCGTCGCTGCCGCGCGCCGGCGCATGGATGGCAGAAGTGAAAGTCGCGATGGGGCTGCTCGAAGTGGCCGCCGCGATGAAGTTCCTGTCGAACGCAGACCTGGTGTGGCGCTGGGGCATCTTCACGCGCACAGTGGTGTTGGTGTCGTGGGTCATCGTGGCGTTGCTGCTCGTGGCGCAGTTCCTGCGCGGCAAACGATCCGCCGCCAAGCTCGTGCTCGCAGCGGCGTCGCTGGCGTTGGCCGTGTGGCTCGGCAACGGCGCGCGCGGCGCCCGGCTCGGCGAACTTGAAGCGTTCCTGCCGCCGGCTGACGCCGCGGTTCTGGCGGCCGGGCAGGAACCCGAATGGGTCGTCAACAACTACGACGAGGCCCTTCAACTGGCGAAGCAGCAGAACCGGCCCATCCTGATAGACTTCACCGGCTATACCTGCACCAACTGCCGCTGGATGGAAGCCAACATGTTTCCGCGTCCCGAGGTCGCCGTTGAACTGGCGCGCTACGTTCGCGTGCGCCTCTACACGGACGGCCAGGGCGAACCGTTCGTCGGCTTCCAGAAAATGCAACGCGACACCTACGGCACCGTCGCGCTCCCCTACTACGCCGCACTCGATCCAAACGGCACGCCCCAAGTTGCCTTCGGCGGACTCACGCGCAATTCGGCCGAGTTCGTCGCGTTCCTTCGCAAGGGTCTCGAGTAACTAAAGGACACCATATGTTCCTGACAACACTGCTCTCGGTACTACTCGCGTTCTCGCAAACACCAGCGGCCCAGGCCCCGATTCCTGTTCCGAAACTGACAGCCACAACTCCCACCGCGTGTGCGGCTGAAGTCCGCACGTTCGCCGACGCCGAAAACAAGGCGGCCGGCATCACGCCGGGCGCACCCGTGACCGACCCGGCACTTCAAGCGCAGTTGCGGCGGATCAACACCGCCAAGCTCGCAATGACCAGGGCGTGCGCGGCGATGTTCGACGCCAAGACCCTCGACGCGTCGCAGTTGACCGCGGCGCTCCAGCTCTACGGCGACGCCAACGTCCTCGACCAGGCGCAGATCGCGCTCGATCGCGCGCTGCCGGTAAAGACGATGGCGCCGGCGGATCGCGCAGCGTTGCTCGTGACCGCCATTCCGATCACACGTCGCATTTCGCCGACCGGTTCAGACCGCACATGGCGCGTGGCCAACATGTATCCGAAGGTGGAAGCACTCGTCGATGAACTCGAGGCCAACAGCGCTGCCACGTTCGACCAGAAGTGGTCCGCGCATACGACGATGGAGTCGGTCTACCGCGGTGACGACATCGACGCCGGCATCATCAAGCACGGCAACTGGATCCTCGCCGCCGCCAAGTCGTTCTCGCCGGCGGATCACATGAAGTACGGCCGCAGCGTCGCTTCGGCGCACGTCAACATGGCCGAAGCCTACGCGGGTCAGGGCATGAACGACAAGGCGCTGCAGTTGCTCAACGCCGCGCTCGCGAGCTGCAGCGATGTGCCCGGCGTGGCCGACATGGTCAATCCGACGCTGGCGCGCTACAAGCTCGTCGGCACACGCGCAGCCAACATCACGGCGCCGATGTGGTTCAACGGTCCGGCGTCCAAGTCGCTCGACCTCGCCGGCAAAGTGACCCTGCTCGAGTTCACCGCGCACTGGTGCGGGCCGTGCAAGGAAAGCTATCCGGGCATCAACCGTCTGCGCGCGAAGTACGGCGCACAGGGATTCCAGGTCGTGCTGTCCACGCGCCTCTACGGTTACTTCGAAAGCGAGCGCAACCTCGCCGCCGACGCCGAGATCGCCAAGGACAAGACCTACTTCGCGCATCACGAGATGGGCGACGTGCCGCTGGCCATCGGCCCGTACATCTCGATCAAGGTCGTCAACGGCAAAGTCGTCTACGAGCCGCAGCCGGATCCCAACGACGTGGCCTACGGCGTCAGCGGCATCCCGCAGATTCACCTGATCGACAAGAAGGGCAACCTCCGCCTGATCATGATCGGCTACGACAACAGCAACGAAGCGCAGTTGGCAAAGATGATCGAGGCCATGCTGAAAGAGAAATGATCTCCACCGAGAATCTCTCCCGCAGCTACGGCAGCAAGGCCGCCCTGATCGGCCTGAACCTCACCGTGGAGCCGGGAGAGATTCTCGGATTCCTCGGCCCGAACGGCGCCGGCAAGTCCACCACCGTCAAGATCCTCACCGGCATGATCCGTCCGGATGCCGGCCGCGCCCTCGTGGCCGGCTTCGACGTGGTCGAACATCCGATGGAAGTGAAGAAGCGGGTCGGCTACGTCCCCGAAACGGCCGCCCTCTACGACGGCCTCACGGGCGGCGAGTACCTCGAACTGATCGCCTGCCTGTACCACATCGACAGCAAGACCGCCGCCGCACGACGCAGCGAATTGCTCGAACTGTTCGGGCTGCTCGGCAACGAGCACGACCGGATGAGCGAGTACTCGAAAGGCATGCGTCAGAAAGTGGCGATCATCGCCGCGATGATGCACCGGCCCGAGGTGCTCATCATGGACGAGCCGCTCGACGGTCTCGACGCCAACACGGCCATGATCGTGAAAGAACTGCTGAAGCAGATGGCCGCACAGGGCAAGACCGTCCTCTTCTGCTCGCACATCCTCGACGTCGTCGACCGCATGTGCTCCAAGATCGTGATCATCAATCGCGGCCGGCTCGTGGCCAGCGGCACATCTGAGGATCTAAAGCACGAGACCGGGGAAGCCTCGCTCGAAGCCGCCTTCGGCAAGCTGACCGGCGGCCAGGATGTTGGCCGGGTCGCGGCGGACTTCCTGTCGGCCCTCGAGAAATGAAGGCCCTGCTCGAAGCCGCTGGCGTGGACTACGCCCAGTGGCGCGCACTCACACGCGCGATCCTCAAGCGGGATTTCCGCACGCGGTCATCGCAGATGGCGCGGGGCAACAACGGCCCGGCCACGGGTAACAAGGCCTTGATCGCCCAGGCCCTCTTCTACTCGATGTTCGGCTTCCTCCTCTCCATCGCCATCGTCGTCAGCACCGATCTGTTCTTTGTCGGCGTCGTGATGTGCGCGTACGTCATGTTCATGGTCGGCACCGCCGTGTTGCTCGACCACTCGTCGGCGCTCACCGCGGCGGATGACTACGCCGTGCTCGGATTCCGTCCGGTGTCGTCGCGCACGTACTTCGCGGTGCGATTGACCAACGTCCTCATCTACACGCTGATGATGACGACGATGGTGTCGTATATCCCGATCGGCGCGCTGTTCGTGAAGCACGGCATGAGCGCAGGCGTCGCGGGTTTCTTCGCGCTGTTCGGCTCGTCGGTCGCGATTGCGTTCGCCCTGCTCCTCGGGTACGCGAGCTTGCAGCGATTTGTGGGCGCCAACCTGCTGAAGCAGCTGCTGTCGTACGTGCAGCTCGCCATGAGCTTCCTCGTGTACGGCGGCTACTTCTTTATCTCGCGAATGATGTCGAAGTCGTTTCTCGCGCACTTCACGTTGCAGAAGACGTGGGGGGTGCTCGCGCTGCCGCCGGCGTGGTTCGCGAGCTACTTCGACGTGGCGGCCGGCACACTCACGCCCGTGGTGCTCCTGCCGGCGCTGATGTCGGTCGCGGCATTGGGCGCCATGAGCGTGGCGCTGACCGGCAAGTTGTCGGCCGGATTTACCGACCGACTCGGCGAGTCCGCTGTGTCGGCCACGCGCGCTCCTGCGGGCACCGCCAAACCGTCGAAAGCCGGCTGGCGGTTCCGCGAGGGCGAAGGCCGCGCGATGGCGTTGCTCATTCGCAGCCAGTTCAGAAACGATCAGAAGTTCCGCATGGGCGTGCTGACGATACTGCCGCTGACCGTGTTGTACATTTTCCAGGGCATCTACCGGGATGGCGCCGCCGCGAAGACCGGCGGCGAGTTCATGCTCGTCGGCTTCGCGATCATGATGTTCCCCGCCATGTTGAAGATGCAGATCACGCGGAGCGACTCGTTCCGCGCGTCTTGGATCTTCTTCGCCGCGCCCGTCAATCGCGCCAGCCTCATCCGCGCGTCAAAGAACGTCGTCGTCGCGATGTTCCTCGTGCCGTACCTGGTGTTCGTCACCGTGGCAATGGCCTGGGCCACACAGGATGTCGTTCAGGCGTCGGTGCACGTCGGGCTGATGGGTCTGATCAGCCACTTCGTACTGCAGTTGACGATCCTGCTCGAGCCGGAGCTGCCCTTCGCGAAGCCCACCGACAAGAATCGCAGCGCCAGCCTGTTCGCGCTGTTCATCGGCATCGGCATCATCAACGTGCTGCTGACGGTGTTTCAGAAGCAGTTGTTCGGCAGCTGGCTCAACCTGTCGGCCACGGCGGCGGTCACCATCGTCGGCAGCATCTTCGTCGAGTTGCTGACCAAGGCCCGCGTCGACGAGCAGGCGCGCAATCTGGAGTTTGTCGGGTAGTCGATCGCTCACGGTACGTGCCGTCGCGCCTGAGTGCGGGTCCTGCCGCCGTGAACGAGTGTCTTCATGCTCTCCTCGCTTCCAAGATCTCGCCGAGAGGTCGAGTCACGGCAGCGGCGATCCGATCTGATGCGAGACCCCGTCAGCCTGACGCCGAAGCACCCCTAGCACGACCGCATTCTTCGATTGGCTGAGAGCACGTTCAATCAGCGTGCGGGTGACGCCGAACGGGGCCATGGGCGAGAGAATACGGACAATGTTGGAGTGCGTGCCTGAGTGAATGGCGCACTCACACACTCACTCAATCACCGATGGCCTTTCCCGGGGCTGTTCGGCGGCAGGACCCGCACGCAACTTCGGTCGCTATCTCGCGATTTCGTCGACCGACCGCAACGCCACAGCCACAAACGTCAGCGTGCCGTTCGTGCAGCCGCCGGTCGGCAGGGTGGGCGCGCCAACGACGAACAGATTCTCGTGATCGTGCGTTCGGCCGTATGAATCGACGACGCTAGTGGCCGGGTCGGTGCCCATGCGGCAACCGCCGGCCGGATGGTCCTGATAGTTCAGTCCGCTGATGCCGCCCATCTTGCCGTCGTTCGCCTTGGCCATCTGCGCGAACAATTGCTCGAAGTGCTGACGCGTCGCGCCAGCGCGGGCCTCGCTGGCGGCGTCGATCTTGTGACGTACCCGGGGCATGGCATCGCCCCAGCGATTCGTGTGCGCCGAATCGAGCGTGATCCGACTGTTCGTGTCGGGTTCGACGGTGAAGTAGCCGCGCACGCGCGCCGAGCCTCGGTTTGTTCGCGCGCGCCAGTCGGCCATAAGGTCGTCGCCAAGCAACACCTTGCCTGACGCGCTGCGAAGACGCGGATCGCGTCCGCTGCCGCTCTCCCAGACCCGCAGATCGTGACGAATGTACGGGGTGTCGATTGCGCAGCGGAAGAACTGCCGTGAGATCAGGCTGTGCTGCTCGTTCATGCCCGGATAGATCTTGAGGTCGAGGTCCATCTGCGTCTGATAAGCGAGATGGCCGTTGATGTAGCGGCCGACCTGATCGGTCCGGTTCGCCAACCCATTCGGAAAGCGCGAGTTGGCGGAGAGCAGCAGGAGATGCGACGCCCAGGTGTAGCCCGCGGCCACGATGAATGTCTTCGCGCGATAGGTGTACTGTCCGGCTTCCGCCTGCACGATGCGCGAGGTCCGCTCGTCGAGGACGAGTCGTCGGACGAGGCGGCGCGAATGCAGCGTCACCTTGCGGGTCTTGTCCGCGATCAGTTGCTTGAAGGTCCACTCGGGTGAGTACCGCGCGCCGGTCGGGCAGATCTCACAGGTGTTGCAGCGCAGGCACTTGCTGCGGCCACCGTAGTCGTCGATCGTGTTC
>CAYHEX010000155.1:8209-9855 GCA_964355365.1 uncultured Solibacteraceae bacterium | reverse complement strand
GCGGCAGCTCGCGTGGTTCGAAGTGCGCGGCAAGAAAGCGATCCTGCTCATCAGCGATATTGCGCGGTAGGGCTTACTGTGTCCAGGGTCCAGGGTCCCGAGTCCAGAGTCCGCAGCCGTCCAGCGTCCAGCGTCCGCCACCGTCCAGGGGTCCGAAGGTCCTTGGGTCCCTGGGTCCTCGCGACGGTGGCCGTTTTCGCGGCGGGCCACAAGGCCACAGCACGACAGGCCGCGACGTTTCGCACTACCGCGAACGTCATCGCGGTCGAAGCGTCGGTCTACGGCAAGAACGGCAAGCCCGTCACAGATCTCACCGCGGCCGACTTTCTGATCTCGGAAGGCGATCAGGCACAGGCGCCGCAGACGATCTATCTCGTCTCGTCTGATCCGAACGTCGTTCGCGCGGCGAACGAACCACGCGCGAAGCCCCCCGAACTTCCAGGTTCGCCCGAACTTCAATCGAAGGCCCCCGAACAGGTTCGCCGCGAACTCCGAGCAAGAGTGTTGGTCTTTGTCTTTGATCTGTCGCACTTGTCTGCGGACGGCTTCAAACGCTCACGCGCGGCCGTTGAGAGTTTCCTCAATGACGGCGCCACCTCAGCGGATCTGGTCGGCGTCGTGGCCGGCGGCGTGATGTTGAACAACAAGATCGACACCGACAAGGCGGCGCTCCTGAAGGCCATGACGTCGATGAAGGGGCCGAACACGGCGCGATTCAACGACATGCGCACGTGGCCGCGCCTGATCGATGAGGCCGAGGCCGTGGCCATCGCGCGCCAGGATCGAGAGACGACAACCCGCGCGGTGTTGCGAGGATGCAACGAGCAGCCGCAGGAGTGTGAGGGCCCTGGAGGCGACGAGCCGGTGCGGCAACAGGTTGAGGCCAAGGCTCGCGAGATCGCCGCGGCCGTGCAGCGCGACTCCGCATTGTCGCTGACGATGTTGCAGACACTGGCGAATGGTCTGGCTCGCCTGCCCGGCAGCAAGAACGTGCTCGTGTTCTCCGACGGCTTCTTCGCGGGCGAGCAGTTGGAGCGCCTGCGGGACGTGGTCACGCTGGCGGCGCGGAACAACGTGCGATTCTCCACGTTCGACGCGCGCGGTCTCGGCCGCGACCTGCGCACGCAGAATTTCATGGGCGCGCAGCCGATGGTCGCACCGGGTGATCTGTCTTCGATCTCCGGCGACACCAACGCCGACGTCATGTCGAGCTTGGCGATCGACACCGGCGGCGAGGTCATCATGAATCGCAACGACCTCCGCCCGGGCGTCGACATCGTCGCCGAGCAGGCGGGCACGTACTACGTGCTCGGATACGCGCCGACGCGCCCGATGGATGGCGCGTATCACGGCATCACAGTCAAGGTCACGCGCCCGGGCGTCACCGTGCGGGCGCGCAAAGGCTACGTCGCCGTCGCCGCCCCCGCACCACCGACAGGTGTTGTTCCCGGCACAGTGCCGACAAGTGCTGTTCCGTCCGTGCCGACCAGTGTCCTTCCCAGCACACTCCCGACAGGTGCTGTTCCCAGCACCGTGCCGACGGGTGTTGTTCCGTCAGTGCCGACCGGTGTTCTTCCCAGCACACCCCCGACCGGTGCTCTTCCGTCAGCCCCGACCAGTGCTGTTCCCTCCACGCCTCGCTTCCG
>CAYHEX010000155.1:2366-8109 GCA_964355365.1 uncultured Solibacteraceae bacterium | reverse complement strand
CCGGTGCTCTTCCGTCAGCCCCGACCAGTGCTGTTCCCTCCACGCCTCGCTTCCGCCCGAACTCCGACAAGAATGTTGCGACGCTGACCCGAGTGGCGCCCGGCGCCGGAGCCTCGGACGCGCAGGCCCTCGCCGACGCCGGCTGGGATGCGTACGCGCTTGGCGACGTGGCCGTCGCGCGCGAGAAACTTTCAGCCGCCGTGGCCACCGGTAAGGCGGCGCCGTGGGCGTCCTACGCTTTGGGGTTTGCGAGCTACGCGCTCGGTCAGTACGCAGCGGCGGCCACCGCGTGGGAGTCCGTGCGCACGCGGGTGCCGGAGTTCATGCCGGTGTACTTCGATCTGGCCGACGCCTATGTCAGCCTCGACCGCGGCACCGACGCGCTCGCGACGCTCCGCGACGCGGCCCGGCGCTGGCCGGTGGAACCCGAGCCGCAGAACGCGGTCGGCACGCTGCTCGTGAAGCGCGGCGCCCTCGACGAAGCCCTCGAGGTCTTCAAGGCCATCACCGCCGCGAAGCCCGCCGACAGTCTGGGCTTCTTCAACCTCGGCCGCGCGTACCACCTGCGCTACCTGCGGCTGCAGCAGAACATCGCCAGCGCCCGGCTCCCGTCAACGACAGCCATCGGCGAAGACGACAGGCAGCGAGCGCTCGCAGCGTACAGACATTACCTGTCTCTCGGCGGTCCCTTTGAAAAAGACGCCAAGGACGCGATCGCGATCCTCGACTGGAAATAGCGAGCGCGCGTCAATCGATCAATATCGCAATCGCGAATCGCCAATCGGAGATCGACAATCGACGAATCGCGAATCGGAGATCGCGCAATCGGGGAATCGGGGAATCGGGAATCGAGGGATCGCGCAATCGCGCAATCGCGCAATCGCGCAATCGCGCAATCGGGCAATCGGGCAATCGGGGGATCGGGGGATCGCCGAATCGGGCTACCGTCGGAGCCGGGTTCGCTCCGCTTTCTCTCTTCGGCGTGCGGTATTCAGCGAGGCGGTCAGGATCGCCGTCAACTCCGTGGCCTCGGCGTACAGCCGCGAATGCTCCTCAAACGCCTCCGCAGAGACGTCGCCTGATTGCTCGAGGTATTTCAGCCAGCCCTGGCACTCGTCAATTTCTTCGACGGCAACGTTGAGCTTCGAGGTGAACTCGGCGTGCGACCTCGCGCGGCCGGCTGATCGGTGGTTGGCCATGGCCGACGAGGCCGCCCGGGTGAGCTGACTGGCCGTGTTCAGCGTCTCCGCGCGACGAAACAGCGGCTTGGCGTAGCGAGCCACCGCGGCCGCGAAGTCGGCGAGGCGTTCGCGCAATTCCATGGGCGTCATGGCCACGCCCCAGTGCACACCGCCTGCCAAACCCATCAGGGCCGTTTTCCCAGACAACTGCCGGGTCGGGGCGGTAGCAGTGGCAATTTCTGCCACATCCCGCCAGTCCACAATTGGCAAATTCTGCGACTGTCGCACTCCCCGATTGCGCGATTCCCGATTCCCCGATTCCCCGATTCCCGATTCCCCGATTCCCCGATTGTCGATCGAACGATTCCCCGATTCCCGATTCCCCGATTGTCGATCGAACGATTCCCCGATTCCCCGATTGCGCGATCGTCCGATTCGCGATTCCCCGATTACCGATCCCAGATTGGCGATTGCAGATTGCGATATTGCCGATGGGCGCGGCGGGCGTACATGAAAATGGGGCGGCCTCCCGAAGGAGGCCGCCCCATGTGTCTTTCTGCGCCGCGCCCTAGAATCCGATCCGGACGCCGAAGCGCACGATGCGCGGGTTGATGATCTCGAGCACCTGACCGGCCGTCGAGAGACGGAGGTCGTACTGCTTGCCGAGGACCGTGCCCACGTTGAGCAGGTTGAACGCGTCGATGTCGATGTTGATCGTCGCGCGGTTGATCTTCGTGGACTTGCCGATACGGCCGTCGAGCGAGTGCACGCTCGGGAGCGTGTACCAGTCAACGCCACCGACCGCCAGCACGCTCTTGCTCGCGCTGAGCACGTCGCCCGTGGCGACGCGGCTGCGGAAGTACGGCTGCGCATAGCCGGTGCGGAACATGTAGTTCAGACCGGTCGTGAGGCCCCACTTCATCTGGTAGGCGCCGTTCAGGATGAACTGCTGCTTCGGGAGCACCATGAAGATGGAGCTCTTGCCGCTGCCGCCCGTCTGTGTCACCACGAGGCCGCCGTTCATGTTCGGCGACGCCGGACCCGGCGTCGGATCGCCCATGCCCGCGAGGCTCTTGAAGTACTCACGGCTCACGTTGGTGGACCACGACGCGCGCGCCATCCAGTTGTTGCTCATGCGCTTGATGGCGGAGAACTCCAGGCCCTTGAACGTCCGGTAGTAGTCCGGGCGCGTCGAGTAGGTGCGACCGCTGTCGCCCGGCACGGCCGACGGGTTGATCTTGTAGTAATTCACCGAGTAGGGACCAACGAGCGACGAGGTGGCCGTCGTGGCGCCAGCCACGGTGTAGTCGTTGCCGTCCACGCCCGTCAGCGGATTCCACACGAAGTTCGTGTACTTGCGGTACGTCCACGAACCGCTCAGCGAGATGTCGCGCGTGAGCTGACGATCCGCGCCGAGGATGAACTCGTCGGTCATCGGCGTCTTGTAGCTCCCGATCTTGTTCGGGGTCGTCAGCGACGACGGGTTGGCAATGTTGAAGCCGACGTAGCCCGCGTTGCCGGCGCCTGTGGTCAGATTGCCGACCAGTTCGCCCGGCTGCACCTGACGGTCGCCGTTCTTGTCCACGCCGTAGAAGTAGACGTAGGAATACTGCACCGTGCTCAGCACCGTGGCGGCACCCGACGACATCTGCGACGCGAAGCGCGCGTAGCTGGCGCGAGCCAGCGTGCGGCGCGACTCATCCAGCGAGTACGTCAGGCCGACGCGCGGGGCGATCGAGTTCCACACGATCGCGTCCTTGACCGCCGTGCCCGTCACTTTCGGCAGGAGGAGCGGGACCATCGGGTTCGCCGGATCGTCGATCACGCCGAGCGAGCCGCGCTGGTTGTCCCAGCGCACGCCGAGGTTCAGCGTCAGGCGGTCCTTGGTGAACGTGTCCGACAGGTAGCCGCTGTAGTACTTCGCGCTGCCGTTCGCGTTGTGGTCGCGGACCAGTTCCGCGATGTAGTCCGGAGCGCCGATCCCGAAGTAGATCGCGCCGCCCGCCCATGACGTCGACGAGGTGACGTTGACCTTACGGTAGGAGAAGCCGAACTTGAACTCGTGGCTGCCCTTGAAGTAGTTGCCGTCGGCCGACACGGTGTCCTGCGGACGATCGGTGCTGTAGTAGTAGTAGTTGTTGTGCCAGACGCCGTTGTCGTCAAGATACGCCTGCTTCGTCTTGTTGCCGCTGCGCGGCGTCAACGAGAAGCCGTTCTTGAAGTGCGCGTAGCGCGCCGTGACGTACATCGAGTTCGACAGCGTGAGGTTCGCCTCGCCCTTGAAGAGCTGCGACGGACCCGTCTGGTTCATCGTGGTCTCGTCGGGGCGCGTGGCGCTGGCGCCGCGGCCGAACTTCTGCTTGTTGCCGCGGAAGTACGTGAACGACGCGCGCATCTTGCTGTTGATCTCCGCCGTGGCCTTGCCCGAGATGTTCTCGAGAATGGTCTCGTCTTTCGCGCTCTGGCCATACTTGGTCAGGTCAACCACGGAGCAGCCGATGTTGCCGGCCGCGCAACGCGAGAAGATCTGGAGCTGCGGATGGCTCTTGCCGTACGCACCCCACGCGAAGAGGCGGTTCTTGAGGATCGGACCGCCGGCTTCACCACCGAAGTCGGTCATCTCCTTCATGCGGTTGTAGCCGCCGAGGATGCCGACGAGGTCGCCGCCCTGCACGTTGTTCGCCTGGGTCTTTTCACCTTCCCAGTAGTAGCGGCCCGAGCCCTTGATCACGTTCGTGCCGCTGCGCAGCACGAAGTTCAGCGACACACCGGGCGTCGCAGTCGTCACGTCGGCGCCGCCGGTCGTGACGTTCATTTCCGAGAACATGTCGAAGTCGTAGTAGGTCGGGGACGAACCCGTGGCCGACATGTCCGTGATGGCGATGCCGTCCATGTTCCAGGTGTTGTCCGCGCCCGAGGCGCCCTTCGCCTGAACGGACGACTGCTGACCCGACTCGGCGCCGCCGACGTTCACGCGGTCGACGATGACGCCGGGAACCGTCTGCAACACAACCCACGGGTCGCGCGACGACGGGATCTTCTGGAGTTCGTCGAGCGAGACGCTGGTCGACACGGTTTCCTTCTTCGTGTCGAGCATCGGCGTTTCGGCCTTGACGGTTTCCGTGGTGGCCATGCCGCCCACCGACATCGTGGCCTTGAGGATCACGCTGCCGCCGGCGCCAACCTGCACGCTGTCGTTCTTGTAATCGCCGAACCCCTTGAGGGTGGCCATCACGTTGTACTTGCCGGGAGCGAGGTTCAGGAAGTGCGCTTCACCGCGCGCGTCCGTCACTGCCATCGACTTCTGGGCACCGCCAATCTCAACCGTGACACCCGGCAACACCGCGCCGGTGCTGTCCACAGCGGTGACGTCGATACGTCCCGTGTAAACCTGCGCCGAAGCGGGAAGGGCGAACACTGCCAAGAACAGGGCAGCCAGTACGGCTTTCACCAGTCTGCTATTCATCTACTTCCTCCATGGAACGTTAACGACCGAAGTGCGGTCATTATCGAACATGTCGTGAAGTTTTTGTAAACAAATGAGTTAGGAGCCGATTCTCCTCGGAAACCTCCGAAGAACCGGAGGCGCAGTCCAATTGTTTGGATGCGCGGGCGGCAGGGAGGCTACTTCGAGAACCGGTCGAAGATGTCGACGAGTTCGGACAGCCGCTTGCGCGTCTCGTCGGGGCCCAGATTGGCGCCGTCGGGCACGCACGTCTCAACGTGCTTTTTGAACACGGCCAGGCTGATGCGGTTGAGCGCCGCCTCGGCGGCCGCCAGTTGCTGCAGGATCTCGATGCACAGCCGTGGCTCCTGCACCATCCGCCGAATTCCACGGATCTGCCCCTCAATCCGGTTAAGTCGGGTGATCAACGACTGCTGCTGCGTCTCGTCCAACATTGAACTCCTTGCACCAAGTCCGAATGTCTCCAAATACGGCGGGAACCGAACGAACGTTTAGCGAGGCTTGACGATCCGATGGTGAATGAACGATCATTCATTTTCAAAATGGCGCCGCCCGACAAACGCGACCGCATCCTCGACGCGGCCACCAAGGTCTTCGCCAAACGCGGCTTCTTCGCCGCCCAGGTCGCCGACGTCGCCAAACGCGCCGACGTCGCCGCCGGCACCGTCTACCTCTACTTCAAGAGCAAAGACGACCTCCTGCTCTCCCTCTTCGAACGCACCATGCACGACGCCATCCGCGACGGCCGCGCCGCCCTCGACGCGCTCGACCACACCGCCAGCCCCATCGAACGGCTGCGACACATCGCCCGCGTGCACCTCGCGCGCCTCGGCGCCGACCGCCAACTCGCCGTCGTCTTCCAGGTGGAACTGCGACAGTCGACCAAATTCATGGCCCGGCTCTCCTCCTCCAGCCTGCGCGACTACCTCGGCCTGCTCCGCGACGTGATCGTCGACGGCCAACGCACCGGCCAGTTCCGCCCGGACATCAACCCCACGCTCGCCGCGAAGGTGATCTTCGGCGCCCTCGATGAAATGGCGACCAACTGGATCCTCAGCGAACGCGAATACAAACTGGAAGACGACGCCGAGCCGGT
>CAYHEX010000155.1:0-2266 GCA_964355365.1 uncultured Solibacteraceae bacterium | reverse complement strand
AGCTGCAGTGTTAGGCGCGGGCGTAATGGGATCGCAGATCGCGGCGCATTTGGCGAACGCCGGCGTGCCGGTCCTGCTCCTCGACCTCACCAAAGAGGCCGCCGACGCCGGTGTGGCCAAACTCAAGAAGATGAGCCCGGCGCCGTACTTCGTGCCGGAGAACGCCGCGCTGATCCGCACCGGCGGCTTCGACGACCTCGCCCCGCTCGCCCGCGTCGACTGGATCATCGAAGCCATCGTCGAGAAACTCGACGTGAAGCAGGGCCTGCTCGCGCGCGTGGACGCGGTGCGCGCGCCGCACGCGATCGTGTCGTCGAACACGTCAGGCATTCCGCTCGCCGCGATCGCCGAAGGACGCTCGGACGAATTCCGCAAACACTGGATCGGCACGCACTTCTTCAACCCGCCGCGCTATCTGCGACTAGTGGAACTGATCGCGACACCCGACACGGACCCGGACATGGCAGCGGCGCTCGGCGCATTCATCTCACGCCGCCTCGGCAAGGTCGTGGTGCCCGCGGCCGACACGCCGGCATTCATCGCCAATCACCTCGGCATGTTCGGCGTCTGCGCGCTGCTCAACGTCGCCGCGACCGGCAAATACACGATCGAAGAAATTGACGCGATCACCGGCCCCGCGATCGGCCGCCCGAAGAGCGCCACCTTCCGCACCGTTGACCTCGCCGGCCTCGACATCGTCGCGCACGTGGCCGCCGACCTCGAACGCCGGTTGCCGCCTGAACAGGCCAAGCACTTCGCCCTGCCGGATTTCGCCAAGAAGATGATCGAGAAGGGCATGATCGGCGACAAGACCGGTCAGGGCCTCTACAAGAAAGTGAAGTCGGCCGAGGGCACGAAGATCCTGACGCTCGACCTGAATACATTCGAGTATCGCGAGCCGATCAAGGCGAAGATCGCGTCGCTTGACGCCGCGAGGGGCCTCGACACGCTGGAAGAAAAGCTGCGCTTCCTGATGACGGCGACCGACAAGGCGGGCGACCTGCTGCGCGAAACGCTCACGCCGGCGCTCGAGTACGCGTCCACGCAGGCGCCGTTCGAGAATCACACGTCGACCGACCTCGCGATGAAGCACGGGTTTGGCTGGGAGTTCGGGCCGTTCGAGACGCTCGCCGTGCTGCGCGGCGAATCGCTGCCGAAGACCACACTGCTCGCCAGGAGCCGCGTGGTGAAGAAGACCGACGGCGCGAGCCTGGTGGACATCGGCGACGGCGTGCTCTGCGTCGAGTTCCACTCGAAGATGAACACGATCGGCGGCGACACGATCGAGATGCTGCACGCCGGCGTGCAGGAAGCGACCGCCAACTTCTCCGCGCTCGTCGTCGGCAACGACGCGGTGAACTTCTGCGCCGGCGCGAATCTGATGATGGTGCTGCTCAGCGCGCAGGAAGGCGAATGGGACGACGTCGACATGATGGTCCGCGCGTTCCAGGGCGCGATGATGGCACTGAAGACCTCGCCGGTGCCCGTCGTGGTGGCGCCTGCCGGTCTCACGCTCGGCGGCGGATGCGAAATGGGTCTGCATGCGGATCGCGTGCAGGCGGCGGCGGAAACCTACATGGGTCTGGTGGAAGTCGGCGTCGGCTTGTTGCCGGCCGGCGGCGGCACGAAGGAATTGCTGATCCGCATGGGCAATCCGCAGACCGCGTTCGAGACCATTGGCTTCGGCAAGGTCGCGACGAGCGGCCACGACGCGAAGAAGATCGGCTACCTCCGCGACGTGGACGGCGTGACGATGAACCGCGATGAGTTGCTGGCCGATGCCAAGGCCGTCGCGCTCGAGCGCGTGCGCGCCGGCTATCAGCCGCCGCAGTTCCGCGAAGACATCAAGGTCGGCGGCGCGGACGTTTACGCCACGTTGTCGCTCGGCGTGCATCTGGCCTGGCGCGCCGGCCGCATCAGCGATCACGACGCGCTCATCGGCCGCAAGATCGCGCGCGTGCTTGCGGGCGGCGACCTGCCCGCTGCGGGCATCGTCACCGAACAACGCCTGCTCGACATCGAGCGCGAAGGCTTCCTGAGTTTGTGCGGCGAGCCGAAGACACTCGAGCGCATCGCGCACACGCTCAAGACCGGAAAGACATTGAGGAACTGATGCACGTCGATTTCACCGGACCCGCCGGACGACTCGAAGGGCTGCTGGAAGGCCCCAGACACCCCCGCGCCGCCGTGGTCTTCGCGCATCCGCATCCGCTGCTCGGCGGCGGCGGGACCATGCACACCAAGGCGGTGTATCAGGCCACCAAAG
>CAYHEX010000154.1:0-9931 GCA_964355365.1 uncultured Solibacteraceae bacterium | reverse complement strand
CACGATCATCGAGGTTGACGCCGCCTCGTTTGCGTATCCGAACGGCACGCGCGTGATTCACGACGTCAGCCTGCAGGTCCACCGCGGCGAGTTCATCGCGTTCATGGGGCCGAACGGTGCGGGCAAGACGACGCTCGCCAAGCACTTCAACGGCCTGCTCGTGCCGACGACCGGCCGCGTCGTGGTGGACGGCGAGGATACGCGCCGTGTCGGCGTCGCACGATTGGCCAGAAAGGTCGGGTACGTGTTTCAGAATCCCGATCACCAGCTGTTTTCTCGCACCACGGCTGAAGAGCTCGCGTTCGGGCCGACGAACCTGGGCTGGGATCGCACACGCATCGACGCCGCGGTCGACCGATCTCTGGCGCGTCTCGGTGGGTCAGCGCGCGGCGGAGACGACCCGTTCTTTATGGGGATCGCCGAGCGCAAGCTGGTCGCGATTGCGTCGGTTCTCGCGATGGAGCCCGATGTGCTCGTGCTCGACGAGCCCGCCACGGGCGCCGACCACGAGGCGGCGCTGCGGATCATGGCCTACCTGGTCGAACTGCATCGTCAGGGTCTCACGATCGTCATCATCACGCACGATGTGTCGCTGGCGGCCAACTACGCCACGCGCGTGGTCGTCGTGCGCGATGGCGCGATCGCCCTTGATGGCCCGCCCGACGTTGTGTTCCGGCAGGCGGAAGCATTGATGGCGTGCCTCGTCACGCCGCCGCAGGTGGCGATGCTGGCGGAGGCCATCGTGCCGTCGGCGTTCACGTGCCGCGTCGGGCCGATGGTGGCGTATTTGTCGGAGGGGCGATGAGGCCGGCGACGTCGGGGCATGGCGGCGCAACGCGAGTGACGGTGCCCATCGGTGTGGATCCGCGTGTCAGGATTCTCTATCTCGCGTGGATCTTCCTGCTGGTCTCCGTACTGGCGCATCCGCTCGTGCTGTCGTCCATCAGCCTGTTGACGGTCGCGATCGCGTTCATGAGCCGGCTGTCGATGCGGGAACTGGTCAAGGCCGGACGGCTGGGCTGGTTTGTCGCCGGCATCTCGTGGGTGCTGTGGATCTTCTTTCTGCGGAGGCAGGGCGCGGCGCTGATTGCGTTCGAATCGTGGCAGATCACTGCGCCCGGTGTCTTCAACGGCCTGTCGGTGACGGCGCGCATCACATCGATCCTGCTGGCCTTCCTCGTCGTGTTCAAGTCCACGTCGACGCGCCTCGTGATGACGGCGCTCTACCAGTTGCGGGTGTCCGTGCCGTTTGCGATGGTCATCGGCATCACCCTCCGCCTCATTCCGCAGATGCAGGCCGAGCACGCCACGATCCTCGAGGCGCAGCGTTCGAGAGCCGTCGAGTTCGATAGGGGGGCGTTCCTCGCTCGGATGCGCAAACACACCGCGTACATCATCCCGGTGGTGCTGCGCGCGCTGAAGATCACCAGCGACCTGAGCCTGGCCATGGAGGCGCGCGCGTTCGACCCGAACGCGCGTCGCACATTTGCCACGGTGCTCGCGTTCAGCCGTGCCGACGTGCTTTGGCTCGTGTTGATGGGGCTCTCGCTCGCGGTCGCGATTGGTGCTCGGCTGCTGGGGTTCGGCGGGATGCCACTTGAGTGGCTGGCGAGCGCCGGCGGCTAGTTACCCGGATGCAGTGGAGGACCACGATTCTCTTCGCTCGCCGCTTCGGTTTTCGACTGATGCCGACGCGCGCCTGCGGCACGCCTCCGCGCCCAGCGACCATTTCGGGGAAAGCACCCAGATGGCATTCAGGCCGACCGCTCGGGCATCCTCACGAAATGTCCCGTCGCGCCCGTCGCGGACCGCAATGGCCATCGCATCCACCGCGACGGTTTGCCCGCCGGCCCAAGCTGGGACCAGCACCAGCGCCAGAGCACCGATTACCACCAGCCTTGCGATGTGTCGCGTCATCACCAGCCTCCACCCGGTAATGCGCGGAAGGCCGGGGGAGCGGCTCAGGTCAGCGGATTTTCGATCTTCACACCTTGGATGATCTGTCCCGCGTTCAGATCCTCGCTGTAGAGGACGGCGCACCCGCTCAAGGCGGCGGCCGCGACGATCAGCGCGTCCCAGAAGGAGATCTTGTTGAGAATCGAGCAGTCGATCGCGTCGTCGATGAGATCTGGTGACGTCTGTACGATCTCGAAGATCGAGAACGTGTGGAGCACGCTCTTGGCCGCAAGTGGATCGACGCCCATCTTGCGGGTGACGGCGACGTAGAACTCCTGCAGTACCTGCGTGGAAATCACGCCGGAGCCTGATGCGGCGAGGGCGGCGATCAGCTCCCGGCTGCGTCGCCGCTTGGCCGGGGCGTCCTGATCCTGCGCGTAGACGAGGATGTTGGCGTCGAGAAAGATCTTACCGGCGGCCATGCAACTCGTCTCGCGTCCAGCGCTTGCCACGCGATCGTCCGGGGGCGTCGTCCATGAGGCGGAACATCTCGGCGGCGGTCGCGGTTCTGTCGGAATGGACCGTCTTCGCGAGCAGGTCCCGCACGAGGGCATTCAGCGTCGTCTGATGGCGCTCGGCATAAGCGCGGCCGGCTTCGAGGGTTTCCTGATCGAGCGCCAACGTGATGTTCTTCATTTACACATAATACGTGTGCGCTGGGCCTGCGTCAAAGACTCGATCCGTCTTGCGACTGTCTCAGCAACCCCCTAGTACTGGAACCCCGACCTATCTATAATGGGCGCACGTCCATGACCATGGATCACCGCCTGCGGGAAGTCGTCGATGCGTTCGTAGCGCGCTTTCGCCGAGACTTGGACGCACACGTCCAGGGATTGACGGCTGATCTGCTGCGCGTCGGCACAGAGAGTCAGGAATATTGGCGCTCGACGTTGGAGCGCGCCGTGACCGAGGCCCGGCAGGACGCGGAGCGCGGGTTCAAAGCCCGCCTCGAAGCGCTGCGTAACGAACTCACCCGCGAGATGGACGTGCGCCTCGTCACCGAGCGCTCGCAGCTCCAGGCGGCGACCAACGCTGCGGTGCAGGCGACGCAGGCCGCGGCGGAAGCCGCGCAAGCCGCGCAGGCCCAGTCTGCCCAGGTGAAGGCCGCGCAAGCGCAGGCCGCGCTTGCGGAAGTGATGCGGCCCAAAGAGAAAGAGCCGGAAGTGGACCGTGCGCGCGATGCGCGGGTCGACACGCTCGAACGGATGCTCGGCGCGGTGCGGCGCATCGATGAAGCCACCTCGCTGACGGGGATTCTCGAAACGCTGGCCAACGGGGCGGCCGCGCAGACCTCGCGCGTCGCGCTGATGCTCGTCGACGGCGATGTGCTGAAGCCCTGGTCGATCCACGGGTTTGTGGCCGGCCACGAGCCGCGCGACACCACGATTGGCACGTCCGGCCTGCTCACCGCCACCGTTGCGCTCAAGCAAATCTCATTCGTGAAGCCGCTGATCGCGCGCGAGATCACCACCCCCGGCTTCATGCAGGTTCCCGTCGGCCACACCGGCCTCGTCGTGCCCCTCATCGTCGGCGGCGACGTCGTGGCCGTGCTGTATGCCGACGATGTCGGCACGCCCATGGAGCGGGAAGATGCGCCGGTCTGGACTGAAGAGATCGACCTGCTCGTGCGGCACGCCGCGATTCGGCTCGAGAACCTCACCGCCGTGCGCACGACCGAGGTGCTCAGCTCATGACGCGCGTTGGCGCCACCGTTCTCGGTGTGGCGCTGGCGGCAACGTTGTGGCCCGCTCCGGCAAGCACCCAGTCCGACCCTGCGCTGTGGCTCGCGCCGGCCGGAAAACCCTCGGCCGCTTCCGCCGCGTTCGCCTCAGCGGTCGATCAACTCGCTGACGGCAAGGCCGCCACCGCGCTGCCTGTGTTCTCCCGCGCGACCGGTGACCCCGTGCTCGGCGGCTACGCACTGCTGCTGCAGGGCCGCGCACAGCTCGCACTGCGAAAGCCGGCAGACGCGAAGTTCAGCGCAGACCAGCTCCTGAAAGTTGAACCGAAGGATTACCTGCGCGAGTCGGCCTACCTGCTGGCCGCCGATGTTGCTGAAGCGAATGGCGACTGGGCGGCAGAGATGCGGGCGCTGCAGGGCGCGGCCGACATGAAGCCGATCGCCGGCGCGACGCTCTACCTGCGTCTGGGTCGTGCGGCCAAGCAGGCCGGCGAGCCCAACACCGCGCGCGGCGCGTTCGGCAAAGTGCTCTACGAATTTGCACTGTCGCCCGAAGCCGCGGACGCGGAAGCTGAGCTGGCCCTGCTCGCGGATCCCGGCGCCGTGCCGAATCGCGATCGCGTCGCGCTCGATCTCGGCCGTGGCGAACAGCTCTATGCCGCGAAGCGCTTTGCCGACGCGCGCAAAGTCTTCGACGCCGCGCGGCCCGTGGCCGTGGGCGCCGAGCGCGATCTCATCGACCTGCGCCTGGCGCAATGCGACCTCGGTCTGAAGAAATACGCCGCGGCTCGTGCCGCACTCCTCCCGCTGAGCGAGCACGGCGACCGTCGGTTCGAAGCGGCGTACGCGCTGCTCGGCGCGCTTCGCGGATTGGCGCGCCAGGACGAGTTCGTCGCCGAGACGCGGCGCTTCGTCGCCGCGAATCCCGATTCGACGTGGTCGGAAGCCGCGCTGAACGACCTCGGCACGTTCTACATTCTCGAGAATGACGACGCCGCCGCCCTGCAGGTCTTCACGGACATGTATCGCCGGTACCCGGCCGGTGCCAACGCCGAGCGGGCGGCGTGGCGCGCAGGCTGGGGCGCGTACACGCGCGGCAACCACGCCGAGACCGTGCGCGTGTTCGACGACGCCTTTACGAGATTCGCGCGATCCGACTATCGATCGGCCTGGAGCTACTGGTCTGCGCGCGCGCGCCAGCAACTCGGCCAGCGCGAGGCGGCATCCGATGGCTTCCGTCAGGTGGTCGCGCTCTATGAGAATTCGTACTACGGTCGCGAAGCCGTCCGCGGCCTGCAGGGGCTGACCGGGCAGTCCAGCGCGGCGGTCAAGCGCGCCCGTCTCGAGACGCCGATGGCGCTCACGCCCGGCGAGGCGCCGCTCAACGCGCGCCTGATCACGCGGCTGCTCGAGGTGGGGCTCTACGACGAAGCGATCGGCGAGCTGAAACGCGCGGAGCGCGAACTCGGCGCTTCGCCCCTGATCACGGCGAGCCTCGCCTACGCGTGGAATCGCAAAGGCGAATTGCGCACCGCCATCAACCTGATGAAGCGGGCGTATCCGCAGTTCATGGCCGCCGGCGGCGAGACGTTGCCCGTGGAAATCCGCCGCGTGATCTTCCCGATGGCCTACTGGGATCTGATTCAGAAATACGCGGTCGGCCGCGGTCTCGATCCGCATCTGATGGCCGCGCTGATCACGCAGGAATCCACGTTTCAGGCCGACATCAAGTCGGGCGCAAACGCGTGGGGCTTGATGCAGGTCCTGCCGTCCACGGGACGCAGCTACGCATCGAAGGTCGGTGTGAAACCGTGGCGGGTGTCGAAGCTGACCAACCCCGACGTGAACATCCGCATCGGCATGGCCTATTTTGCCGACCTCATGAAGCGCTACGACGGCGTGGTCGGCGCGCTGGTCGCCTACAACGCGGGCGGCAGCCGATATCGCAAGTGGGTGCAGGACTACCCGGGCGCCGACCGCGACGAGTTCATCGACAACATCCCGTTCTTCGAAACGCAGAACTACCTGAAGCGCATTCTGGGAACAGCCGATGACTTCCGGGCGCTGTATCCGCGCACGGCGTCGACGCGCGGTCACTGACACGAGTCGTCGTTCATGTCCCGCTCACGCACGTCCGAGAAAGCGTCGCGCCTCAACGACTCGGTGTTTCCGAAGTGGACCGGGCTCGCGCGCCAGCACGACGCCGTGAATCTGTCGCAGGGGTTTCCGGATTTTCCCGCGCCCGCTGACATCAAGGCCGCCGCGTGTGCCGCGATCAACGCCGACCACAATCAATACGCGGCCACCTCCGGCGCGAAGGTGCTGCGCGATGCGATCGCGCAGAGCGTGACCTCGCGGCACGGCGTCACGGTGGATCCCGACGCGAACGTCACCGTGTGCTGCGGCGGCACCGAATCCATGATCGCCGCGCTGCTCGCCGTCGTCGATCCGGGTGACGAGGTCATCGTCTTCGAGCCGCTCTATGAGATTTATGGACCCGATGCCGTCCTGGCCGGGGCCACGACGCGGTCGGTGACACTGCATCCGCCCGCCTCGTCGGCCGACGACTGGACGTTCGATTCTGCGGAGCTCGCCGCGGCGTTCAATAACCGGACGCGCGCGATCATCATCAACACGCCAAACAACCCCACCGGCAAAGTGTTCACGCGCGTCGAACTGCAGGAGATCGCGCGGCTCTGCCAGCAGTGGGACGTGATCGCGATCATGGACGAGATCTACGAGCGCATTCTGTACGCAGGCGCCGAGCACGTGATGATGGCGTCGATCGACGGGATGCAGGATCGGACGATCACGATCAATAGTCTGTCCAAGACCTTCAGCGTGACCGGGTGGCGCGTGGGCTGGACGATTGCGCCGGCCGACATCGCCGGGGCGATTCGAAAAGTGCACGAGCAGCTGACCGTCAGTCCCGCCGCGCCGTTTCAGACGGCCGGCGCGATGGCGCTCGGCCTGCCAGACAGCTACTTTCACGACCTGGCGGCGAGCTATCGGTCCAAGCGGGAGCGGTTGCTGGAGATCCTCACCAACGCGGGTTTTGTCTGCTACGCGCCGCGAGGCGCGTACTACATCATGGCGGACATCAGCGGGTTCGGCCTCGGTGACGATGAGGCGTTCGCGATGCACATGGTGACGAAGGTTGGTGTCGCCGTCGTGCCGGGGAGCGCGTTCTATCGCGCATCGGATGCCGGCCGCAGCAAGGTGCGCTTCTGTTTCTGCAAAAAGGACGAGACGCTCGACGCGGCCGAAGAACGCCTGAGGCGGCTCCGGGCATGATCGGCGCGCTGCTGATCGGACTCTCGGTGTGGTGCGCGGCCGGAACGGTGGCGGTTGCTTCGGCCGACTCGGCAACCGCGCGCCTCGCTGTCGCCGCGCCGTGGTGGGTGTTCGTGCTCGGCACGGTGGTCGGCGCGGCCGTACCCGCGTGGCGGAAGCGGCCGCTCACCGCGCTGCCCGCGTTGCTGGCGATCGTCCCTTGGCTGCCCGTGCCGTTGCCGGCCGTGGCGTTGATCTGGACGGGGCCGATGGCGTGGGTGCCGCTGCTCGCCGCGCTCGGCTTCGCGGTGGGCCTCGCGCCGCTCCGCGCCGTCGCGCGCATGTTGAATCTGCTCGAACCGGATGACGCCACGGTCGCCGCATTCGTGCTGGCGGCTGTGCTCGGAGGTCTGGCCGCCTGGTCGGCGAACGTGCCGGGGCGCACACCCGGCGGCGACGAACCGCACTATCTGATGATCACCCAGAGCCTGCTCAAGGATGGGGATCTGGACCTCGACAACAACCACGCGAATCGCGACTTTACGTCGTTCTATGGTGGAGAACTGCCCCGGCCGGACCTGCGCATCCGCGGACGCCACGGCGAGGGGTACTCGATTCACATGCCCGGTGTCTCCGCGCTGGTGGCGCCAGTCGTCCAATTCTTCGGCTACACCGGCGCGCGCGTCGTCCTGATTCTACTGACCGCGCTCGGCGCGATGCTGACGTGGCGGCTCAGTTGGCGTGTCACCGACTCGGCGCCTGCGGCGTGGTGCGCGTGGGGCGCTGTCATCCTGAACCCGACGTTCGCGATGCAGAGTTTCATGGTCTTTCCCGACGCGCCGGGGTTTCTCGCCGTGGCTGTAGCGACGCTGTTGCTCGTCCAGTTGTCGCGCGGTGATGTGCCCGGCGTGCTGCCGATCGCGCTGGTCGGCGTTGCGCTGGCCGCGCTCCCGTGGCTGCACACGCGGTTTGTGATTCTGGCTGCGGGTCTCGGTGCGGCCATCGCGTTTCGACTGTTGTGGCCCGGCCAGATCCCGCCGCGACCGCGGAGTCCGCTGACGGCGGACATCGATCTGGAGCCTGTCGTCACCACCGGTGATCGCATCACACGTCTCGTCGCGCTGCTCGCCGTGCCCGTCGTCAGCGCGGTCCTGTGGTTCGCGTACTTCAAGGTGCTCTACGGCACGTTCGATCCCAGCGTGCCCTACGGCCCCGAGCCACGCAGCGTGGCGTGGATCATCCCGGCCGTTATGGCGCTCTTCTTCGATGGCCAGTACGGCCTCGCGGCGTATGCGCCCGCGGTAGCGCTGGCCTTCGTTGGATGGTGGCGGCAGACGACGGCGTTTCCGCGCCGCCTGGCGCTTGAGCTCGCGCTGATCGTGTTCGGGTATCTCGCACTCGTCACGGTCGTTCGCATGTGGTGGGCCGGCAACCCGGCCACGCCGGCGCGGTTCATGATGGCGCTGTTGCCACTGCTGGCGGTGCCGATTGCGGCCGCGTGGACTCGCGTGGCTGAGTCGACTCGCGCACTGGCGGTGGCGCTGATCGCGATCGGCGGTGGCGTGACGGCGGTGCTGCTCGGCGTCGATCGCGCGGTGCTCGCGTGGAACTACCGCTGGGACCAACCGCAGTGGCTCGAGTGGCTGTCGCCCGTCGTGAATCTGTCGCGCGCATGGCCGAGTGCCTTCTGGCAGGAGGGCCGCTTTCCGTTCCACGTGCTGGTGTCGGTCGCGATTGGCACGGTTCTGTGGCTGGCGGCACGCCGGTGGATCGCGAACGCGCGCGGCGCCGTTGTGGTGTGGGGCGTGCTGACGCTGTCGACGCTCGCGCCGGTAGGCTGGGCGTTCACCGAGACCGCATCGCTTGATCCCGCACCCGCGCAGCTGCGCGTGATCGCCGGCGAGGGCGGAGGAGAGCGTGTGTTCGCGATTGGCACCGGCCGATTCGCGCGCCTGCGCTCGCTGAAAGACACGATGGCGCTGCGGCCGCTGCAGCCCGGGCCCGATCTCGAACGACGGCCGCCGCTCCTTGCCTTCGCGAACGTGCCCGCGGCGCGCTACGTCTTGCACGTCACGTCGACGTCCACCTTCCCCCAGCCACTGCGGCTGTTCGTCGAACGATCCGACGCGCCCTGGCGCGAATTCACCATGCCGGGGCAGGGCACGTTCGCGTTCCCATTCGTCGTGCCATTCGCGGTCTCTCGATTGATCATCGACGCCGTGCCCGCCGCCCGCGCGTCGCTCAGCGTGGAACTGGGCGTGGAGGACGCGCTGCCGGCGCGCGCGGCCATCACCGTGCGTTCCGCCGGGCACTACGGCGCCAGCGACGTGCTGTTCTTCGACGATCAGGTGTTTGCGGATCGCAGTGCCGACGGCGGTCCGGCATCGGGCTTCTGGGTCAAAGGGCGCGAGGCCGCCAGATTCATGCTGGTGCCCTCGGTGACCGGCCCCGTGTCACCGCTGACCGTCCGAGTGCTCGTGCGCAACGGCGGCGTCGCGAACACGGTGACCATTGAATCCGGAACGTTCCAGCGCCTGCTGCAGATGGCGCCGTCTCAGGAGCAGGACATCGACATCCCACTGACGCCGACCGGAACGGCTACCGTGCGCGTCGCCTCAGGCGACGGCTTCGTGCCGGCGATGCTCGACAAGGCCACGGCCGATCGCCGCCTCCTCGGTGTCTGGATCGAACCGAGGTAGGTCAGTCAATTGCGGAATATGGCAATCTGAAATCGCCAATCGGAGATCGGGAATCGGAAATCGCGAATCGTGGGATCGCGAATCGCGAATCGGGAATCAACGGACGGGGATCGCTAGCTTCCCCGATTCCCCGATTCCCCGATTCCCCGATTCTCCGATTCTCCGATTCTCCGATTGCCCGATTGCCCGATTGCCCGATTGCCCGATTGCCCGATTCCCCGATTGCCGATCCTCGATTGCAGATTATCGATTCCGCAATCCCCGATTCGCGATTTCCGATTCCCGATCTCCGATTGGCGATTTCAGATTGCCATGTTGCCGA
>CAYHEX010000153.1:7712-9969 GCA_964355365.1 uncultured Solibacteraceae bacterium | reverse complement strand
GCCTGCTGGGCTTCATTGCCTCGACCGGTGATCGCGACCTGATGACGGTCGAGACCACCCGCGGCGCGGAGCAGACGATCAGCACGATGAAGTACGGCGTGACCGGCCGCGGCGGCAAGGGGCGAGAGCTCATGCAGCGCGGCGAATTTGTCCGGGTCATCCCGCAAGCGCCGGAGTTGCCGCCGACCGAGAACTCGTAAGCACCCGTAGAACTCGTAAGCACCCGTAGCCGCGGACCTTTAGGTCCGCGGACCGGCCCCGGGGACCTGAAGGTCCCCGGCTACGGGTGAGCCGCGTGTCTTCCGGAACGCGTGTCTGGCGTCTAACGCCCGAACGTCACGCTCCAACTGAAGCTGTAGTCCGTGGCTTTCTCGACGAGACCCGCCTGGACAGGATTGTTGATTACATAGTCGATGACGGTCAGGACGTTTGCGCCCGGCCACAGAACCCGTTCGTAATATCCGTTTTGCCAGAGTCGCCGCCCCGGCCGACAGCAGGCGACCGTGGCGCGCTTCCGAAACAGGCTGGCGAATCGGCGGAGATCTGCCGCGTCGTCAGTGCCTTCGACGACGGCGTGGAAGTGGTCTGGCATGACGAGCCCGATGGCCACCGGCCGGAGGCTTTGGCGCACGAGCAGCGCGACGATGTCGCCGGCCGAAGCGCCGATCGCCATTCTGACGCTCACTTCCTGCGCGCGTTGGCTCACCGCAAATGACGTGACGCCATACACACCAAGCAGGGCGAGCGCGAATGCCAGCACGGCGACGCTGGCCGCCATGATCGCCATCGAGCGCTGGTTGGCGAGCTCCTTCACCATCCGGATACCGGTGGCCGTGACTTCGTAGTGGCGCTTGCGCTTGCCGCCGCGTACCTGTGTCGCTTCGCCCATCACTGAACGAACGTAGCCTTTGTCCTCGAGTCTGCTGAGGGCCGCATAGATCGCGCCCATCGTGACGTCTATTGCGAGATGAAGTCAGTATTGCGTTTGGTTCAACTAAACGCAATACTGACTTCATGCGGGATCGACCGTTCTGGCTGGGCAAGCTGTCGGACGCGTGGCGCGAGCGGTCGGTTGTTTGGCTCATGGGGGTGCGCAGAGCCGGGAAAACTGTGCTCGCCCAGTCCGTCTCCAACAGCGAATACCTCGATTGCGAACTCCCGAGCGTTCGCCGTCAACTGACCGACCCTGAGTCCTTCCTGAAAGAGCGGCGAGGGACCACCGTCGTGCTCGACGAGATCCATCGGTTGCCCGATGCGGCTGAACTCCTGAAAGTCGCGGCCGACCATTTCAAGACGACGCGGGTGTTGGCCACCGGATCGTCAACGCTCGGCGCGTCGGCTCGATTCCGCGACACCCTCGCCGGCCGAAAGCGTGAAGTGTGGCTGACGCCGATGACGCAAGCGGACCTTGGTGCCTTTGACCGGAACGATCTGGGACGCCGACTGCTGCGTGGAGGGCTGCCGCCGTTCTTCCTGGCCGATTCACTCCCGGAGCGCGACTTCGAGGAGTGGACCGAAGCCTACTGGGCGAAGGACGTGCTCGAACTGTTCCGGTTGGAGCGCCGGCATGCCTTTCAGCGCCTCCTCGAACTGCTGATGGCACAGAGCGGCGGCATCTTCGAGGCCACGCCGCTCGCGCGCGCGTGCGAAGTCAGCCGGCCGACGATTGCCGCGTACCTTGCCGTGCTCGAAGCGACCTTCGTCATGCACGTCGTCCGCCCCTACGCTGAGAGCGGCGCCGCCGAGATCATCGCCGCTCCACGCGTCTATGGATTCGACACGGGATTTGTCTGTCACCATCGCGGGTGGCACACACTGCGTCGCGACGATCACGGTCCGCTGTGGGAGCACTTCGTCCTGAATGAGCTCCACGCGCACTATGGGCGGGCACCGATTCGCTACTGGCGCACCAAGCACGGCAATGAAGTGGACTTTGTGTTGACTCGACGCGGCCGATCGCCTGTGGCGATTGAATGTAAATGGAGCGCTGACAGCTTCGAGGCCACCAGTCTTCGCGCGTTTCGAAACCGTTACCCTGCCGGCAACAACTTCGTGATCGCACAGGACGTCAGTCGTCCGTACACGAAGCGGTTCGGTGCTCTGGCCGTCCGGTTTGTCGGCATCGACCATGTGGGAGGCCTGGACGAAGCGTGATCCCGCTGAGCACCCGTAGCCGCGGACCTTCAGGTCCGCGGACCGCCCCCGGGGACCTGAAGGTCCCCGGCTACGGGTGAGTCTGCGGAACGCCCTCGCCGCC
>CAYHEX010000153.1:0-7612 GCA_964355365.1 uncultured Solibacteraceae bacterium | reverse complement strand
CCGGGGACCTGAAGGTCCCCGGCTACGGGTGAGTCTGCGGAACGCCCTCGCCGCCGCGCTCGCGGCCGTCGCCCTCGCGCCGGCGGCGGCCTTCGCCGCCCTCGCCACCTTCGCCGCCCTCGCGGCTGCTGCGGTGGCAGCGCGCGCAGTTGTCGATGTTCGTGATCCGCTCTTCACGATGTTTCGATGCGATCGACGCCGGCGTGTGCGCGTGGCACCCGTAGCAGGTGTACGTCTTGAAGCTGCCAGCCGTCGTATGGCACGTTGCGCAGGTCGACGGGTGGTCGCGGTCGAACGCGAAGTACTTCGTGTGCTCGAAATCCGCCGGCTTCCATTGGGTGGTCCGATGGCACGTGCCGCAGTCGCCCGAGGCTTGCTGGTGAATCGCGTTCGCGGGCGCGACCTTGGCGTGGCAACTGGCGCAGGTGCCGCCGGCGCTGCTCAGCGCCGCGTGATCGAATGTCGCCGGCTTCCACGCGCCGGTCTGATGACAACTGCCGCACATCGTCGTGCTGCTGGTGTGGCGCGCATCTTTCGGCGCCTGGGCGGTGTGACAGGTGGCACACGCGGTCCGCGTGGCGCCATCGAGGAGCTCATGCTGGAACGCTGACGGGTCACGCCGCGCCTGCTGGCCGGGATGCAGCGTGTGGCAGCCCGCACAGTCGGCCCGTGTCAGCACCACGTGGAAGCGTGTCCGCGCGGTGCGGCCGCTGGTTGGCAGCGCCGAGCCGTCGACGCGTGTGAGTCCGATCTGATCCACGCGGTGGCACACCTGACATTTCTCCGGCGTGGCGCTCCGCCCGGGCGTGTGACAACTCGCGCACGTGGCGTCGATCTTGGCGTGGCCTTCGGTGAGATGGCCCGGCGAGATCCAGGCGGCCGGATGTTCCAGCAGCAGATACGAGCCGAGGACGAGCGTGGCGAAGAAGGCGATGAGGCTCTTGATCATGGCCACCTCGAGTACGCCAGGACCGACGCGATGTGCAGCAGCGTGAGCGCCGCCAGAATCGTGGTGAGCGGCATGTGCACGCGCCGCCATCGATTCATCGCGCCCACAGCGACGGCGTCCAGCAGCAGTCGCTTCTCGATCTCTGGCGCGGCCAGACCTTGCTCCGCCAGCGACGCTGCGCGTTGCGACATGGCCGCCCGCGCATCCGCGAGCAGCAGACGGCCCACGAATCCGCTGGCCACCACGATGAGGAGGAGCCCGAGCGCCGCCCACGGCAGGAGGGCGTTGAAGTGCACGCCCGCATGCACGAGCAACATCAACGCGCCCGCCCAACTCAGCCCCTCATGCATGCCCAGCAGGAATTTCGGCGAGCCCATCGCGATGACTTTGCGTTTGCGCAGGGAGTACGTCAGCGACACCAGGATCAGGACGGTGCCCACGATCCCGAAATAGCGTCCGATCGAGTAGAGCCCGAGGCGATGCAGAACATAGTCGGAGCCGAGCGCCGTGAGGATCAGCAGCGCGTACCAGAACAGGGTCTTGATGATTTTCCCGGCAACAACGGAACGGAGCATAGAGGCGCTCTCAGGAGCGCTGTCGGTACAATGCCATCTCCTGAAAGCCTGCACAAGCCGCGCGACGCGGAACTTAATGTGTTGGTCGAGCGTCCGCTGCGCGTCGGCGCCGTCGTCGTCGTCGGTCGTGCCCGATTCGGGTACAATTCGCGCTCCCGAATTCCCCTGGTGCTTTGGAGGCGTGATGCGTCTGTTTCGTTCGTTCTCTCTCATTACTGCGGTTTTGGTCTGCGGTCTCGTCGTGGCCGGCGCTCGCGCGTCCGCGCAGGGCCAGCAGCCCCCGCCTCCCGGCGGCGGCCGTCAGGGCGGCGCCGCGCCGACCAACCTGAAGGTGCTCCCGAAGGACACCCCGCGCCCGGCGCTCACGGCCATGATGCGCGGTTTCACGGCCTCGCTTGGCGTCGAGTGCAAGCACTGCCACGTGGACGACATGGCGCAGCGCGCGTCGGATGAGAACCCCAAGAAGGACATCGCGCGCAAGATGATCCAGCTGACGATGGATCTCAACAAGCAGCTCGACGCGATGGGCACGCCGGCCGCGCCGGATGCGCCGAAGGTCACGTGCTTCACGTGTCATCGTGGCGCGATCAAGCCGCTGACCTCTGCCGCCGGCGGACTGTAATATCTACCTGAGCCGGCGAGCAGATCGCCGGCTCAGTCAACAGGTGTCTTCATGTCTGTGATGCGAAAAGTCTTGCTGTGGGCGTCCACGAACGCGTGGCTGCGTGAGCGCGCGATGCGCACGAACTTTGTGCGGATCTCCGTGCGGAAGTTCATGCCCGGCGAGAAGATCGAGGACGCGATCGCGGCCGCGGTCGCGCTCAAGCCGACGGGCGTGAACGCGATCTTCACGAAACTCGGCGAGAACATCACCGAGCTCCGCGAAGCCGAAGACGTCTACCAGCACTACATGAAGGTGCTCGGCCTCATCAAGGCCGCCGGCATCAACGGCGAGATCTCGATCAAGCCGACGCAGCTCGGCTACGACCAGGACAAAGAGATCTGCTTCGACTACTGCATGAAGATCCTGAAGGCGTGTGAAGCGCAGGACACGCTGTTCTGGATCGATATGGAAGGGTCGGTGTATACCGAGGGCACCATCGCGCTCTTCAAGCGCCTGCGCCCGCACTCCACTAAAGTCGGCATCGCGATTCAGGCCTACATGATTCGCACCGACAAGGACCTCGACGAGCTCGCCGCGCTCGGCTCCACGATCCGTATGGTGAAGGGCGCGTACCTCGAGCCGCCGACCGTCGCGTTCGCGGAGAAGAGCAAAGTCGACGAGCAGTACTACACGAACTGCGCGCGGCTGTTGCAGGACGATGCGAACAGGCCGGGCGCGCTGTTGCACATGGGCACGCACGACACGATTCTGCAGGATCGCCTGCTCGCGCTGATCAAGGAACGCAAGATCGACAAGAGCCGCTACGAGTTCGCGATGCTGTACGGCATCAACACGCCGCGCCAGCTCGATCTGGCCAAGCGCGGCGAACGCATCCGCTGCCTCGTGGCCTACGGCGAGTACTGGTTCCCGTGGTACATGCGGCGCCTCGGCGAGCGTCCGGCCAACGTCTGGTTCGTCGTCAAGAACATGTTCAAGGGGTAGCGCCCGGCGCTGGCGCGGGTCGGGGATCGCCCGAGCCGTCATCACGTCACGGCTCTGCTATTGTGGAAGAGTCGTGCCTTCCACCTCTTCGGCTGCCCTGAGCAGGGCAGGTCACTGGAGCCGCATCCTTCCGCTCGCGCTGCTGGTCCTGCTGCTGGCCGTGACGTTTGCCGCGTGGCGCGCTGTTCACCGTGGCAGCGAGGCCAAGGCGCAGGCGTCGTTCGCCGACCGATCGCACGATGTCACGGAGCGGGTCACCAAGCGCCTGCAGGAGCACCAGAAGCTGCTCCTCGGCGGAGTGGGATTGTTCAACAGTGTCGGAGACGTGACGCGGACGCAGTGGCGGCAATTCGTCTCCGCGCTCGAACTCGACCAGAATCATCCCGGCATTCAAGGGGTCGGATTTTCGATCTGGCTGTCTCCCGCGCAGAAGGCGGCCAACATCCGCGCCATTCGTGCCGAGGGCTATCCCGAGTACGCCATCAAACCCGAGGGCGACCGATCCGTCTACACCTCGATCATTTATCTCGAGCCGTTCAACTGGCGCAACCAGCGGGCATTTGGGTACGACATGTATTCCGAACCCCTGCGCCGTACGGCGCTGGACCTGGCCAAAGACAGCGGGCTCGCGCAGATCAGCGGGAAGATCACGCTCGTACAGGAGACAGAGAGGGACAAACAGAACGGCATCCTGATGTACGTGCCCGTCTACCAGACCGGGCACCTGACCGACACCGTCGAGCATCGCCGCGACGCCCTCATCGGATTCGTCTACAGCCCGATCCGCATGGACGATTTCATCTTCGGCACGATGGGCAAGTTGTCGAACGACATTGCTTTCGAACTGCGCGATTCGACCTCGCAGTTGGCCGACGCGAGCCTGTTCAGCAGCACGGCGTCCGAACCGGTCGGCGGGCGCCCCGTCGGCTCGGACCCGCTCGACATTACCCAGGCCGTCGACGTGTTCAATGGTCATCGTTGGACATTCTCGTTTCGGCGGCTACCGGCGTTCGACGCCAGCGTGAAGAGCGCCGACGCGGTCATTGTCCTGGTGTCCGGGATCAGCCTGAGCTTCTTGCTGTCGTTTATCGCATTCAGTTCGCTGTCTGTGCGACGGCAGGCCCTCTCGCTGGCGGCCACCAAGACGAAGGAGCTGGCGCTGAGCGAGGAGTTCCTCCGCCTCATTCTCAACTCGGCCGCTGAAGCGATTTACGGGATCGACACGCAGGGCAACTGCACGTTCTGCAATCAGGCGTGTCTGAATTTGCTGGGCTACGCGAGTGCGGATGAGTTGCTGGGCCGCAACATGCACGACGTGTGTCACTACGCGCACGCTTCCGGAGCGCCCTATCCGGTTGAGGACTGCCAGATCTACCGGGCCTTCCGCTTCAACGAACCGTCGCACTGCGAGACCGAGGTGTTCTTTCGCAAGGACGGCCGCAGTCTGCCGGTCGAGTATTGGTCGTACCCCCAGCTTCGCGACGGCATGGCTGTCGGCGCCGTGGTGACGTTTCTCGACATCACGGAGCGGCGGGCGTCCGAGCACGCGCTGGTGGAGACGTCCACGCGTCTCTCGTTGGCGTCCCGGGCCGGTGGTGTCGGTATCTGGGACTACGATCTGGTGGCAGACACGCTGGCCTGGGACGATCAGATGCTCGCGCTCTATGGCATTTCGGCCGAACAGTTCAGCGGCGCCTACCAGGCGTGGCAGGCGGGCGTGCACCCGGACGACCGCGCGCGGAGTGATCGCGAAATTGTGAGAGCCATCGCCGGCGACGAGGAGTTCAATACCGAATTTCGCGTGATGTGGCCTGACGGCAGCGTGCACAATATCCGCGCCCGCGCCACGGTGCAACGCGATGCCGCGGGCCGCGCGGTGCGCATGATCGGCACCAACTGGGACATCACGGATCAGAAGAAGGCCGAAGAGCAGGCCCAAGCGGCCAGCCGGGCCAAGTCCGAGTTTCTGGCGAACATGAGCCATGAGATTCGGACGCCGCTCAATGGCGTGATTGCGATGTCGAGCCTCCTGCTCGAGACTCGTCTCGATCCGGAGCAACGGCAGTGCGCGGACATCGTGCAGTCCAGCGGCGAGGCGTTGCTCGCGCTCATCAACGACATCCTGGATCTGTCGAAGGTCGAAGCGGGCAAGCTCCAACTCGAACACCGCGTCTTCAGCATGGCCGGGGTCATCGCGGGCATCGAGACCTCGTTTGCCGCCAGCGCCAAGGCGAAGGGGTTGACGCTGTTGTGCCATCTTGAAACCACCGTCCCGCAGAACGTCTACGGGGACGCGGCCCGAATCACGCAGGTGCTGACCAATCTTGTCGGCAATGCGATCAAGTTCACGTCGGCCGGCCACGTCACCGTGCGGGTCGATCTCGAATCCGAGACGGCTACTCGAGTGGGGCTGCGGTGTACGGTCGCGGATACGGGGATCGGCATCGCCCCGGACAAGATCGGCCTGCTGTTTGAATCGTTTTCACAGACGGACGCGTCGAACACCCGGAAGTTCGGCGGCACGGGGCTGGGGCTGTCGATTTCGAAACAGCTCGTCCAGGCCATGGGTGGGCAGATCGGCGTGCGCAGCGAGCCGGACCACGGTTCGGAGTTCTTCTTCAGCTTGACGTTGGAGAAGGGGACGGCGGTTGCGATCCTCGCCGCGCCGGCTCCCGTTGGTGTCGTGACGTTCTCAGCCGACGCGCGCCTGCTTGTGGTGGAGGACAATGTCACCAACCTCATCGTCATCCGGGCCTTGCTTGCGAAACTCGGGCTCACCGCCGATGTCGCCACGAATGGTCGGGAGGCGGTTGCGCTCGTCGAACACAATTCGTACGACCTGGTGCTGATGGACATCCAGATGCCCGTCATGGATGGGCTGGAAGCCACGAGACGGATCCGGCAGATGGCGGATCCCGGCAAGCGGGCGACGCCCATCGTGGCCGTGACGGCCAACGCGATGAAGGAAGATCGCGAAGTCTTATTGCAGGCAGGGATGAATGACTGCCTCTTCAAGCCCATTGACGTCTCCGCGCTGGTGTCGGCACTGCGGCAGTGGCTGGTGCCGGTCCCGCCGGCCTCGTAACGCCGACGCGTACAGGGAGAAGGGCTCGGCCGAGCTGCTCGTCCTCGCCCTGGTCGAAGAGCCGATTCGAGCAGCGGGGCACGATGGATGCGTGAGGTTGGTTCGCGAACCACCCTTACGCACCTCCCGAACATCCTGAACCTGTCGAACAGAACCCCTCGAACCCTTCGAACCCACGCACCCCGCGAACCTCGGTAATATGGGTCAATGTCTGTCTCGAAGCGCACTGAAACCGATTCCATGGGCCCGATCGACGTTGCGACCACGGTGTACTGGGGCGCGCAGACCGAACGATCGTTGCATCACTTCAATATCGGCCAGGAGCATTTCTCGCGGCCGCTGATTCGCGCGCTGGGCATCCTCAAAAAGGCCGCCGCGATCACCAACGGCGAACTGAACCAACTGCCGAAGGAGACCGTGGATCTGGTGGTGTCGGCGGCGCAGGAAGTGATCGACGGCAAGCTCGACGAGCACTTTCCCTTGTTCGTGTGGCAAACCGGCAGCGGCACGCAGACCAACATGAACGCGAACGAGGTCATCTCGAATCGCGCGATCGAGATGGCCGGCGGGGTGATGGGCAGCAAGAAGCCCGTGCATCCCAATGACCACGTGAATCGCGGCCAGTCGAGCAACGACACGTTCCCGACGGCGATGCACATTGCGGCCGCCGAGCAGGTGGTGCGGCACCTGGTGCCGAACGTGCGCACGCTGCGCGACACGCTCGACGCCAAGGCGAAGCAGTACGAGGCGGTCGTGAAGATCGGCCGCACGCATCTGCAGGACGCGACGCCGCTCACGCTCGGCCAGGAAATCTCGGGCTGGGTCGCGCAGCTCGACATCGCGCTCAACTCGGTGACCGTCGCGTTGCCGGCGGTGTACGACCTCGCGCTGGGCGGCACGGCCGTCGGCACGGGCCTCAACTCACACCCGGAGTTCGCCGTGAAGGCCGCGAAGCAGATTGCGGCCATCACCGGCCTGCCGTTCGCGAGCGCGCCCAACAAGTTCGCCGCCCTCGCCGGCCACGAAGCGCTCGTGTTCCTGCACGGCGGCCTGAAGGCCCTCGCCACCGCGCTGATGAAGATCGCCAACGACGTGCGCTGGCTCGCCTCGGGCCCGCGTTCGGGCATCGGCGAGATCTCGATCCCCGAGAACGAGCCGGGCAGCTCCATCATGCCGGGCAAGGTCAACCCCACGCAGTGCGAGGCCATGACGATGGTGTGCGCGCAGGTGATGGGGAATGACGTGGCGGTGGGGATCGGGGCGGCGTCGGGCAACTTCGAACTGAATGTGTTCAAGCCCGTCATCATCCACAACGTGCTGCAGTCGCTACGGCTCCTTGGCGATGCGTGCCGCAACTTCAATGAGTTTTGCGCCGTCGGCATCGAAGCGAATCAGGC
>CAYHEX010000152.1:0-10031 GCA_964355365.1 uncultured Solibacteraceae bacterium | reverse complement strand
GGCTGGACCGCGGTGACGCGTGACGGCAGTTTGGCGGCGCACTTCGAGCACACGGTGGCGATTACGGAAGGCGAGCCGGTGATTCTTACGGCGCCTGCGGCGTAGGAGCGGCGGGTGTTCCAAGGACGTGCCGTGTGAGTAAGGAAGCGGTGGGTGTGGTGCGGGCGATCCTGCCGCGCGCGCTCTACCGGGTGGAGATTGACGGCGGGCGCGAGGTTGTGGCGCACGCCGGCACGAAGGTGACGCGGAATTTCATCCGTCTCATCGTCGGTGATCGAGTGAACGTTGAGTTGATGTCGAAAGACACGACTCGCGGCAGAGTAGTGAGGAAGCTATGAAGGTTCGAGCGTCAGTTAAGAAGATTTGCGACAAGTGCAAGATCGTGCGTCGACAGGGCGTCGTCCGCGTGATCTGCGCGAATCAGAAGCACAAGCAGCGGCAGGGATAATCACATGGCACGCATTGCAGGCGTCGATCTGCCCCGCACGAAGCGGATCGAGATCGGACTTACGTACATCTACGGCATCGGCCGCACGCGGTCGAAGGGCATTTTGACGGCGGCCGGCGTCAGCGGCGACATTCGCATCAAGGACTTGTCGGAAGACGACGTGCGAAAGATCAGCCGGGTGATCGAAGAGCAGGGCGGCGTTGAGGGCGATCTCCGCAAGGAGATCTCGCTCAACATCAAGCGGCTCGTCGAGATTGGCAGCTACCGAGGCATGCGGCATCGCCGCAACCTGCCGGTGCGTGGACAGCGGACGCGGACCAACTCGCGTACGCGAAAGGGACCGCGCAAGGGCGCCGTTCCCAAGAAAAAGACCGAGTAGGACGTCACTATGGCCAAAGCAGAAGGCGCCGGCAAACCCGAAGAGGGCAAGGCGGGCAAAAAGAAGGCATTCAAGAAGCGTGGCGAGAAGCGCGTGGTGCATCACGGCTTCGTCCACATTCAGGCGTCGTTCAACAACACGACGCTCGTCATTACCGACACGGAGGGCAACGTGATCTCGTGGTCGAGCGCGGGCGCCGTGGGGTTCAAGGGCTCGCGCAAGGGCACGCCGTTCGCGGCGACTCAGGCGGCGATGGCGGCGGGCAACGCGGCCAAGACGCACGGGCTTCGCTCGGTTGAAGTGAAGGTGAAGGGCCCGGGCGCGGGCCGTGAGAGCGCGATTCGCGCCCTCCAGACGGTGGGGATTGACGTCAAGTCGATCCGCGACGTCACGCCGATTCCGCACAATGGTTGCCGGCCGCCCAAGCGCCGGCGCGTGTAGAGGTTATTAGACATGGCGAGATATATCGGACCAGTGTGCCGGTTGTGCCGGCGCGAAGGCATGAAGCTTTTCCTCAAGGGAGAGCGTTGCTACACGGAAAAGTGCGCGATCGAAAAGCGTAACGTTCCACCCGGACAGCATGGCCGCGCCCGCAAGGCGAAGATGGTGGGCTACGGCGTCCAGCTGCGCGAGAAGCAGAAGGTCAAGCGCACCTACGGCGTGCTCGAGAACCAGTTCCGCCGGTACTTCGAAGCGGCGGACCGGCAGAAGGGCATCACGGGCGTGTTGCTGCTCCAGTCATTGGAGCGCCGCCTCGACAACGTGGCGTACCGCGTTGGCTTTGCGACCTCACGCGCGCAGGCGCGTCAGCTCGTGCGCCACGGCCACTTCCTGATTAACGGCAAGAAGGTCGACATCCCGTCGTACGCGATGCGCCAGGGCGACACCATTGCGGTCCGGCCGGGCAGCGTGGAGAACGCGACAATCACGCACGCGCGCGAAGAAGTGAAGGGCCGCGGCATTCCGGAGTGGCTCCAGCTCGACGCAACGGGCCTCGTCGGCAAGATCGCACAGATGCCGACACGTGAGCAGATCAACCTGCCGGTGCAGGAACAGCTCATCGTGGAGTTGTACAGCAAGTAGTTAAGTGGGAAGTAGGAAGAAGTAAGTGGAAAGTTGGTTCGAACTTTCCACTTCTATCTTCCCACTTCCAACTTGCAAGTGTTTCTATCCAATCCCCGCGTCCGCAGCTCTTAGGCCTACGGCGTGAGGCGCGGGGTTACCAGTAGGCCTGATCAGGATGGTGTCTATGTTGTGGAAAGGTTTTCAGCGCCCGAAGCGCCTGGAGCTTGAACGCGAGACGTTGACGGACCGGTTCGGCCGGTTCTCCGCGCAGCCGTTCGAGCGTGGTTTTGGTACGACGGTGGGCAACGCGCTGCGTCGCGTGCTGCTGTCGTCGATCGAAGGCGCGGCCGTCACGGCCGTGAAAATCGAAGGCGTGCTGCATGAGTTCTCGCCGATTCAGGGCGTCGTGGAAGACGCGACGGACATCATCCTGAACCTCAAGCAGATCCCGCTCAAGATGTACACCGATCAGCCGCGCACGCTGACGCTCCGGATCACCAAGCCGGGCGAAGTGCGCGCGCGCGACATCGTGGTCGACTCCGACGTGGAGATTCTCGAGCCGGAAGCGCACATCGCCACGGTGAGCGAGGGCGGCAAGCTCGAAATGGAACTGCGCGTGAAGCGCGGCCGCGGGTATGTGTCGGCCGACAAGAACTTCGACGAGGATCTCGGCATCGGCTGGATTCCGATCGACTCCGTGCATTCGCCCGTCAAGAAGGTCAACTACGTGGTGGAAGCCGCGCGTGTCGGTCAGACCACCGACTACGACAAGCTGACCCTCGAAGTGTGGACCAACGGCGCCGTGACCCCGCGCGATGCGGTGTCGCTGTCGTCGAAGCTGATCCGTGATCACTTCTCGATCTTCGTGTCTCTCGACGAGGCGGTGGAGCAGGCGATCGACGGCGCAGGTGAAACGCCGGTGGTGGCCAACAACGAGCACCTCGACAAGAGTGTGGAAGAACTGGAGCTGTCCGTCCGGTCGTACAACTGCCTGAAGAACGCGAACATCCGTACGATTCGCGAGCTGGTGGGCAAGACCGAGGGCGAGATGCTCAAGACCAAGAACTTCGGCAGAAAGTCGCTGAACGAGATCAAGGACATCCTGGCTACGATGGGTCTCAGCCTGGGTATGCGCCTCGACACGTCAGCGGCGCAGAGCGAGTAAGGACGAACCGTCATGCGTCATCGAGTTGCACACAGAAAACTGGGCCGGGTCACCGAACATCGCATGGCGATGCTTCGCAACCAGGCGATCACTCTCATCCTGAACGAGCGCCTCGAGACCACCGTGGCGCGCGGGAAGGAACTGCGTCCGTTCGTGGAGAAGATCATCACGATCGCGAAGCGCAGCCTCAAGCACGGCACCGAGGGCATTCACGTTGTGAACGCTCGCCGCGCCGTCGCGGTCGACATCCTGAACAAGGACGCCGTCAAGAAGGTGTTCGACACCATCGCGCCGCGCTTCGCGGAGCGGCCGGGTGGCTACACCCGCCTGCTGCGCCTCGGCCGTCGCCGTGGCGACGACGCCGAAATCGCGCAGATCGAGTTCATCGGTAGCGAGTTCGAACCGGCGGCGGAAGCGAAGAAGTCCGACGCGGCTCCGACTGACAGCGCCCCGAAGAAGAAGTCGATGGGCGAGCGCCTCCGTGGCGCGTTGGGCGGCACCAAGAAGGACGAGAAGCAGGTGGCCCCGAAGGCCGCGAAGAACACTCGTGCCGCCCGCAAGGTCACGACCCCGCGCAAGGCCGGCGGGGCGTAGACAAGGCAGAAGGCACAAGGCAGAAGGCAGAAACTAAGCCAGAAGGCAGAAACAAAGCCGGAAGGCAGAAACAAAGCCGGAAGTCTGAAACAAAGTTGGAAGGCAGGAAGGCCCGGTTGCGACAGCGGCCGGGCCTTTCTGTTGATCGGGAATCGAGGAATCGCGGAAATGAAATCGGGAATCAATTCGATGAATTGATTCCCGATTTCATTTCCGCGCGCAGGCCGCCTTCGGTGGGTCTTGAAAACGCCAGCGTGAACCCCAAGCGCTTCACCGACTCGGCCGCGATCGCCAGCCCGAGGCCTTGTCCATCGGGCCTGCGGGTGCGGGCGTCGTCGGCGCGGAACCAGCGCTCCGTGAGCCGCGCGAGATCCGCCTCGGCCACGCCGGGCCCATCGTCAGTGACCGTGAGCGTGAATCCGCCATCCGCGCGATCGAGGACGATCGCAACGTGTCCGCCTTCGCGGTTGTGGCGGATGGCGTTGTCCACGAGGTTGCCGACGGCCTGCTCGAGCAGTGTCACGTCAGCCAGTTTCGTGATCGGCGCTTCCGGCACGGCGTAGTTCAATTCCACCTGCCGCGCCCGCGCGACGACGCTGTGCCGTGCGACGACGCGTTCGACCAAAGCGGCGAGGTCAACGGGATGCTTCTCGATCGGCGTGCCGACGGCGTCGAGCCGTGTCGCGGCGTTGAGGTTGCGGATGAGCGAGCCGAGGTAATGCGCCTCGCGCATGGCAGAGCGAATGAGATCGGTGTGATGACCGTCGGTGTGACGACCGTCGGTGTGATGACCGTCGTAGCCGCGGACCTTCAGGTCCGCGGATGACGATGTCGATGCCGCCTCCAAATCCGCCAGGTGTCCCTGCAGCACCGTGAGCGGCAGCCCGACGTCGTGCGCCGTGTTGGCGACGAACTGGCGGAGACTGTCCTCGCGGTGTTGCAGTTCAATGAGGTGGCGGCGCACCTCGGCGCCGGCGTCGTTGAACGCGACGGCCAGACTCGTCACTTCGTCGCCGCCGGTCGTCGGGACCGGTGTCGCGTAATGTGTCTCCGCCGAGCGGCGCACGTCGCTGGTCAGCTGTCGCAGCCGCCGCAGCACCGGACCCGCGGCCAGCCACGTGGCCGCGACGACGCTGAAGAGGATGAGCGCCATCGCGGTGACGCGATCGCGCAGTTCGCCGCGGCGCGGCGGCATGCGCAGTACGAGCACAGCGCAGTGCGCGTCGTTGCGATCGAGCCACATGGCCAGCTGCATGCCGCGGCCCTCGGTGCTCGTGAACGACGCGCTCGCGGTCTCGGCGGTCGCGAGGGCGGCCTGCAGGCGCTCGTCGATCGGCGGCATGTTGCGGTCGGCTGGCGTGAAGTCGGCGCCGTAGCTGTAGAGGTCATAGGGCCTGCTGTCCGCCGGCCGCGGACTCAGCCCCCGGCCGTCCCGAGGGCCCTCCGACCCACCCAGGCGCCCGTCAGGCCCGCCGCCGCCCCGTCCTCGGCCTCCTCGACCTGGGCCAGGGCCGCCGCCTCGCGACGGACGCCCGCGCATGCCGCCGTTGGCCACGCAGCGATCGAATACGCCCGACGCCCGCTCGCTTTCGGCAAACTCGGTGAGGCGCTCGAGCTGGTCCGCGCTGCGCAGGCGGTCGTCGATCACAAGCAACAGCCCGGCGAGCGGCACGACGACCGCAAGGCTCGTCGCGATGAGACGCGTGCGTAACGTCACGGTTCCACCTTCAATCGATAGCCCACGCCCCACACGGTCGCCACACACGCGCCGGCGTCGCCGAGCTTCTTGCGCAGTCGCGACACGTGCACATCAAGCGTCCGCTCGTCGCCGTCGCGCGCCGGGTCGAGCACATGTTCGGCGAGCCACCCGCGCGACACCGCCGCGCCGGGCCTGCGCGCGAGCGCCGCCAGAAAGTCGAACTCCGCGCGCGTCAGCTCCACGGGCGCTCCGGCCACGCTCACCGACCGTGCGTCGAGGTCGATCTTCAGCGGTCCGACGACGACGGCATGACCGGCGCTGGAGAGGGCAGGGCGCCGCAGCCGCGCGCGCACGCGAGCGAGCAACTCCTCGGGCCAGAACGGTTTGGTCAGGTAGTCGTCGGCGCCCAGCTCGAGCGCGCGCACCTTGTCACTGGCGTCGAGCCGCGCGCTCAGCACGAGCACGGGTACCTGATGCTGATCCGATCGCATCGCCTTCAACACGTCGAAGCCGTGCGCGCCCGGCAGCATGAGATCGAGGATCACGAGCGCGTACGGCGTTACGTCATGCGCCATCGCCTGGTCGCCGCGCGCGAGCCATGTTGGCTCGTACCCGGCCGCGCGCAGGTTCTCGCTCACCTGTCGCCCCAGCTTCTCGTCGTCTTCCACCAGCAAGATGCGCATCTCGTTTGTTCGCTCGTAGCCGGGGGCCTTCAGGCCCCCGGTGTAGGCACAATAGCAGGCTCTTCGCCTTCTTAAGATTCCCGCAAGGTGGCCACGGTCTTATGGAGTGAAGGAGATACACATGCGCACTACTCTGAGCCTGTTCATGACCACCGGTCTGGCTGTTGTGGCCTGTTCCACCCCGGTGACGCCGAGCACGACCACCACCTCCACGACCACCACGTCGACGACGACCACCACGTCGGCCGCCGCGCCGGCGATGTACAAGCGATTCGGTTCAACGGTCACGGTGACGATCGAGGGCAGCAACGTCGTGCTTAAGTCGAACACGACGCCAGATCACAAGAGTCCCTACTGGGGCGTCGGCAACGCGCTCTACGAAGAGCCCCACGCCGGCATGGTCGTGAATCCCAATCGCATCGTCTCGCAGACGCTGACGTTGCGGGTCCCGATGAATCCGGCGGTGGGCACCGCGTCCGACACGCCCATGGGGCCGATCGGCATGGCGGTGAACGGCGTGCCGCTCTTCAACCAATACGCGGCCGGACGCAGTCCGCTCTCAGGCGAGATCGCGACGTTCGATCGGTACGAGGGGCACCCGCAGAACACAGGGCAGTATCACTACCACCTCGAACCGCTGTGGCTCACGAGCGGCAACGGCCCATCGTCGCTGGTCGGCGTAATCCTCGACGGCTTCCCCGTGTATGGGCCGAAGGAGACGGATGGCGCGTCACCGTCGGCGCTCGACACGTGCAACGGCCACACGCACGCAACTGCGGATGTGCCGACGGGGCTGTATCACTACCACGTCACGACGGTCTCGCCGTACATCAGCGGATGCTTCAAGGGCACTGCGGGATCGGTTGGATAAGGGCAAAGGGCAGAGGCGAGGGAAAAGGTGAGAGGCATGAGGGGAATCCTGTTGACCGCGGTCCTGTTGCTGGTCCTCGCGTCGTCGCCGTCGGCGCGGCCCGTCGTTGACTCGAACGGTCGTCGCAACGGCATCGTCGAGACCTATTGGCCCAACGGGCACATTCGCACGCGCGTGCAGTATGCCGACGATGTGTTTCATGGCGAGTATCGGACGTGGACGATCGAGGGGAAACCGTACGAGGTGAAGCACTTCGCGTACGGACGTGAGATCGGGAAGCAACAAGCTTGGGACAGCGATGGCAAGCTCTATCTCAACTACGAGGTAAAAGGGGGAAGGCGGTTCGGCCTCGCCAACGCGAAACCGTGTTTGCCGAACCACTAAGACAGGGTTCGTGGGGTTCGTGGGTTCGAACGGTGCGTGGGGTTCTGTTCGGGAGGTTCATATGGTTCGGTGGGTTCGTAAGGTTGGTGCGTATGGTTCGGCGCTCCTGGTCGTCTCCGCCATCATTGTGTGGTCGCAGCGGGCGTCGGCGTTGCCCTATTACGGGGCGGCGGACTTCACGCCGAGTTGGGAGCCGGTTGCGCATCGGGTCGGTGCGTTTTCGCTCACCGATCAGCGCGGGCGCGCGTTTACGGATCGGGAGGTGGCGGGGCGCGTGTACGTGGCGAGTTTCATCTACACGCGGTGTTCGCTGGTGTGTCCGGTGCTCGTGAAGAACCTCCGCAAGGTGCAGGACGCGACGTCGGCTGGCGGCGCGATGGTCGTGTCGTTCAGCGTCACGCCCGATATCGACACGCCGGAGGTGCTTGGCACGTTTGGCCAGGAGCGGGGCATCGATGCCGACCGGTGGCGTCTCGTCACGGGCGACAAGAAGACGATCTACACTCTCGCACGCGATTCGTATTTTGCGGACGATGACCGTGTGCGTGAGGCGGTGGATCAGCCGGACGCGTTTCTGCACACGGAGAAGTTGGTGCTGGTGGATCAGCAGGGTCGGTTGCGCGGCGTCTACGACGGCACGCTGCCGCGCGACATCGAGTTGCTCATCGCGGATGCGAAAAGGCTCAACAAGTAGGGTGCGAGCGGGTGCGGGGCAGGGCTACAGCCGATCTCGTGCCACGGCCGCGACTCAGGCCGTGACTTCTCCTGTCACCCCCTCGAGCGATGCTGTTGTTGCCGCACGTCACTGTGCACTTATCCAGCCGGCGTTGTTGGAAGCGCCGGTTGAAGTGGTGGCGATCTTTTCCCGGACGAAGTCGAAGCCGCGTGCTCGGTGCGGGTTAACGATGACGGCACCACCACGGCAGCCGGAGCTTGCCGCTGTGCTTCGACGGACGCTGGCCTATCGACACGAGTTGCGGGCGTTCGACCCGTGGCTACGAGTCGCTCGAAGTCCTGCCCACGAAGACCTCGTCCCCGGTCAGTTCGCTGAGATAGACGTCGAGGCCGTCTTCGTGGCGGAGGAACTTCAGGCCTTGCGGATCGCCAGGCGGCGCAAAGCCGAATCGCTGACTCAGAGAGCCCTCGAAGACCCAGTCGTCCGGAGTCGCGAGAACCGTAGCCGTGTCACCGACGAAGCGACAGCCGGCCACACTCTCGCCAACCCCCTCGCCGATCGTCACGCGCCCGAATTGCAGCCACTCACACGGCACCATCGGCCCGCGCTGCTGGTCAACGACGACGAGATCGACGACGGTGTCATCGGACAGGTAGTGGATGCCGTGTGCGCCCAGCGTGTTCACGAAGGCCTCGACGTCTGCCGACTGCATGAATCCGACGCGGACGAGGTGATCATCAGCGCAGAGCGTCTGATTCGGCGCGGCATCCATGAAGGCCTGCCAGCCTCCAGGGAAAAGCCCGTCAATCGCAGACCGACGAACCACAACCGAGATTGCCTCAACGAGGACGGCCATGGCCGAGAAGTTACCACACCGCTGCGACCAGCTGGGCGTCAGCTGCGGACGTGGAATAACGGGTGCGAGAGCGTGTGGGGGCCAGCCTGACGGGCACGCCCTCAGTGCACCGTCGTGTGCGGTAGCCGTCGCCGTGACGTCGGGCGCGTGTCCGTCGACTGGAGTTGCGACGCCAGCATCGCGTCCCACTCCGCAATCCGCTGCACGATCCACGCCTCCGTCACCCCGCCCCTGAACTCCAGCATCGTCTTGACCACGAACGTGTGCGGCGACGTGGGTGAGAGGTCCTGTGACGACGGATCGTAGCCGAGACGCGCGGCCTGCTCGAGCGTGAGCTGGAGATCCGCGGTGAGCGTGGCGCGGCGATACAACCCCGCTTTCGCGCGGGCACCAAACCGCACGGCGGTCAGGACGCCGAGCTTCTGACAGTGGAGCACAGGTGCGCACGGGGTCGAACGGGTGCGGTCAGGTGGGAGCGGGTGCGGTCCGGTGCGGGCAGGTGCCGGCTCCACGTCGAAGCCGCGCGCGGTGAAGAGCATGCCGAGCTCATCCGCACTGACGGTGTCGAGCACTTCCCCCACGGACGACCGACCCTCGCAAGCGAAGTGCACGTCGATCGCCTGCGCCCCGCGATAGTCGAACCCGTCGTAGAAGATGTCGACGACCGTGCGAGCCGTGCGCGCGACGTCCCCGTCGGTGCGAATCCGCACGGAACGCGCGTAGTTCTTCGCCTGACCGCCAATGGCGAAGCCAAACGACTCGATGCGCTGCGCCCGCTCGCCCTCGATCCACTTGTCGGTCGGCGGATTCCAACGCCCCGACGACACCTCCCAGTCCACATGCCCCTGCGGCTCCGCCCACAACTGCAGGTACGCCTGAACCTTCGGCGCGACGTCGATGGTGAAGACCACAAACCGATGGTCGCCAATGCCGCCCTCGCGCCATACGCACGTGAGACCGATCCACTCGCGCATCACCGGATCGAGCGCGCGATGCAGGTCCGCGCGCGTCATCGGCCGGCGCCGCGGGCCAAAAACCGTCCCGTCCAGTGACGTGCCCCGGCCAAAGAAGCGCGACTTCGGATTGCGGATGCGTGGCATGAAACCAGTATCGGGGCGGGGAGTGACAGGGGAGGACACAGGTGCGAACAGGTGCGAGCAGGTGCGAGCAGGTGCGGGCGGGTGCGGACGGGTGCGGGCGGGTGCGGACGG
>CAYHEX010000151.1:0-10108 GCA_964355365.1 uncultured Solibacteraceae bacterium | reverse complement strand
CGGCGGAATCGTGCCCTGTCGGATGAACGCCAGGTGGAAGGCCTTGGCCGAGAACTTGTCGCCCAGCACCTTCGAGGCCTCCTCGCGCAGCGCGTAGATCTGCGCTTTGCCGAGTCGGTACGTGATCGCCTGCGTCGGCCACTTCGAATAGCGGAAGATCGCGCGCTCGGCCGCTTCACAGCTGGCGCGCTTCACATCGGGCAGCTTCGCCTTGGCGCATGAGCCCGGCAGGAAATCCACGATCGTCGAGAACAGCGTCGTGGCGTCGTCGAACGTCAGGCGGCCGGTATGAATGCCCGTGTCGATCCGCACGCGCAGATCGCGATAGAGCTGACCCTGCAACTGATACAGGCGTTCTTCGGGCGTGTAGAACCCGTTCGGCACATCGGGCTGCGGCTCGGCCATCAGGGCTTCCGCGTAGAGTCCCCAGCCTTCGGCCGACAGCGAGTCTTCCCACATCGCCGACGAATCCTCCACCGCACCGGGCGTCAGCCATCGCACCGGCGAGATGAGGTCGCGGTACTTCGTCATGACCTTGTAGTACCAGTCGTGTCCCGGGAAGCCCTCGTGCGCCGACAGATCCGCCAGCGCCGCCCGATTGTTGCTCTGCAGCGCGGCGGGATCGTTGTGCGTGGGCGTCACGTAGAAACGACCGACGCCAGTGTTCTTGAACGGCGGCGCCGGATAGTACGCCGCGCCGTCGATCGACGCCTGCAGTGGTGGCGGCGTCTCGGTCACGTCGAGCTTGTAGTCGGCCGGCACGTCGAAGATGCCCGTGCGGCGCGCGTAGTCGACGAGACGAAATGCCGCGTCCCGGTACCAGGCGACCATCTCCGTATCCGACTTCGGATAGTCCTTCGAGAGTTCGTCGAAGACGAATCGCACCGCCGCGCCACCATCATTCTTGAGCCCCTCGTCCGTGCTCGGGGCCGGCAGTGTCCACTTGTGCGCGGCGCCAATCTGCCGCGCCAGCTCGACCATCTGCTTCTGCGTCGTCTCAACGACGGGCCAGGCTTCGTCGTAGAGCGCGGCAGCCGTCGTGTCGAGGCGCAGGTTGTTCTTCAGCGCCCAGTTGTATTCCGCCTCGCCCATCGCGTAGCGGTCGGCGGCAAACTCCGGCTTCAGCGTACGCGCCGACTTGTCGGTGAAATACGTCGCGGCCACGAAGTCGCGCATCTTTGTGTAGGCCGCCGCCGCCGTGGCACTCGCCCGCGTCAGTTCGGCCAGTCGCGCGTCACGGTCCGGTCCGCTCATCCGTTCCGCGGCAAGGCCGGGCAGCGTCACCGCAAAGTACTTCGCCGTACTTTCCACCGCCCCGATGCCGTCGCGCTGGATCATGCGGCGATCCGGCGTGTTCTTCGCCCGCACGCCGGCCAACAACTGGCCCTGCGCGGCGTCCATGTACGTGGGCACCGCCTGGAGGCGTCTCGACACGAGCCCCCACTCCTCCGCGGTGCCATAGCTCCGGCTCTTCGCATCCGCGCCCATGGCGGTCATGCCCTGCAATTGCCAGTCGATCGCGCGAAACGGCTCCACGGTGTAGGTGTCCAGCGCCCGTTCCTGGTAGCGACGGACGGTGTGTTGATGCAGCACGAAGTTGATCTGGGCCAACGCCACCTCGCGATCGATGCGCGCGGTGGTCGACAACGTCGCCGGCGCCACGCCGCTGATCGCCTGCTGTACGCCGACCAGCCATTGATCCTCCGCCGCCAGCGCGGCCGGCGAATGATCGCGTAGCGCACCGTCGACCTCGTGCAAGGACGGGTCGAGCCCGGCGCCGCCCAGATAGGTGTTGGTGGTGGGATTGCGACGTAACGACTCGATGACGTAGGCGTGCACCGCCGTGCCGAGCGCCTTGTCGCCGGAGGTCTCCGGCGCGGGCGCCGATGACGTGCAGGCCGGGGTCACCAACACGCAGAGCGAGAGGATCCAACGAAGTCGCATGGCCAAAGTATAGGATTAACCCGTGCCCGAACCGCTGCGCATCGCGTTTCTTGGATGTGGCTTCATCACCGGGGTACACAGCCGCAATATCCGCAGGCTCGGAGGCGACATCACCTGCGGATATGCCAGCCGTGATGCCGCGCGGGCGGAGTCATTTCGCGCGCGCTACGGTGGATTCGCGAGCTACACCAGTTATGACGCGGCCCTCGGCGACCCGCAGGTCGATGCGGTCGTCATTGCCGTGCCGCCGAAGTTCCACCTCGACTTAACCCGCCGCGCGCTCGACGCCGGCAAGCACGTGCTCGTGGAAAAGCCCGCCTTTCTGACGATGGCCGACTACCTGACGGCGCGTGACGCGCGCGACCGGGCCGGCCGGGTCGTCATCGTGGGCGAGAACGACCACTACAAACCCCTGGCCGTCACCCTGCGGCGGCTGCTCCGCGAGAACGTCATCGGCGAGTTGGTCTTCGGCCGTTTCCTGACGGTCGCGCACCGGCTGAAGACGAAAGAAGACTGGCGCAATGACGAGACCATGGCCGGCGGTGATGCGTTCTTCGAGGAGGGCATCCACTGGCTGCACGTCGCGGGGAGCCTCGGCCCGACGATCACGTCGATCCGCGGGTTCCGCCCGACCGTGTCGCGCAACAGTCCGGACACGCGCATCAAGAGCATGCTCGTGTCCTTTCACTACGACAACGGCGCCGTCGGTTCGTTGTACTACTCGCGCGAAGTGCCGTCGTTTCTGCGAGGCCTGCGCATCTCCAAGCTGATGGGGCGTGAGGGCGTCATCTCGTTTGAATCGAACGGCGGATTCGTGCTGGTGCGCGGACGCGGCCTGCCCCGCCTGATCTTTCCGGGCGTGCGCGACGTGCGCGGCTATCAGGCCATGTATCGGGATTTTGCCCGGGCGATCCGCACCGGCTCCCAGCCGGAAATGAGCCTGGAGCGCGCCATCGACGACCAGCGGCTCATGGACCAGATCTACGCGTGACCACGCACTTCGACATCATCATCATCGGCAGCGGCGCCGGTGGCGGCACGATGGCGCACGCGCTGGCGACCTCCGGCGCAAAGATTCTCGTCCTCGAACGCGGCGGCGCCATACCCCAGGAGCCTGAAAACTGGAGCCCGGCGGCGGTATGGCGAGACCGCCGCTACCAAACCGCCGAGCGGTGGATCGACGACCGAGGCGCGGCGTTCGCGCCCTACACGCACTACAACGTCGGCGGCAACACCAAGTTCTGGGGCAGCGTGCTGTTCCGGCTGAGACGCGAAGATTTCGAAGAGCGAGCCTTGATGGACGGCGTCTCGCCGGCCTGGCCCATCAGCTACGACACGCTCGCCCCCTACTACGACCGGGCGGAAGCGCTGTATCACGTGCATGGCGCCACGGGCGCGGACCCGACCGAGCCACCGCGCGGTCCGTACCCCAACGCCGCCATTCCGCACGCGCCCGGCATGTCGGCCATCGTCGATCGGATGCGGCGCATGGGCCTGCATCCGTCCGCGCTGCCGCTCGGGCTGATCCAACCGGGCGAACCCGGTGGTTGCGTCCTGTGCAACACCTGCAACTCGTTCCCCTGTCAGATCCACCGCAAGAGCGACGCGGAGGTGTGCTGTGTTGCGCCCGCACTCACGCGCGCCAACGTGACGTTGTGGACCCAGGCGCGCGCGGAACGACTCATCACGAATCCGGCCGGCACGGCCATCGACGCCGTCGACGTCGAGCGACACGGCGAGCGCATCCGCGTGCACGCGCCACGGGTGATCGTCTCCTGTGGCGCGGTCAACTCGGCCGCGCTGCTGCTGCGCTCGACCTGTGACACGCATCCCCACGGCCTCGCCAATTCGTCAGGCCTCGTCGGCAAGCGGTACATGGCCCATCTGGCGACGATGATGGCCGGCTTCCATCCGTTCCGGGTCAACACCGACGTCTTTCAGAAGACGGTCGCGATCAATGACTTCTACTTCCGCGGCCGCGACACGCCGTATCCGCTGGGACAGATTCAGTCGCAGGGACGGACGCACGGCATCATGGCCAAGAGCGTCGTGCCCTGGCTCCCGCTGTCGGTGTTCAACGCCGGGGTCGCGCGCGGCGTCGACTGGCTGGTCATGTCGGAGGACCTGCCGAGCGAGGACAATCGCGTGACGGTGGATCGTGACGGGCGCATTCGCCTCACCTACCGGCCGAACAACGTGCGCGCGCATCGGCAGTTGGTGGCCGAGATGAAACGCATCATCCGCCAACTCGGATTCTGGTTCACGATCGCGCATTCCCATGGCAACAAGAACACCACCCATCAGTGCGGCACGCTGGTGTTCGGCCTCGATCCCCGGACATCGGTGCTCGATCCGTTCTGCCGCACGCATGACATCGAGAACCTCTATGTCGTCGACGCGTCATTCTTCCCGTCGTCGGCCGCGGTGAACCCCGCGTTGACGATCATCGCGCAGGCGCTGCGCGTGGCGGACCAGATTCGGGGACAATAGGCCCATGAGAGCTCGATCCTTTTCTCACGCCGGCATCACGGTGTCCGACTTCAACAAGGCCGTGAAATTCTACTGGGACGTGTTCGGCTGCCCACTCGTCGGCGTCGCCGACACGCCGCCCGATCGCGTGCGCAGTTTCTTCGGCGTCAGCGGAGACGGTCCAGTCCCGAGCTGCAAGATCGGCTGGATTCGCGTGCCCGGCGGCGCCGTGCTCGAGATCTTTCACTTCGAGCCGAAACAGCCGCCGGTCGAGATCCCGTGGAATCGCGTGGGGCTCACGCACATCTCGTTCAACGTGCGGAACACGCAGAAGTGGCACGACTACCTGGTGAGCAAAGGCGTGGAGATCGTCTGCAAGCCGGAGAAGTCACCGCGCGGCCACACGTTCTTCTTCGTGCGCGACTTCGACGGCAATCTGATCGAGCTGATGGACCTGGGCTACATGCACCACGTCCTCAACTGGCTGGGGCCCCTCGGCGGAATCATCTTCCGCCGAGGGATGTACAAGAAGTATTACGAGTAGCGCCTACTTGATTTCGTAGGTGCCGTCGGGCAGCCGCTCGGTGCGGTGCGCCGTGTGGCACGTGCGGCAGCTGCCGCTGATCACGCCGGCCGCGGCCGTCACGCCCGCCTCGTCCTTGGCCTTCGCGGCCTTCTCGAGATCGCTGACCGCCTTGACGACGTCGGCCGACCACTTGGTGGCGTCTTCGACTTTCTTGTCCGCCCAGAACTTGGCGGTCAATTCGACCGACGGCTTCAGACCGGCGGCCGCCGTCGCAATCGCATCAAAGTCCTTGGCCGGCACCAGCGTGCGCAGCTGCCCGTTGGCGGTGTTGATCGCCTTCATGGCCTTCACGTAGTCTTCCGGCGCCTTCTCAGCCGCCGCCACGATTCCCAAACCCAGAACCACCGCCATGCCGGCTGCAGCCCACGTCATCTTCCGGTTCATCTGTGCTCCTTTGCCGAAAATCCGGCATAAACGTAAGGCGCGATCATAGCGCAGGGGCCCGGTTCCCGGGAGTACACTCTCGGGCCTATGCGCATCGTCATGGCGGCCTGCCTCCTCACAGCCTGTGCCCTGCTGTCGACGCCGCCGACCCTGGCTCAGCGAGCATCGAGGCCCACCCTGTCGGCCACGGACATCGACAACATCGCCACGCTCCTGAAACTGGAAGACACCCGGCAGTTTGACGAAGCGACGCTCACTCGCCTGGTCGCCTCGGCGCATCCCGAGGTGAAGCGCCGCGCCATCATGTCGGTCGGCCGCATCGTGAACGACCAAGGCCGCGCGATACTGGCATCGCTGCACGGAGAAACGGATCCTGAACTGCTCGCCACCGTGGCCTTCGCGACCGGCCAGCTCAAGGACGCCGACGCCATCGCCTGGCTCGGCGCATTGCTGTCCAACCCCCGCGCCGCATCGGCCGTGCGCAGGGAGGCCGCGCAGGCACTCGGGAAGATGGCGCCCGCGGCGGCCACCCCACCCCAGCCGTTGACGCCGCCGGGACGAGCAGCTCACGACGCGCTCGCCGGTTTTCTGGCGGCGGCACCAATGAGCTCGCCCGCGGTCGTCGTCGGCGAGGCCCTCCTCTCCATCGGCCGCTTCCCGACCATGGAGGATCCCGCGCCGATCGTCCGATGGACGACGAGCCGCGATGTCGAGGTGCGTTGGCGCGCCGCGTGGGCGTTGTTCCGTCCGAGGAATCCGGCCGCGACGCCCGCCCTACTCACGCTGACGGCCGATGCCGCAGCTGAGGTGCGTTTCTGGGCCGTCCGTGGATTGACCGCAGCGGTGGTCTCGCAGTCGAGCGTGCCGCTGGCCACGGCATCCGCGCGCTTGCGGCAGGCGTTGAATGATCCCGATCGCCGCGTACGCACGGAAGCGGTTCGCGCGCTGGTGGCGTTCGATGCCGCGCTGCCGTCGGCGCGCTATGACGATGACGCGTCGTTTGATGCGGCCGTGAAGGCCCTGCAATCCAGTGACACGTGGATGTCGATCTCCGCAATAGAGAGCCTGCAACGGTTCCCCTCGCGCGCCGTCGGCATCACGCCCCTGCTCGTCGCGGCGACCGGAGCGCGGCAGCCGCTGGCGCTGCGCATCGCCGGACTCGCGCCGCTGGCCGCCCTTGATGAGGGCGCCGCACGGGCACTTGCCGCGGAGTTGGCGCAGAGTCCGAACACCACGGCGAGGGACGAGGCCGCGCGTATCGCTCGCCAACTCGACGCCGCGGCCGCACGCGCCGCGCAAGCGGCCTCGGGACAGCCCGCGGCGGGGGCCGGTCGTCAAGGCGGTGGTGCGGCCGGCCGAGGCGGCCCCACCCGACCCGCGCTGGTCGCGCGCGCCGACGCGGAGTACCGCGCGCTGGTGACGCAGTGGATCGTGCCCGACTACAACGGCGCCCCGCGCCCGCATGTCGTGCTCACCACACCGCGCGGACAAATTGACGTGGAGCTCTATCCGGGCGACGCGCCGTTCGGCGTGGAGTATCTGATGCAGGTCGTCGAGTCCGGCGAAATCGTGAACACGGAATTCGGGCGCGTGGTGCCGAACTTCGTGGCGCAGCAGCGCGCGATTCGTAACGCCGGCACGCTCCGCGATGAAGTGAACCGGCACGGACTCACGCGCGGCAATCTCAGCTGGGCGTCGTCGGGACTGGATACCGGCCGGCCGGGCTACACACTCGGCAACACACCGCAGCCCCACAACGAAGGCAACTTCACGTCGCTTGGACGTGTCGTGAAGGGCATCGAGGCCGTCGACCGGCTCCAGCTCGGCGACAAGATCACGGCGGCGAAGGTAGTGCAAGGGCAAAGGGCAGAGGGCAAAGGGCAGAGGCGAGGGAAGAAGTGAAAGGTAAAAGGAAGGGAAAGGGCCAAGGAACACGCGTCGCGACCTTCGGCCTATTCCTTCCTATGACCTCTGACCTTTCCCCTCGCCTTTGCCCTCTGCCCTCTGCCCTTTGCCCTTAACTGGTCTTTCTCTGCCTGACGTACACCCGCACGTCGCCGTTGGCGACGTGGCGGGTTGAGTAGGTATGCGCGCCGGCCTCGCATTCAAAGCGGGCCAGCTCTGCCGCTGCCACTGGGGCGTATTCCGGGTCCAACCCGACGATGGCGTTGGCGGCGGCGGCGACATCGTTGAGAGCCGCCTGCGGAAACCGCTTCAGCAGCACGGCCAGCACTTTCTCGCGATCGATCATCGACGACATGCGTGCCTCAGCAGTCGAGTTCCCTACTTGACGATGAGGTCACCGGTCATGCCCGCGGCCCAGTGGCCGGCGAAGCTGCAGAGGAACACGTATTTCCCCGGCTTGGTGGGGGCCGTGAAGGTGACTTCCATGGTCTCGCCTGGGCCCGCCATCGCGGTCTGCGCGATGATCGCGGCCTTGAACGCCGGCGGCACGTAGTCGGTCGCGCGCGCGTTGGCTGCCGCGTCGGTGAACGCTTTGAGGTTGGTGCCTTCCTTCAGCAGCATGAAGTTGTGCGCCATCACGATCTTCGGCGTTTGGGCGATCGACACGATGCGCACCTTCAGCTTCTCGCCGGGCTTGGCCGTGATCTGCTTCAGGCTGTACGACATCTTCTCGCCCACGGGGTCGTTCACCGTCAGCGTGATGGTGCGTGCCGTCTGGCGCGCTTCAATCGGCGTAGCGCCCACGACGCAGGCCACCATCATCGTCGTCCCCAGAATTGATCGAACATTCAACATGTACTCAGCTCCTAAGCGCGGCTGGAATTGCCGCATGCCTCCCCATCTTTGCACGGTCCGTGCCGGAGTCCCGTAAGGGCAGGCTGGGTCTGGTTGCCGCATTTTCGGCAAAATTCCACGCATGGTGCCGAAAATTCGGCGGTTTTGGCTGTCGAATTTCCGGCAATCACAAAATTCACCTTGGAGCCTTCTGGCCTGTATCTTGCTCACGTGAGACAACACTGTTCCATGCAGGCTCCCTGTTGACCTCACTTTCGGCCGCCTTTGATCGGGCCGTCGTTGCTCCAGCCCAGGCGCTGGCGCCGACGGTCTGCCGCCATTGCGGCGACGCGTGCGACCGCGCGGCGGTCATCACGGAGTCGGGCACGTTCTGCTGCGGCGGTTGCGAGTCGGTGTTCACGCTGCTGTCGGCGCACGGCATGACGGCCTTCTATACGTGTGATGTCCGGCCAGGGACGTCGCAGCGCGCGGCCTCGGAGCGCGACCCGAGCCGGTTTGCCGCGCTTGACGATCCAGAAGTGGCCCGACGCTTCGTCACACCGCGCAGCAGCGGCCTCTCGCGCGTGGTGTTTCCGACGCCGTCCATGCACTGTGCCAGTTGTCTCTGGCTGCTGGAACAACTGTGGCGCTTCCATCCGGGCATCGTGCGGTCGGAAGCCAACCTGATGAATCGCACGGTGGCCGTGGAGTTCCGGGCCGGTGACATCTCGCTGCGTGCCGTGGCGGAGCAACTGGCCTCGCTCGGCTACGAGCCCGTGCTCGATCAGGAACCGGCGGCCGGCGTGCCGGCGGTGCGGCGCAGTCTGTATTTGAAGATTGGCGTGGCGGGGTTCGCCTTCGGCAACGTCATGCTCTTCAGCATCCCGCGGTACGCCAATGGCGCGCCCCTGCCGCCGCAGTTCCAGGAACTGTTTGGCGTGCTGAACCTGGCGTTCTCGCTGCCCGTGCTGCTCTACAGTGCCGGCGACTACTTTCGCGCGGCCTGGTCGGCCGCGCGCGGCCGGACGATCACGTTGGACGTCCCGATCGCCCTCGGGCTCGCCGTGCTGTTCGGCCGCAGTGCCGTCGAGATTCTCGCGGGCGCCGGCGAAGGCTTTCTCGACTCATTCTCCGGCCTCGTCTTCTTCCTGCTGATCGGCAAGCTGTTTCAGCAGAAGGCCTTCGAGAGCATCGCCTTCGACCGCACCGTGCAGTCGTTTCTGCCGCTGTCGGTGCGCGTCGAACGCGACAGCGCACTGGTGCTGACCCGTGTCGAATCGCTGCGGCCCGGCGACACCATCGCGGTGCGTCCACAGGAAGTGGTGCCCGCCGACTCGGTGTTGCTCGACGCCCACGGCGCCATCGACTACGCGTTTGTCACCGGGGAACAGGTGCCCGTGAATGTGGAACGCGGCGCCATCGTCCAGGCAGGCGGTCGCGTCACCGGTCGCGCGCTGCGGATGACCGTGGCGCGCGCGGTCTCCCACAGCCGTCTGGCGGGACTGTGGGCCGATCCCGTGTTCGAGCAGGTGAAGGCGCACTGGCTCACCAGCGTGCTGGCCCGATTTGGATGGTGGTTCACGGTCATCGCCATGACGCTGGCCGTCGTTGGGGCCATGGCGTGGTGGCCGGATGGACGAAAGGCGGCAGAAGTGGCCACGGCCGTCCTGGTGATCGCGTGCCCCTGCGCGTTCACGCTGGCCGCGCCCATGACGCTCGGCACCGCGATGGGAGTGCTGGGTCGCGCGGGCTTCTATCTCAAGAATTCAGCCGTTGCGCTCGACCTCAGCCGCGTCGATACCATCGCGTTCGACAAGACCGGCACGCTCACGACGGCGGCGGCTGACGCCACGGTCACCCACGCCGGCTTCAGTGACGCGGAATGGCTGCTCGTGCGGAGGCTCGCGGCGCATTCGGTCCATCCGGTCAGCCGCGCGATCGCCCGGGCCCTCACCGACACCCTCCCCGCCCGCGACGTCCATGAGG
>CAYHEX010000150.1:8219-10237 GCA_964355365.1 uncultured Solibacteraceae bacterium | reverse complement strand
CCGTCATCGATCGTGTACGTGAACGTGTCCGTGCTCGCCCAGCCGGTCACCGGTGTGTAGGTGATCGTGCCGTTGCTGTTGATCACCACTGCGCCGTGGCTCGGCGCGCCGGTCGCACTCACGGTCAGCGTGTTGCTGTCCGGGTCCGTGTCGTTCGCGAGTACTGCGATCGTCACCGGTGTTCCGCTGAACGTCGACGCGGAGTCATTGACCGCCGTCGGCGGCTGGTTGCACGCCGGGTTGTTTGCCGCGAGCATCGTCACCGTGCCGAACGCCGAGTTGGTGGCGCCGTCGCTGTCGGTGGCGAGGAAGCCGATATCGTAGGTGCCGGCGCCAAGCGCGGTGAATGCGGCCGTCGCGTTGACGGAGAGGCCGGTGGCGTCGAGGCTTGAGAAGTTCACGGGCACGGTCAGGTCCCAGCCCGTCGATGCGATCGTGCCATCTTCATCGCTGGCGGTTGCCGCAAGCAGGACCGGTGTGCCCATGCAGAACGTGTACGGACCCCCGGCCTTGACCGCGGGCGGCACGTTCGTGTTGACGATCTGGACCGGGCACGACGCAGTGGACGTGTTGCCGTTCGAGTCGGCGACGGTCACAGTGGCGTTGCGGGTGGTGGGGAAGCTCGGCGGTTGCGCGTATGTATGCGATGTCGTCACTCCCGACCCGGTCGAGGCGTCGCCGAAGTTCCATGTGTAGGACCTGATCGTTGCCAGAGGATCCGGATGGAACGACCCGGACGCATCGAAGGTGACAACGCCGCCGTGTGTGCCGATCGTCGCGGGGTTGGCCGTGCAGGACGCGGTCGGGGGCAACTGGAACAGCGAGGGCGAGAGCATGATGACCGCCCACGATGTGCCCATGTCGTCGATGATGTACTGCCCCGCCGTTCCGCTGAGCCCGTCCATCTGACCCGTGCCGAGTGCGTTCTGCCGATCGATCATGTAGTCCGCGTAACGGGCGTACCAGTCAATCGTGCCGTTCAGCATCGTGATCGGCGATGTGGCACCGGCGGCGTTGGTGGCCGTGCGCATCGCCTTGGTGGTCTGGTACATCGTGTAGAAGTTGCCGAGCGAGCTGTTGAACAGCGAGGCGAGATAGCCCTCGGCGCAGGTGAAGCGCGGATCCGTCTTCGCGAAGCCGTCCGCGTTCATCAGAATCAGGCCGGCCGCGGTGACGTTCGTGCCGCTGTCCCAAAGGGCGCTGGTGTTGTTCGTGTAGCCGAAGTGGCAGTCTCCCGGATAGGCCTGCATGAGCGGAATGCCGATGGTCCTCTGGATGTTCTTCACCCAGGCCGGTGCATCCAGCCCCCAGGCGCGCGACGCGAGCACGCCAATGGCCCACCAGTGCGACGCCGACGTGTCATTGTTGCCCGTCGTGGATTGATACGTGTAGTGCCAGCCGCCCGTGTTGTCAGCGATCCCGTAGGAGTAGCCGTCGAGCATGTCCTGGACGATGTTCTTGTAGGTGCGGCCCAGCACGTACGTGGCCTGACCCACGTCGGCCGTCTTGTCCGGCGTGCCGCTGGCCACGATGGCGTCGATGATCTGGCCGTTGATGTACGGCGAATGGTCCGTCGGGCTGACGACGAGGCCGTAGCCATTGCCGTTCGCGTCCGGGTTGTTGCCATTCTGCGACGGCACGTCCATGCGCTGCAGCGTGCCGTGCTGCGAACTCAGAATGTAGCGGAGGCCCATCCTGGTGTCGTTCACGTACGGATCTCTCGACGGATCGCCCGCTTCTCGATGGTTATTGATCTCAAATGCCTGGACGGTCGATGCCGTGGCCACCTGAACATATTGCGACCAGCCTCTCCAATACGCGGATGGCTGGCCGTCGGACGTCGTCCGATTCATTCGTGTGTGCAATCGCCACAGGCCTTTGTCGATGGCCATGTTCACCTTCGTCTCGCGCGTGTTGGGTGCGATGACGACCTTGAACGTATCGGTGTAGGCGCTCCCCGATGTGTCGACCACGCGCACGGTGGCGGTGAACGGCTGGCCGGCGCTGCCGGTATAGGT
>CAYHEX010000150.1:0-8119 GCA_964355365.1 uncultured Solibacteraceae bacterium | reverse complement strand
TCATCGGTGTCGGTCTGCGCGGCGTTGGCGATGAACGGGCAGTTGTCTGCCACATTCCACACGCCGTCCCCGTCGACATCGACCGGGTCGCACGCGTCACCGAAGCTGTTGTGGTCGCTGTCAACCTGCGTTGGATTCGCGGTCATCGAGCAGTTGTCGACCGCGTTCGCGACGCCGTCGCTGTCGATGTCGGGGTCGACGCAGTTGTTCTGCCCATCACCGTCGTTGTCCGGACGAGGCCCTGGCCCCCATGACGCTCCGTACTGGTACCCCGCGCAGAAATCCGGATTCTCGCTGACACACCCGCCGCTGCCATTCGCGACGCAGGTGGTTTCCGCGCCGTCCCGACGATTCACGATGACCTTGGCCCAGGACACGTAGGTGACGCTCGAGTCGGTCAACGTGTAGTCCGTGCAGCCCGGCGCGCCGATCAAGGCCAGTGCGGCGGGATCCGTGATCACCACTTGCCGGACTGATTCCGCGCACACGCAACTGGTCGAGGCCGCCATCGTCGCGATCGGACTGCCGTTGGCGCGCAATGTAAACGTGCCGCCGCCGCAACTCGAGACCACTTTGAATGTCATCTTGCTCGGCGCGCTGCCCGCGGCGTAGGGCGCCACGGAACTTCTGACGGTGACGATCAGTGCGACGAGGCACAGCAACGCCACGACGCGAAGGAATTGATTCCTGTGAAGCAACACAGTCGCCATGATGCGCTCCTTGAAACTACCGGCAGGGACCAGCCGTGCCGTCAGGGCAGGTGGTCGTGTGGGTGGTGATCGCCGCGGCGAGATCGGCGGCAACCGCTCCGGCCAGATTCGCGCCCGCCAGATTGGCGCCGCCCAGATTGGCGTTTGAAAGATTCGCGAACGACAGCACGGCGTTTGTGAGATTGGCGCCGCCCAGATTCGCGTTGGTGAGATCGGTCTTGTAGAACTTGATGTTCGTCAGTGTGGCGTTCGACAACGACACGCCCTTGAGATCCAGCCGGCTAAAATCTTCGCCGCTGAGATTGCATCGATCGCATGCGCGCGTAGTCAGGAGCTGCATACGCTCGGCAGCGTGCCCGCTTTGAGCGAGCAGGACCGGCGTCGCGACAAGCGCGACGAGAAGGACTCTAACGAACAGTGTGTGGCGGAGATTGGCGCGGGACATAACAGGCCTCCAGCTGACAACGTAGGCCTGCGTGCCATCTTAGGCAATCGGTTTTTGTGGCGATATTGACAAAAATGGCATAATCCGCCTTGTCATGAGCAGTCTCGGATCAACGATTGCGGAACTACGCCACCAGCGCCACCTGACGCAGCGCGAGCTGAGCCACACCGCAGGATTGGGCGTGGCCTACCTGTCGCGCCTTGAAGGCGACCGGTTGATGCCGTCCATTCGCACACTCAACAAACTCGCCAAGGTCCTGCAAGTGCCCGTGTCCTCGTTCTTCACGGCTGGCCCCGCAGGCCCGACCGAGAAGTGCCCGGTTTCCACTTCAGGCCGCTGTGTGCTCGATGAGCGTTTCGCCAGCCGCGGCCGCACCGGCCCCCGAGCCGGCCGCTATACTGCCGAACACATGCGCGCGATGAAGCTGTGTGATTTCCTGATGCACAAGGGCGACGCCAATGCGCGTCAGACCGTGTTGACCATGCTGGGCGCGCTGATCGCGCTCTCGGGGAAAGAGGTCGGACCTTAGTCGACGATCAACGCGGCGGCGGCGGCCGGCCTGGGGCGCACGGCCGCTTCGAGGATGGCCATCAGTTCTCCCTGAACGGATCGGTGATTGGCCTTGGCGCGCTCGCGCAACGCCGCGGCGATTTCTTCCGGGACGTTCTTAATAGATAGACTGACCGCCATGGATCCATATTAGATCCATAACAGCTCTAAAACAGAACCGCTCGTCATATTTTCGGTACTGGGGGGTACCGATTCGACCCCGCTGGCTTACACTGTTGTGTGCTCGTTTTGAGCATTTTATGGACCGGGAGGTCTAACGTGGCAACAGGTACTGTCAAGTGGTTCAACGATTCCAAGGGCTTTGGCTTCATTACCCCCAGCGATGGCGGCCAGGATCTCTTCGTTCATTTCTCCGCTATCGCAGCGTCGGGTTTCAAGAGCCTCAAGGAAGGTCAGCAGGTCTCGTTCGAAATCGTTGACGGGCCGAAGGGCAAGCAGGCCGCGAACGTCGTTCCGGTCTAGTTAGCAACGCGGTCGTTTCCGCGACCACATCTCTGGCGCGATCCCGGGTTTCCCCCGAAGGTCGCGCCAGTTTCTTTTTCCCGGGTTTGAAATAGACTGTTTCTGCTTGGTACCACTTGAGCTTTCACTCGCCCTGACGCCCCGGGATCGCTTTGACGTGTTTGACGTGCGTGCACGCGCCGCCGAAACCCACGGAGACGCGTTCGACGGATTCGCGCGCCACATGTATGCCTCGCAGCATTCCACCGCGGGGTTCCTCTCGCAGCGACTTGCGGCCAGGCTCTACTCGCGCTTCGGCGGCGTGGGCCCCTACATCGACCTCTTTCGCACGATGTTCCCAGAGGGTGCCGGCTACCGGCACGACCAACTCGAGCATCGTCACGAGCTTGCGCCCGAGCAAAAGGAAAACGAGCCCACCAACGCGGACTCGCATCTGGCCTTCATCACGGGCGGGCTCCGCGCCTGTGTGACCGACGACGCCCGCAAGCCGGGTCCGGTGTACCTCGTGGATCTGGACGGCACCTACAAGGGGGTGCCGCGCCGCCGCCAAACGACCATCGTCGGCTACAACCACGAAGAAGAAGTGGCGCGGACCACACTCGAAATTCCGGTGTCGTCGCACCCGATCGACGCGATCAACCTGCGCGGTGTGAAGCTCGGCGTCTACAGCACCGTGGCCGATCTCATCAAGCAGCACGGCGTCACCAAGGGCCGCGTCCGACTTGAACTGGCGCTGAACGAACAGCACGCCAGCCTCACGGTGAACGAATACGAAACGCTGCTGATGCAGCACGATCTGGCGGAAGTGCTGCAGCACCCGCTGCGGTTCGCGACCGAAAAAGTGAAGCACGTGTGGAACGACCCGCGTGCCGTGCCGAGCAAAGCGCGCGCGTACGCCAAATACGATCTGCCGCACGCCGTGAACCGCCTGCTCGACGCGCTCGGCATCGAGGCCCCGATGATCGAACGGCTCGTTGCGCGCAGCCTCGAAGCGCCCGCCTCGCGATTCATGCGCATGCGCCGGACGGTTGACCTGCTCGTGTCCGATTCCGCCGCGCCGGGCACCGGCGCGCTCATCGAAGGCACCTACCAGACCCCCATCCTCGTCCAGTGGCGCTCGGCAAAAGCGCCCACCCGCAAGGTCGAAGTTTCGCTCACAAGATTCTCCTGAGACGGAGACCCGTTGACCCCCATTAGTTAATGGGTGAATGGGGGATTGGGTGAATGGGGGAATAGATCACCGAATGAGGCAATGCCTCAATGAAACCGGGGCATTCCCTCAGTCGCCCATTCTCACATTTCCTCATTCTCACTCTCCCATTCCCCCATTCCCCCATTCCCCCAATTTTGTGAATGGGAATAGTTTCTGCCTCTGCGGTGTTCTGTCTGGTGGAGGCACGAAATGCGGGACCGAGGGACGGACATGGAACTGGCGGGGCGGTTGCAGCGGGGCGAGGCGGGGGCGGCGGCGGAATTGGCGTCCGAGTACGGCCCGATGATTCATCAACTGTCGTTCCGGTACATGAAGAACTGGGAAGACGCCGAGGAAGTGGCCCAGGATGTCCTCCTCAAGGTCGTGAACAAGATCGAACTGTTCCGCGGCGAGTCCGCGCTGTCCTCCTGGATCTACCGCATCACGTTCAACACGGCGATGTCGCGCCTGCGTAACGGACGGTTCAGCCGCCCGCACGAAGTGCTGGCCGGAGACCTGGCCGCGCGATCAGGCGATGACTTCGGTGACAGCGCCCACCCGGTCTTCGATGTGGCCGACTGGTCCAATCTCGGCGACGAATCCGTGATGCGGCGTCAGATGCGCGACGCGGTGACCGCGGCGCTGCGCGACATGCCAACGGTCTATCGCATCCCCGTGATGCTGCGCGACCTGCAGGGGATGTCCACTGAGGAAGCCAGCAAGGTGCTGAAGGTGAAGACGCAGACGTTGAAGTCGCGCCTTCACCGGGGGCGCACGTTCTTGCGAACGCGCCTACAGGACTTCGCGGGCGGGCTCAGCCTGCATCGCGCTCTGGAAGCATAGAGTCCAGGGGCCCGAGTTCAACTACTTGGGAATCAGCACAGTATCAATCACGTGGATGATGCCGTTGGTCGCGGTGACGTCGGCTTTGATGATCATCGCGCCGCCGATACGGAGGCTGCCTTTCCCGATGATGATCGGCAGGCGACCACCGTCAGCGACCGACAGGTCCTTCAACATCGCCAGATCCTTGGAGTTCGCATTGCCGGCGAACACGTGGTGGGTCAGGACCTTGGCCAGCTTGACCTTGTCCTTGATGAGCGCGTCGAGGTCGGCCTTGGGGATCTTGGCGAATGCCTCGTCGGTGGGCGCAAATACGGTCAGCGGGCCCGGTCCCTTGAGCTGCATCACCAGGTCAGCGGCCTGAACAGCTGCCACCAGCGTCTTGAATGACCCCGCCGCGATAGCAGTCTCAACGATGTCCTTGCCCTGCGGGACAGCGGCGGCGACCGGGCCGCGGGCGAACGTCACAAGAGCGGCGGCGAGCACAAGGGCGGCGAAGCGAATCTGTCGTGTCATGGTCCCTCCCGGGGAGGCTAAGTAGTACTCCCGGGCCGGGGCCGCCCGGTATGACGCTCGTCATACCGGGTGGGGTAGACTAGAAGCACCGCAAGGCACTTCCCTCGGTTTTAAGGATTTTGTGACTCCATCAGAACGTCTCCGTATTGCTGTATTTATCGACTTCGACAACATCGAAATCGGTGTCAAGAACACCCTGGGCGCGTCGTTCGACGCCGGCCTCGTGCTTGAAGCCCTCAAAGAGCGCGGCGAGGTCGTCTCGAAGATGGCCTACTCCGACTGGCAGCGCGCCGGCGGCTACAGCCGGGCCCTCAGCCAGCACGCCATCCGCATGGTGCAGCGCAACATGACGCCGGGCGGCGACAAGAACGGCGCCGACATCAACCTCGCGCTCGACGCGCTCGAAATGGCGTTCACGCACCCGCACATCAACGCCTTCGTCATCGTCGGCGGCGACAGCGACTTCATCAGCCTCGTGGAAAAGCTCAAGCAGTACGACAAGAAAGTCTTTGTCGTCGGCGGCCGGCAGTTCACGAGCGAAATCATGAAGCGCAACTGCCACGAGTTCATCGCGTACGAGAACCTCGTGCGCAGCACGGGCGGCGGTCATCGTCGTCAGTCCGGGCCTGGCGGCGAAGCCAAGTCGGATCGCATGACGATCGACAAGGCGCTCCCACTCGTGACGCGCGCAATGGGCGTGCTCTCCGAACGCGACGGCGCGCCGCCGCTCGGCCTGCTCAAGACGACGCTGCTGCAACTCGACTCCACGTTCGACGAGCGGTCGTACGGCGCGAGCTCGTTCCGCGACTTTGCGCAGAAACTCGAGAAGGCCGGCGTCCTGAAAGTGACGCAGGGCAAGGGCGGCTGGATGATCAGTCCGGCTGAAGGCGCGCCGACTTCGATGGAAGCCGTCAGCCAGACATCGCACGACGACGGCAACGGCAACGGCGCGCCCGCGCCGGTCGCGCAGGCGCAGCCGCACCACGCGCGACACGAACGCCAGGCGCCCGCGGCCTCAACCTCCGCGCCGCAGGCCGTGCCCGCGTCGTCCGCGCCCGTGGACATCACGGGTACGCCGGCCGAAGGGCTGCGCGAGTTCGCGCGGCTGCTGACTGCTGCCGAGATTCGCAAGTGGCCGCTGTACCTGCGCAACGTGAAGCAGGTGATGCGCGCCGCCACGCCCCCGCTCGATGAGCGTGCCTACGGATTCGCGAACCTGACGGATCTGTTGCGCGCCGCGCACAAGGACAACGTCGTCCGCATGGAGCGCGACCGTCAGGGCGTGATCCGCGTGTTCCAGAGCAGCAGCGCACCGGCCGTTCTTGCCGCCGCCAGCACGCCGCTGCCGGAAGAGATGGAGCCGATCGTCATCACGACCGGACCAGAAGTCGTGGACGCCGTGGTGGTTGAACCCGGTGAAGACGACGTCGACCCGAATGACGTGAACGGCAACGTGGCCGAACCGTTGACGGCTGACGGCACGCCGGCGCCGGCGAAGGGCAAGTCGCGCCGCCGACCGCAGACGCAGACGCGCGCTCCGCGCCAGGCGGCGTCATCACGACGGCCGGCGGCGAAGAAGAAGAGCTAGCTTTTCCGCGCTGGGATCACGAGGTATGACGCCGGAATGCCGAGCAGCAGAATCGCGGCGCCGATGGCCGTCTGCGTTGGCGACCCGACACTGAACAGCACCAGCATCACGGTGATCAGGATCAGGAACAGCACCAGCGGCAACGGGTAGAGGGGGATGCGGAAGATCGCGGTGTCCCGCTTCACGCGCGGCAGCACCAGCACCGCGCTGGCCGACAAGCCGAGAAACAAGACGGCGCCAGGAATGAAGTAGCCGAGGATCTGGTCGAACGTTCCCAACACGACCAGGCCCGACGCCAGGCCCACCTGAATCATCGTCAGCAACGCGGACGTGCCTCGTCGCGTGTCGAACCGAGCCAACCGTGAGGGAAACAACCCGTCCTGCGCCATGGCGACATACAGGCGCGGTGAACTGAACAACGTGGCCGACAGGCAGCCTGCGACGGCGATCACGACCATGGCGGAGAGGATTCGACCGGCGGCACTGCCGAAGAGCGCAGCGCCGACAACGGCAACGTAGGCTTCGTCAGAGTCGGCGACCGGTCCACGCACACTCAGCATGAACGCCACGGTGGCGGCGGCGTAGATCGCCGTCACCACGGCGATGCCGCCGATGAACGCGCGCGGCATGGTGCGGCTCGGCGATTCCACTTCACCGGCCATCCGTCCCAGTTCCCACCACCCGCCAAACGCGAAGAAGGCGCCGATCGTGGCCGCGGCGAGCGCGGACATCGACAGTGGCGGCAGCGCGACGTCGGCCGCGGTGACGACGCGGTGCTGCATCGCCGCAACGAGCGCGGCGCCTATGAGGACGGCGACGATGACCAACTTCGCTGCCGCGGTCCATCGCACGAGACGGGCGCTGACGCTCATGTCGGAAATCGTCAGCGCGCCAAATGTGACGATCGACGCGATGGCGACGACGGGCACCAGATGCGGAGGGCCGCCGACGGTGGCCAGCAGATACTGCGCGAGACCGATGCCGAGCGCGGCCGTCAGACCGGGATCAATGACGATGAGCCCCATCCAGCCGTAGACAAACGCGCACCGTCGCCCGAATCCTTCACGGAGAAACACATAGCCGCCGCCCGCCTGCGGAAACCGCGTCGCGAGCTCGGCATAGCACAGCGCGCCGGCCGTGCTGAGCGCGCCCATCAGAATCCAGACCGCGAGCGCGCGCGTGGGGTCGCCGAGCGCACGGATCATCGTTGCCGGCGCCAGAAAGATGCCGACGCCGACGGTCTGGCCGATGACCATCGCCATGGCTCCCCACGTGCCGAGCCGACGGGATGGTGTGGCGGCGGAGCTCAGAACGTGACCCTCGCCGCGAGTCGGTTGATGTGTGGATACGCGTGACTGTGCGTCGCGTCCGGCAGATCGGCCGGCGGCGGCGCATCGGCGCGGACGACGACCGGGAAGATCTTCGTCGCGCAGCCGTCGAAGTCACGCGCCCACTCTTTGTGGTTGTAGGCGCAGACGGGCAAACAGATGGAGCAGTACGAATTCGCGGCGAAGTACGGAAAGCAGCGGCCGGTGTCGACCTGATAGCGGTCGTTGCCGAGGTGGTCTTTGCCCGCCTCGGCGCTCCGGTGGTCGGGTATCGCGTTTGGCGGACAGAACTTGCGGCACGCGCGGCACGCGTCGCAGAACTTCGCGATGCCGGCGTCGATCGGATGGTCGATCGCCAGATCAATAGAGGTGGCGATGCTGCCCATGCGAAAGAGCGGACCGAGTGTGGGGTTGATGATCGAGCCGTGCCGCCCCAGTTCTCCGAAGCCGGCTTTTAGTCCGATG
>CAYHEX010000149.1:0-10246 GCA_964355365.1 uncultured Solibacteraceae bacterium | reverse complement strand
CGGCGGCACGCTGAGCTTCGACGTGACGGGATTGCCGCATCACCCGCGCTGGCCGCGTTATCTGGCGCTGACCCTGGCGATCGGGTTTCTGGTGATCGGGCTCCGCGAGGGCTTTCGGCGCGCATGAGCGCCGGCCGCGTGGATTTTGATCGCGTCGCGATTGACGACGTCTCGCGGACGTTCGGACGCCGACGGGCGTTGTCGCACGTGAAGCTCGACGCGGTGGCGGGTGACGTGATCGCGTTGCTCGGCCCGAATGGCGCCGGCAAGTCCACACTGCTGAGTATTCTCTCCTCGCTGATGCGGCCCACGGCCGGTGCGGTGCGCTACGGCACGGTGACCGCTGCGAGCGTCGGTGACGCGTTGCGGGGGCGCATCGGCTTCCTCGGGCATGAGTTGTTCCTCTACACGGATCTGACCGCTCGCGAGAACCTCACGTTCGCGGCGCGGCTCTACGGTCTGCCGGACGTGACGGGGCAGGTGGAGCGTGGGCTCGAGCGCGCGAACCTCGCGGATCGGGCCGACGATCGCGTTGGGGGATTCTCGCGAGGAATGCGCCAGCGTCTCGCCCTCGAGCGCGCGTTGTTGCATGGGCCGCGGCTGGTGTTGCTCGACGAGCCCTTCACCGGCCTCGACGATCGATCCGCAGACGCGCTGGTCGACCGCATCAATGAACTTGGGCAGAACGGCGCCATCGTGTTTGCAGCGACGCATGATTTTGATTACGCAGCCCGCATTGCCACGCGCGCCGCGTGCGTGAATCGCGGCCGGTGCCGCGAGTTGCCGTCTGACGGTTTGCCCCTGATCGAGCGCTACCGCGCAGCGCTCGCGGGTGACGCGGCCTGATGGGCGTCCTGCGCAGCGCCTGGCTCATCGCCGAGAAGGATCTTAAGGTCGAGTCGAGAAGCCGCGAGCTCGTGTACACGACGCTCTTCTTTGCGGTCACCGCGGTGCTGATCTTCGCGTTCAGCTTCGTGCAGGAAGACAGCACGATTCCCGCGGGTTCGGCGTCCGGCATTCTCTGGGTGACACTGACGTTCTCTGGCACCATTGCGCTCACTCGGACATTTGAACGCGAACGCGAGCACGACACGTTGCGCGGACTGTTGCTGTCGCCGGTGGAGCGGCCGGCCGTGTATCTCGGGAAGTTGCTGGCGGTGTTGCTCCTGCTGGCCGGCGTCGAAGTCGTACTCGTGCCGCTGACGGGGCTGTTCTTCCAGGCGCCGCTCGGTCGTGCGCCGTGGTTGCTGTTTGCGCTGCTGGCGGCCGGCACGCTGGGCTTCGCCTCGGTGGGCACGCTGTTTGCGGCCATGCTCGTGCGGGCCCGTTCGCGCGACGTCCTGCTGCCCGTCGTGCTGTTTCCGATCATCGTCCCCGTAATCATCGCGGGCGTGCGCGGCACCAACGCGCTGTTCACGCCGGAGACCGACATCGCCGTCGCGCGGATGTGGCTCGGGATGCTGGTATCCTTTGACGCCGTATTTCTCTCGCTCTCGCTCTGGACCTGCGGTCCGTTGCTGGGGGAGTGAGGAGGACTTGATGACACGCACTGTCCCGGTTTTGCTGCTCGTGGCCGCGGCGATGCTCGCCGCGTCCCCGTTCATGATCGACGCGGCCCCGCCCGAAGTGACCATGGGGCTCGTGCAGAAGATCTTTTACGTCCATCTGCCGAGCGCCATGATCTTCATGGTGTCGAGCGTCATCTGCGGCGTGGCCAGCGCGATCTATCTCATGGCCGGCCGCAGCCCCAGAGCCGATCGCATCGCCGTTGCGGCCGCAGAACTCGCCATCGTGTTTGGTCTGATCACACTGGTCACCGGACCGCTGTGGGGGCGCAAAGCGTGGGGCGTGTGGTGGGTGTGGGACGCGCGTCTGACGTCCACGCTGGTGATGTGGTTGCTCTATTGGTCGTTCACGCTGCTGCGCCGCTTTGGCGGCCCCGGCTCCGAAACCCTGTCGGCGGGCGTGGGGCTGTTCGGCATGGCCCTCGTGCCGTTCGTGTATTGGTCGGTGAACGTGTGGCGCACGCTGCACCCGCTCACGAGCGTGGTGCCGCGTCTGCCTGCGTCCATGGGCATTCCGTTGTGGTGGTCGGTGGTCGCGTTCATGTGTTTGTTTGCCGCGTTGTTCATGCTGCGCACGCGTGTTGAGAAACTGCGGACGGATCTCGATGCGGCGTTGGCCGACGCTGATGAATAGGGGAGTTGCAATGATGAAGCGAGTGTTGCTGACGTGTGCTCTGCTGGCCGTCCCGGTCCTGACCGCGGCGCAGCAGGCGATGCCGGACGGATTCAAGGCGTACGATGAAGGCGCGCCGCGCGAGACGCTGCCGGCCGCGCCGCTGGTATTCATTGGCTATAGCCTGGCGTGGGTCGCGCTGGCCTTCTACGCGTTCACGCTGTGGCGCAAGCTGGCGAAGGTCGAACAGGATCTGGCCGAACTGCGTCGTGCGGGGAAACACTGATGGGGAAGATGCCATCGATGGCGCACGTGCTCTACGTCCCGGCGATCCTCGTGCTGGGGCTGGTCCTGGGGTGGATTCTCGGATCCCGAGCCGCGAAGGACGCCTTCGCGATGGAGCTGAAACGGCGCGAAGAACGCGCGGCGCGCAAGCAGACCCAGAGCTAGCGGCTACGCGCCTCTGTCCAGTCTCCGCGCCATGCGCTCCGGCAGCCCGGCGCTGAGAATACGCTGCTGCGCGGTTTTGATGTCGTAGTCCACGCGCCGGAAGATCAGCCGCCGCGCATCCACGTCCACAATGCCGTACGCCGCGCGCGGGTCCCCGTCGCGCGGTTGACCCACCGCTCCGAAATTCACCAGCATGCCGCGCGTGCGGTCCCACGCCAGCACCTGCGACTGATCCTCGTTGTCGGGATCCGGATCGGGTAACAGGATCTCGACACCGCGCCGCGTGGTTCGTGCGAATGCCGCCGGCACGTGCGTATGGCCGTACAGGCAGAGCATGGGGGGCTCTCCCTCGCGGACGTCGAAGTCCAGTGCGCGCCACGCATCGCGGGTGTCGAAGATGTAGTGATCTTCATCGAACGGCGCCCCGTGGCAGATCATCAGGCCTGGCGCAACATCGATCGGGCCCTCGGACAGGTCCGCAATGTATTCGAGCGCGGCCGGGTCGAGCGTGCGGCGCGTCCATTCGATCGCCGCGCGCGCCTGATCGTGGAAATCAGCCGCGCTGGAAATACCTGCGGCGACACGATCGTGGTTGCCGCGCACGATCGCCATCGGATGGAGTGCCTGGGTCAACTCGACCACGGCCTGCGGATCGGCGCCGTATCCCACCAGATCACCCAGCACGAGCGTGGCGTCGAACCCGACGGTCCGGGCGTCGGCGAGCACGGCCTCGAGGGCCTGCCGGTTGCCGTGGATGTCACTGAGCACGAGGTAGCGCATGGTCAGCCGTTGAGTTGCATGAGCGCGTCAAGGATACGCTCTGCGACCACGCCGGGCGACACGCGCGAGGCGTTGACGCGCAGGTGCGCAAGCCGGTACATGTCTACACGCGCTGCGTAGAGTCGCTCCAGCGCGGGGCGATCCGCTGCGAGCGGGCGCCGGCCATCGAGCGGAATTCGCGGAATGAGTTCGGCCAGGGGCAGGTCGATCCAGATGACGGGGCCGTCCATCAGCATCGCCGCCCGATTGTCGGGATCCGCGAATGTGCCGCCGCCGGTGGCCACGACGACCTGTCGCATGGGGAGCAGCAGCTTCAGTGTGTCGCGCTCGACCGCGCGGAAATACGGTTCACCGCGTTTGGCGAAGATATCCGTAATCGTGTGCCGTTCGCGCGCTTCGATCAGGTCGTCGATGTCCTCGTGCCGCCAGCGGAGGCGCTGTGCCAGATGCCGGGCCACGGTGGACTTGCCCGACGCCATGAATCCGACGAGATAGATCTTGTCGGCCGTCATCCGCACAGTTGAAGAAGGTCGGCGTGGAAATTGGGGTAGGACACGGCGACGGCCTCGGCGCCGGTGATCAGGGTCGGCCCGGTCGCCGACAACGCGAGCACCGTGAAGGCCATCACCAGCCGGTGGTCGAAGTGCGCGTCAACCTCGCCGCCGGTCGGGCGTTGGCCGCCTTCGATGTCGAAACCGTCGGGTCGCTCCGTCATCTGCACCCCCAAACGGCGGAAGCCGAGGGCCAGCGATGCGATGCGGTCGCTCTCTTTGACCCGCAGTTCCTCGGCGCCAGACACCGTCAGGCCAGCCCCCAGTGCTGCCGACGCAGCGAGCACCGGCAACTCATCGATGAGCGAGGGCACCATTTCCGGACCGATGGCGGCGGGTCGTGGCGCGCCAAATGCGACCCGCACCGTGCCGATCAGTTCGCCGCCGGCCCTGGCGGTTTCTGTGAGCCGCACCTCGGCGCCCATCCGGGACAGCGCCTGTACGAAACCCAGTCGCAGCGGATTGAGACAGACGCCGTCGATCTCGACCCACCAGCCCGGATGTGAGGCCGCTATCGCGGACCAGATGGCCGCCGACGATGGGTCGCCCGGCACGCGGAGGATCCCCGCAGGCGCAGTCGGCCACTGTCCGCCCACGACCGCGCAGTAACCCGGCCGGGACTCGTGCGTGATGCCAAACAGGTCAAATGCGCGTTCGGTGTGGTCGCGGGTGGGTAGCGGCTCGCGGACGATCGTCGTGCCGTGGGCCGCCAGGCCGGCCAGCAGGATGGCGCTCTTGATTTGCGCACTGGCCACCTGAGGCGTCCAGTCGATGGCGGTGAGGCCCGCGCCGTTGATTTCGAGGGGCGCGCGGCCGTCACGGGCGATGATCGTGGCACCCATGGCGGTGAGCGGGTCGATGACGCGTCGCATGGGGCGGCGACTGAGCGAGGCGTCGCCGACCAGCCGGGAACGAAACGGATGGCTCGCGACGATGCCGGCCAGCATGCGAAGGGTTGTCCCGGAGTTGCCACAGTCGAGGTCGCCGTCGGCCGGGGCAAGCCGATGGTGCCCGCGCCCCTTGATCGCGACGGCACCGGGGCCGCCTCGAACGATGCCCGCCCCTATCGCATGCATGCACGAAAGGCTGCTCGCCACGTCGGCGCCGGGGGCCAGCCCCGCGATGGACGTGGTGCCTTCGGCCAGTGCGCCAAGGAGCACATAGCGGTGCGAAATGGACTTGTCGCCCGGGACGGCCAGCCGGCCGCCGAAGTGGGAAGTGGGAGAAAGTGAGAGTTGAGTAGCCGCCACAGTCGAGACCGCTTATTATGTTAGCGATTCTTCGCTATTCATGACCGACACGGGCCATGTTATCCGCCTCGCGCTTCGAAGTTCGTATGACTTGCTGGATGTCATCGAGCTGGTGAGCGACCGATTGTCTGAGCTCGCCGGGCTCGACGAGGACAGTGCCCATTGGGTGAGCGTGGCCGTGCGCGAGTCGGTCATCAATGCCATCAAGCACGGCAACAAGGAAGACGACCGCAAGCAGGTGGTCGTCCAGTTCACGCTGTCGCCCCGCCAGACGCCGACGCAGTTTGCCATCGAGGTGATGGATGAGGGCGCCGGGTTCGAAGTCGAGGAAATCGCCGACCCGCTGGCCCCGGAGAACGTGCTCAAGTCGAGCGGCCGCGGCATCTTTTTCATGAAGAGCTTCATGGATGACGTGCAGATTGGCCGGCGTCCTGAAGGCGGCATGTCGGTGCGCCTCGTCAAGAAGCTGGCTTGACCCCCCTGTTTCTGGCCACGGCGGTTGAAGCCGCGCTGGCCGCCGGCCGCGTGCAGCGCCAGTATTTCCGTTCCGCCATTGAGATCCACAAGAAGGGCGCCATCGATCTGGTCACTGAGATCGACCTGCGCGTGGAGCGCGAGTTTCGCGCCCTGATCGCCGAGCGATTCCCGGGCCACGCCGTCCTCGGCGAGGAGGGAATTGAAATCGGGAATCAATTCGATGAATTGATTCCCGATTTCAATTCAGGTCGCCACCGCTGGATCATTGACCCCATCGACGGCACCACGAACTACGCGCACGGCCTGGCGATCTTCTGCGTGGCGATCGCGCTCGAGGTGGACGGCCGCACCGAACTGGGCGTGATCTACGACCCGATGGCGGAGGAGCTCTACACGGCTGAACGCGGTCAGGGCGCGCGGTTGAACGGGGTGCCCCTGCATGTCACGCCCTGCGCCGAACTTGGCGACGCGCTGCTCTGCACCGGCTTCCCATATTCAGTGCGGGAGAAGCCCGGCCATTTGGTCGCAGGATTCGGTGAGTTCTTGCGGGTCTCTCAGGCCGTGCGCCGGCTCGGATCGGCGGCCCTGGACCTCTGCTACGTGGCGGCCGGACGCTTTGACGGGTTCTACGAGGAGTCCCTGAAGGCGTGGGACGTGGCCGCCGGCGCGCTGATTGTCGAGGAAGCGGGCGGGCGGGTGACGGGAACCGCGGGCGAGCCGTTCAACCCGCATGCGGGACACATCGTGGCCTCCAATGGACACTTGCACGCCGCGATGCTCTCGACTCTGGACACCGTCCGCCGCCAGAACGGCTGACGGGTTGGCATCATTCCTGCTGTCAGTGAAGGTCGGAGGCGCGGCGCTCGAAGCCGCGCGATAGGAGCAATCAGATGCGTCGCACGTTGAGTGTGCTGGGAATCGGAGTGGCGATGGTCGCCGGGATCGCCGGGTCGGCAGGGTCCGCATCCGCGCAGATCGTGCAGTCGGTCAACGTCGGCGTCGGCGTGTTCATGCCGCGCGGCGAGGACGCGCGCGTGGTCAACGACGTGTGGCTGGCGAATGTGCCGGTGTTCAAGTTCGAAGTGAAGGACTTCACAGGCGGCGAAGTTTCCGGCGAGTGGAACTTCGCGTTCGGCAACCGGGTGGAACTGGGCATCGGCGGCGCGTTCTACCAGCGCTCGGTGCCGACGGTCTATCGCGACTACATCAACAAGGATCGCTCAGAGATTCGGTCTGACTTCAAACTGCGCACGATTCCGGCGACGGCCATTATCCGGCTGACGCCGTTCGGCAGGCCGGGGCAGTTCCAGCCGTACGTGGGGGGCGGCCTCGCGGTGACGTCGTGGCGGTACAGCGAAGTCGGCGACTTCGTGGATTTCAACGACAACAACAACGTCTACCACGCGCGCTATGTCGCGACGGGCACCGCCCCTGGTCTCGTGGCGCTGGCCGGATTCCGCGCGCCGATCCACGGTGATGTGTATGCGATCACGATGGAAGGCCGCTACCAGACGGGCGAGGGCACGCTGAGCAAGAACGACTTCCTCGACTCGAAGATCGATCTGGGCGGCACGAGCCTCAGGTTTGGGTTTCTCGTGCGGTTCTAATTAGCGAATTAGCGAATTAGTGAGTTAACGAATTAGCGAGTTCTTCGATAGAGCACGGCGCCGCCGCCTTCGGCGACGCGGGTGAATCCATCCAGGAAGTGCACGTTCGAGCGGCTGAGGGCAGCGAGTTGATCGCCGCCTTCGGCCGCTTCTTCGATGAGGACCCATCCGACGTGCGTGCGTGGCGCGGCGAGGGCGGCGGACCACAAGTCGCCATTGCCTTCACTGACATAGCTGTGTAGCTGAAGACCGACGTGTGACAACTCCTGCATGTAGTGACCAAACGCGCCCATGCTGACGAGGATCGGCGCGCCGTCGTAGCTGGCCGCGAGCGCGGCGGTGACCGGCGCGCGCGCGAGTTGCGCGGGACGTTCGCGCTGGGCCTCTCTCACCATCGGCGCGTCGAGCGCGAACGGCGGGCGCGCCCACACGGTCAGCGCCACACACGCAACGGCGGCAGCGGGGCGCCACCTGCGCGGCACCGTGCTGATGGCCACACCGATGAACGCGCCACTGGCGGCGATGAGCGGCACCATGTAACGAATGCGGAACGGGTGGCCCTCGAAGAATGCCACCAGCGGCAACGCCGCGGAGGCCGCGAGGGCCAACGGCAAGAGTGGACGCAGCGATCGATCGCGCCACGCCGACAGGAAGCTCAGCCCCATGCCCACAACTGCGAGGGCAGCGAGAGGCCAGCCGGCCAAATCCACGAACCCGCGCAGAATCTGCGCGAGGACGATCGCGGGCTGATGCAGCGCCGGGTTGTCAGCCGTGAAGAAGCCGGCGTCCGCGAACCAGCGACCGAGGGCGTAGCGTCCGAGCAGAAGAAACACCACCGCCGCTGACACGGGCCAGGCGGCCAGACGCGCGAAGAGGCGGTAGCGGGCCGATCCCGCCCGAGACAAGGCCGCGAGGGCGACCAGAGCGGCCGCCACGGGCCAGGCTTCATAACGCGTGAGCACGGCGAGCGCGAGCCAGAGGCCGGCCATGGGCAATCGGGGCGCCTGCTCAGGCAGGTCCAGGGTTCGGTCGAGCGCTTCGAGCGCGAGCCAGCACAACGCGAACAGGAGCGGCTCGGTCATGGGCGTGCTCTGCAGGTAGAGCACCGGCGGGCTGAGTAGAACGATCACCGTTGCGCTCGCCGCCGCCGTCACGCTGCCCGTGCGGCGTGCGATCAGCCGCGCCAACGCTCCGAGGCCCAGGGCCATGGCCGCGAGGTTGATCGCGACAGCTGAGAACCCGGTCTGGTAGTTCCAGAGCCAGCGCACGGGCACCATATTGAGGATGTGCGGCAGCGGGAGCCAGAGGGCCCCGAACTGGCGCCAGCCCGGCGTGAGGCTGTCGGTCACTCGGCGAGCCACGGTGAGATGGCCACGCGCGTCGTAATGGCTGAGCGTGAGGCCCAGCGAAGCAAAGTGCCATGCCGCCAAGGCACCGATCACCAGGACCGCCGGAATCACGATGAACTGCGGCGGGACTCGTCGAAGAGAGGGCACGGTGAATTCTATCGTTGCCACGCTAGAATCGTCGCGTGTCCGAACGTCGAGAGTGGGCGCTCGCGCTGGCGGTGGCGTGGGTGCTCGTCGCAGTGCGGAGCGCGGTATTCGTCGTCTATGAGCAGTCGTATTTCGACGCCGATCAGGCCATCGTCGGGCTCATGGCGAAACACCTGGCAGAGGGCCGCGCGCTGCCGCTGTTTTTCTACGGCCAGTCCTACATGCTTGGCGTCGAGGCGTGGTTGGCCGCGCCGTGGCTCTGGCTCTTTGGCCCCACGGTGGCGTCGTTACGACTGTCGCTGGTCGCGCTCAACCTCGCCACAGTCACGCTGATGATCACGACGTTGTGGAGGGCGGTGGGGCTCCGTCCGTGGCACGGGCTGGCCGCCACGCTGTGCTTCGCCATCGCGCCGCCGTTCACATCGGCGTTGCTCCTTGAAGCCCAAGGCGGCAGCATCGAGCCCTTTGTCTACGTCACGGTGCTGTGGTGGCTGCGCCGCCGGCCGCTGTGGTTTGGGGCGCTACTGGGCATCGGATTCCTCAATCGCGAGTTCACCGCGTACGCCGTTCCCGTGATTCTACTGGGCCAGGCGCTGACCGGCCGGCTGTGGCGGCCTCAGGCGATCCGAGCGTGGTTGCTCGCGTCGGTGTCGTTCTGTGCGGTCTGGGAAGGCGTGAACAGCCTCAAACCGTACGCGGATCTGATGGGGCCGGGAACGCGGGGCCAGTTGCTGGGAGGATTCGCCGGTTCGCAACTGGCGGATGTGTCGAGCCGCACGAGTCTGAGTTTCTCGGAGTTGCCGGTGCGCCTGGTGGCGACGGTGAGCCAGCTCTTCGCGCTGCTGGTGAACGGTGCGGCGCTCGGTGGCAGTGTGCCGCAAGGCCACAACTGGCTCTGGTGGCCGTTGATGATCGGGCTTGGCGCGGCGGCGCTGCGGCTGGCCTGGCTGGTGTGGCGCGGCGGCGCGCCGACGGCGGAGCGCGTAGCGTTCTGTGCCTATCTGTGCGGTGTCGGTGTGCTTGCGACTGTGGCGTACGCGGCCACACATGTGCCCGACGACGGCACGATGCGGTACCTGCTGCTGATGTTGCTGGTGCCGATTGGGCTCGTCGGGGGAGTTCTGGCCATCGAAGCGAGCGATCGCGTCCGAATGGTGGTGGTCGCGGTGGTGCTGGTGTGGGGCGTGACCGCGGCCGCTGACACGGGCGCGTTCATTCGTCGCTACGTCTCGGGAAGCGTGCCCAACGAGATGCGGGAGGTCGCGGACGCGCTGGAGGCTCGCGGTCTCACTGTCGCAGAAGCGGACTACTGGCGAGCCTACAAACTCAGCTTTCTCACCGAAGAGCGGGTGAGATTCGCATCCACGGATGTCGTGCACATCGCCGAGTATCAGGCGCTGGCCGTCAGGGCCGGCGAGAGCCTGCGGCGGCTTGAGCTGAGTCCGTGCGCCGGGGGG
>CAYHEX010000148.1:0-10255 GCA_964355365.1 uncultured Solibacteraceae bacterium | reverse complement strand
CTTCGAGTAGATCGGGTTCGGGAAGGTCGCGCCCGCGCCCGTGATCTGAACTTTCTGTGCGGCCACGGTGGCGCCGAGCGCCAACACGCCGGCCACCAGTGCCATCTGCCAACTCTGCATGCTCTTCATTTGTGTGCTCCTGAATCTCAAGGGAAACGCGTTAGAAGTTGATCAAGCCGTGCAGGATGATGCGCTGCTGCTTGGCCGGGATCGTGCCGGTGTAGTTCTTGAAGGCCACCTGCTCGAAGTCGAGCAGGAGCGCCGCGGTCGACGCACCGCCCGGGTGCGGGAACCAGAAGGCCAGGCCCGCGATCGTGCGATTCTGACGCGCATCGGGCGCCGTGACCTTGTTCGTGCGGAACGAGTCGTAGCGCACCAGCGCCTCGAAGCCGTTGCCCTTCTCCTTGAAGAACGGCGTCACCCACGTGGACCAGCCGTCCTTCTTGACTTCCGTCGACGTCGGCAGGGTCTTGTCCTTGAGCGTGATGTAGTCGAACCCGGCGTTGAACCGCTTGTACTCGTAGAGGACGCCGCCCATCACGCGCTGGCGCGGGGCGCTCTTCACGGCGTTGTCGGCGATGACGCCGCCCGTCAGGCGCAGCCCCTTGACCGCGAAGCCGCCACCCGGCATCGGGCGCAGCGTGAAGCGCGCCATGAGCGCCTTCTGATCGTTGACTTCCACCCGGCCGTAGCCTTCGCCGTTGTAGTACCCGACGTGGATGTCGCCGTAGTTGCTCGGCAGGTTCGTGTGGAACGACACGCCGGCGTCAGAGGAGCTCAGCCCGCCGTCCCGCTCGATGAACACGGTGCCCTGGAAGCGGTAGCGGTAGGCGCTCTCCTGCCCGTCGATGAACGGCGTCTGCTGGATGCCGGCGCGGATGTAGGTCTGCTTCCAGCTACCGGTCCACTGATCGAGGTTGAACTGCGCGTAGCCGTACTTCATCCGAAACGTGTAGCTGCCCGCGAGGCTGCTGCCCGTGCCGCTCTCGCGCGACACGTCCGGCGTGATGCGGAACGCGACGTTGTGCGAGATGTTGCCGGTGACGTTGATATAGGTGCGCGGCACGCTGAACGCGCTGGGCGAGATCGAGTTACCGGCCGCGTCGGTCGCCTTGGGCGCCTTGGTGAACGTGTAGTCGTAGAAGATCACCGCGCCGACCTTGGTGGCCTGCGTGTCGTCCGGCGGCGTGTAGCCGGCCGCGGCCGTCACCTGCGCGTTCGCCAGGACGGGAAGTGCCAGTAGAACCATTGCCATCAGTGCCCGTTGCATCGTTCGAATCACACCAGTCTCCTTGTCGTGTCCCGTATCAAACGCTCGCTCGCTTGCTCACTCTGCGTGCTGCAGACTGGAGTCACTGTAGGGATAGCGTATTTCGACGGGGCATCGTACGTGTTACGGCTACGTTAATTAGCGAATGGGGGAATGGGGGAATGGGGGAATGGGGGGGGAATGGGGCGTTACAACGAATTTACACGCCCGAAACCATGGGGAAACGGCCAGCGCATAGAGTCAGGGTCGACTGTGAAGATCTCCGTTGAGCACCTGAATTTCTTCTACGGCGCCAAACAGGCGCTGACCGACATCTCGATCGAGATGAAGGCCAACGAAGTCACGGCTTTCATCGGTCCGTCCGGGTGCGGCAAGAGCACCTTTCTCCGGACCCTCAACCGCATGAACGACATCGTCCCCGGCGCGCGCGTCGTGGGCAGCGTCAAGATCGACGGACAGGATCTCTACGCGTCGGGCACGGACGCAGTGCTGCTGCGCCGCAAGGTCGGCATGGTGTTTCAGAAGTCCAACCCGTTCCCGAAGTCAATTTTCGAGAACGTGGCCTACGGCCTGCGCATCAACGGCATGGCCAAGGGACGTGACCTTGAAGCGCAGGTGGAAGCCAGCCTGAAGTCGGCCGCGCTGTGGGATGAGGTCAAGGACCGGCTGCACGATCCGGCGATGGCACTCTCGGGCGGACAGCAACAGCGCCTGTGCATCGCGCGCGCGCTGGCCGTGCGTCCCGAAGTGCTCCTGATGGACGAGCCGGCCTCGGCGCTCGATCCGATCGCCACGCAGCGCATCGAAGAACTGATCTACGTCCTCAAGAAGGACTACACGATCGTGATCGTGACGCATAACATGCAGCAGGCGGCGCGCGTGTCGGACACGACGGCGTTCTTCTGGCTGGGGAAGCTGATCGAATACGGCCCGACCGCCAGCATGTTCACCAGTCCGGCGGAGAAACTCACCGAGGACTACATTACCGGCCGGTTCGGCTGAGGCATGTCATGACTCTGGGAAACGTTCCGCACTTTCAGGAAGAACTCTCGCAACTGCAGGCGCGGCTGCTCGTCATGGGCGGTCTTGCCGAGGACCGTGTGCGCACGGCCATGTGCGGTCTGGTCGAAGGCGACCACGCGGCGATCGAGCGCGTGCTCAGTGGTGACGAGGCGATCAACCAGCTGCATGTGGAGATCGACGACCGGTGCGTCAAGTTGCTCGCGCTGCATCAGCCGATGGCGGTGGATCTGCGCGCCATCGTCTCGGCCGTGAAGATCAACAGCGACCTCGAGCGGGTCGGCGATCTGGCCGTCAACATCGCGGAGGCGGCGGCGCGCTACATGACGCACGCACCGGTCAAACCGCTGATCGACATTCCGCGCATGGCCATCATCGCGCAGGAGATGCTCCGCGACGCGCTCGACGCCTACGTCCGTCGCGACGTCTCGATGGCCGGCAATGTGCTGAATCGTGACGATGAAGTGGACGCGCTGAAGACGCTGGTCTTCAAGGAACTGCTGGGCTACATGCAGCGGGACAAGACCACGGTGGCCGCGTCACTGGATCTGATCTTGATCTCCCGCCACCTCGAGCGCATCGGCGATCACGCGACCAACGTCGCGGAAGACGTGATCTTCATGGTGTCGGCGCGCGACATCCGCCACCAGAGCGAAGCGACCTAGCCACTCCGGGCCTGTCGCGCAGCGGCAGCACCATACACGAAAGGGCCGGGGCGAGTGATCGCCCCGGCCCTTTTTGTGTGTGCGGTAATCGCGTCGAACGGACGGAACTATTCGGCGTGCGTCGGTTCGACGGACGTCTGCCCGTCGACCGTATCGGTCGTGATGATCTGATCGTGATACTGCTCGAGCAGTTCCTGTTCAGCGTCGAGCCAGTCTTCGCGATCGTAGCCGTCAAGACTGCCGCGTTCGAGAAACTTCTCGTACGCGCGCCTGGCGATGTCGTCGTGGGTGGGGAACATCAGGGAGGACTCATCGTGCATAAGGCACCTCGCGTGGGACTACCTCCCCAGTGTCGCACAGGCGCTTGACGAACGTGTGGCGAGGGGCCACCGGCCGGACGACGGCCGGTATGTTCGCGACTAGGCCTTGGACGCCCCGGTCAGCTCGCGTTCAGCCCGCGCCCAGTCGGCGTCTGGGTCTGCCGGTCCACCTGTGCGCTCGAGCGACAGGAAATACGCGCGCTCACGGATCTGCTCGGCCGTGACCGCGGGGGGCGTCTGCCGTCGAGTGCGTGTGCGCACCGGCTTCGGCGCGGCTGCCGCGCTGACCGCGCGGGGCCGTTTGACCGTGGTGGTCGATAGGGCGGTGGTGGTGCTGCTGGTGGATGCCTTCGTCTTCTTCGCTGCCATCGTCGTGTCCTGTTCGGTTTTCACTATATTCGGTTTCACCCCTTCTTCTTGATCTCGGCGACGATCTTCTTCGCCAGCGGCAGGCTGGTCTCGCAGGTGGGATCGTCGATGCGGCATCCGGCGATGGTGCTGCCGCATCCGCACGAGCACATCTCGGTGTTCATCCGCTTGAGCGCGTCGGTCTTCTGCGTCACCGTCATGCCCTTGAAGTCGATGCCGGGAATGTCGGTGGCGAACGCAGAATTGGCTTTCAGCACCTGCCCCTTGTCCTCGACGACGGAGACCTCGGCGGCGGTCGGCAGCTTCGCGAGCACGCGCACTTCCTGCTCGGTCGCCTCGGCGTTCAACGTGCCGATGTGGCGCTGCACCATCTTGCCGTCGGTGTTCAGCACGAACGTTGACGGAATCGACGACACGCCACCGAACAGCTTCTCGATGTCCTCGCCGACCACGGCCTCCGGATAGTTCAGCTTGTGTTCGGTGACAAAGGTCTTCACGAGCGCGTTGGCGGTCTTGCCCTCATCCACCGACAGGCCGACCACCACGAGCTGGTCGCGGTACTTGTCCTGCAGCGTGATGAGGTCTGGAATCTCCGCGCGGCACGGACCACACCACGTGGCCCAGAAGTTCAGGAGGACGACCTTCCCTCGCCACGCGGTCTGATCGATCACCTTGCCGTCCACGTCGGTCAACGTGAACGTGGGCAGCGCCAGCGGTTTGTCGGAGAGCACCACCTTCACGCCGACGCCAGGCACTGGCTGAGGCGCCTGCGCCGCGGCCGCCGTGGCGGCTGACGCCGCGGAGGCCGCGCGGCCTTCCGCCGAATTCGAACACGCCGTGGCCGCCAAAACGATGGTCGCAATGCCTAAAACACGCATAGGACATCGTAAGGGAAGTGCCAATTGAAATCGGGAATCAATTCGACGAATTGATTCCCGATTTCAATTGGCCCCTCTTTTTATGCAATAACTCGCCACGTGTCCCGGTCTGAGTATGTAGAAGCTGAGGCGCCGGGGAGGCGTTCGAGGCGAACGGAGCACGATCATGAGGAAGCAACTGGCATTTGCGGGCGTGGTGGTGGCGGGTCTGGTGTTGACGATGGCCGTGGCGAGCGCGCAGCGGCCGGGCGGCAGAGGCCCGGGCGGCGGACTCGGTCAGGGCGTGGGACAGGGACAGGGCCCCGGTCAGGGCTTCGGTCAGGGTCAGGGTCAGGGATTCGGCCCGGGCATGGGGCGTCAGGGCGGCGGCCCCGGTGGTCGCGGGGCGATGTTCGGCCGCGGCGGCGGTCCCGGCATGATGCTCGCGGGGCTGGACCTCTCGGCCGCGCAGCAGGAACAGGTGAAAGCGCTGTTCGAGTCTGAGCGCGAGACCAACCAGGCCGGCCAGCAGGCGATCGGTGAGGCGCGGCAGGCGCTGCACGCCGCCATCTTCGCGAACGTCGTCGACAGCGGTGCGGTGGCGGCGCTGCAGGCGAAGATCGTGGCGGCTGAGCAGGCGCAGCTGAGCAGACACGTGCAGACGCAGTTGACGCTGTCGGGCATCCTTACCGCAGATCAGCGCGCGAAGGTGCTGACCCATCGCGGACGTGGTGGGCGCGGTCCCGGCCAGGGTCGCGGGTTCGGCGGCCAGTTCCAGAAGTAGTTCGATCGTTTCAGTGACGAGCCGGACGAGTCATCACTCGTCCGGCTCGTCGTCTGTACGGACCACTTGCCCACCGCCGGCCTTCGATACGCGCAGGAACGTGATGTTGTCGAACGGGTCGTGGAACTGACTGACTGACGCGATCTCGCCCACGGGCACCGCGGTGATCAACTGGCGCATCTCCTCGTCGCTCCGGTAGATGAGTCGCCAGTCCATCAGGCTCTCCATGTAGCCAATGCCCAGGATGTCCGGCAGAAAGTTCGCGACGAGCAGCGTGCCGCCCGGGCGAAGCGCGTCGAACATGATGCTCGTGAGGCGAACCGCCGCGGCCGGCGGCAGATAGTCGTAGAGGCCCACCGTGTAGGACACATCGGCGGCGGGCAGCTTCGTGCGACCCGCGATGATGCGCCGTACGGACGTGGCCACCGCGTCCACGCCGTATCGCGCGTAGTCGCGCGTGACGAGCGCGAGGCCCTCTTCGTCCTGGTCGAGCGCCGTCATCCTCGCGCGGCCCCCGCGCACCGCAGACGACAGATCCGCCTCGCGCAAATGGCCGGCCGCAATCGCGACGACCTCGATGTCGCGACCGAGGCGGACGGTTTCGGTATCGATCATCTCGGCGACGATGCGGCGCCGGAAGCGGACGGCCTCGGGCGGGGCGGTGTGGATCGTGTAGTTGAACACCCGGCGGGATCGCTCCGACAGCGCGTCGACCTCGGCGGTGCGATAGCCGTAGATGTAATCCATCATCACCGCATCGCCGGCGTATCCACGCGGCTTGGAGAAGGCGCGGTACGTGAACGGATCTTCATGCACCACGTTGAGCACCGGATGGGTGCGCACCTCCGACTGGATGAACTGTTCCCATTGCCTGCCCGACAACTGGCGGCGCTTCTCCGCCACGAGTGTCTGCAGCCGGCCCATGCCGGCGATCACGGCTCCAGAGTTGATTTGCGCGAGTGCAGTGTCCATAGGTACCTCATGAGACGGACGCGAGGTGGCGGTTCCGGCAGGCGAGACCGCCGCCGGCCTTCGACACCTTCATGAACGTGATGTTGTCGAACGGATCGTGGAACTGCTCGATCGACGCGATCTCTCCGCACGGGATTCCATCGGCCAGCGCGCGCATCTCGGCATCGTCGCGGTAGATCAGTTGCCAGTCCATCAGGCTCTCCATGTAGCCCACGTCGTGGATATTGGGGAGGAAGTTGGCGAGCAGCAGGGATCCACCAGGGCGGAGCGCCTCGAACATGAGGCTTGTCAGCCGCGTCGCCACCGGCTCGGTCAGGTAGTCGTACAGGCCCGCCGTGTACGACAGGTCGGATGCGGGAAGCCTGGTGCGTCCGCCCAAGATGTGTCGCACTGACGTGGGCACGGCCTGCACGCCGTGCTTCGCGTACTCACGATGCACGAGCGCCAGGCTCTCTTCGTCCTGATCGAGCGCCGTCACGCTGGCCGCGCCTGTGCGCACTGCGGTCGACAGGTCGACCTCACGCAGATGACCAGCGGCCAACGCGACGACATCGATCGGGCGACCGACCCGCGCGGCCTCGGAGTCAATCGCCTCGGCCAGCACCCGTCGGCGGAAGCGCACGGCAGCGGACGCCGCCGACTGCGCGGTAAATCCAAAGAGACCTTGAGCCATGGCGGACAGCCCATCGGTTTCCACGGGCCCATAGCCGTAGATGTAGTCCATCATCACGGCGTCTCCGGCGTATCCGCGGGGCTTCGAAAACGCCCGATACGTGAGGGGGTCCTCATGCACGACGCTCCGCACGCCGTGCGTCAGCACCTGCGTTTTCGCGAAGCAGAGCCAGTCGGTGTGCGACAACCTCCGGCGAATGTCGGCGAGCTCGCTCACGAGTCTCGCCATGCCGCTGAAGATTTCGCCGTGGGTGATGTGGTTGAGCGCGATGTCCATATCCACAGAGACGGACGTGAGTTGGGAATTCCGGCCCGTGGTGTATTGCAGACGGCCGAACTGAAGTTCGGCCCTACGTTCGGATGATCCGGTCCCTGCTTCAGGTGGTCGTCAGCAGGGCCGTCATCAACGCAAGAACACAGACGTTCTGAGCACGGCCTTTTCGTCGTCACGCAGATAAGTATTGGGATAGCTCGCGTAACCAGCCCACATCAACGCCGCACTGTCGCACGAGGGCGCGCCCGCATCGCATCCGGGCGGATGCGGAAGATAGAAGGCGTGGCCGAGTTCGTGGCCGAGGCCACCGATCCAACGGTTCACTGGGCGCGTAACGTCCCCACCGCAATCATCCAGGGACCGACCGCCGGCAAGACCGACGAGATCCATGCGCGGCAGTATGGCCACTCCGCTGGTAGCGGCGCCGAGGCGCCCTGGCGCGTTGCAGGTGTGCTCGGCGTCGACATAGAGCACCCAGGTCGTCTGCGTCGAGAAGTAGCCCACCGGCGCGCATCGCTGAACCTCCGACATGACCTTGGTCCAAGAGTCCGACAAGAAGTACGACGCTGGCTGGGTGAGCCGGCACTGCTCGGGCTGTGTGCTCGAAAGGGAGAACGTTCGGTCACCGAGCTGCTCGCGGTACCAGAGCTGCATGCTCGTTAACGCCGTGCCGATCGCGGTCGAGAAGTCGGACCGGAATTCGCGGTCGGCCGGCGCGAGGTACAGCGTGCGGACCCAGGGCGGACCGGTCGGTAGGCGGAACGTCGTCATGCTGAACGTGCCCGCGACGGCTTTGTACGTTGCAGTGATCGTCGCGGCGCCGTTGTTGACGGCCGTCACGAGACCAGTGGCGGACACGATGGCGACGCTCGTGTTCGAAGACTGCCAGGCGGCCAGTTCCGTGACCACCTGCGTCACACCGTTGGATAGCGTGGCCGTCGCGGCCAGTTGGCTCGTTTGCCCGGCCGCGAGTGAGACATTGCCAGACAGCATCACTTTGGACACGGTCGACGACTCGATCGACGACTCGGTTGGTGCGGTCATCGATCGGGATCCGCAGCCGGCGCCCCACAGGGCAATGGCACATAACGCTACGCAGGTACGCATCGACACTGGTGTGCTCATCGTCACTGCCTGACATAGACGGCGTAAGTGCCTACTATCCGGTTGAGAGTGCTGTCGAGGGTGCCAAAGTAGGCGCCGCCGAAGTAGTTCGCGCCGGCGGGAACCAACGGTTGCCCGGTGTCATCGCGCGTGCACATCCAGCTTGTTGCAAATGTGACCTCGCGTCCCTCCATCGTCCCCCCGGACAGGCTGCACGTGATCGAGGGCGCGATGGTCGGGGCTCCGCAGTACGTTCTTCGGGTTTCTCGCGAAGTTCCAGTGATCCTGCTTCCGGTCTGTGCGACATTGACCACAACGTCCGTGATTGTGCCGCTGCCGCAACCACTGATGGTCACGGTTCCAGCCCACCGTCCTGAAACATCAAAGGCCTGCATCCGGTGCTTCAGTTCATCAATGACAGCCTTCTTCTGAAGCAAGAGTGCTTCGGCGACCGACGCTGCCGTGCTCAATACCGCGGAAACGCAGTCGGCCTTGTTGCCCGCAAGGCACGTCAGGGTGTTGGCGGCTGTCGCCATTTGGCCGCCGCTGTTCTCGAGGGCGTCCGCCTCTGTATCCGCCACGATGCGGTGGATCGTCACGACCATGGAGGAGCACGCGGCCACGAGCAGGAGGCTGGCCAGCCCGGTGAACGGCGCGCCGGCGAGGCCGGTAGCGAGCCCGACTCCACAGGAGACCATGTCAACGGTCGAAGCTGCGAGTTTGAGGGCGGCCACCAGCGCCTTGGCCGAATTCGCGTCGGATGGACTCGATCCGCTGTTGGCGAGGAGAGGCGAGCTGTGTACCGCGATCGTGACACTTCGTGTGATCGCGGAGGCACCGTTTGGCGGCAGTATCGCCACATCGACGGTTGTGGCTGTGTAGTTCTCGAAAATCAGAATGGTATCGCCGACGACGGCCCGGTCGGGGCGGCCGTCTGGACGCAAGAGTACAGTCAGCGAAGCCCCGTCGCGGGAGCGAAAGACCGCGCCCGTCGGGGCAGCGAGCGGTCCGAGGACGCCGAGAATCGAACCGTCGGTTCCAGCCGAGATAGCCGACATCTGTGAGCCGGTGGTGGCCGCTGCTGCGATCTGTCCGCGGAAGAGCTGCCCAGTGGCTGACGCCGAGGAGCTGGCTGCCGGCGAACTGGGTGTCGTGGGGACGTTACCTCCACACCCGATGACACTGATTATCATGAGACCGACGACGATGCGCTTCATTGTGCCCCCCAGCTGGTGCGTCATGATTTCGCTTTCTCGTTACTCGAATTGACGTTGCAGTGACCGGCCAACCGACGTTCCTCAGCCGGCCACCCGGTGCCCTTCATCCCGGCGGTGGTCAAGCTGGCCCGGACGATCGGCGCAGCGAGACCGATCGCGGGGAAGTCGACGTCCAGCCCCGGACTGACGGCCGTCAGCGTGGGTGTGGCGGCCGACGCGGCTGCAACGGGCCACGTGAGCGCGGCCATGAGGGACAAGAACAGAACGCGACGCATGGCTGGGTCTCCTTGAAAAACGAGAGTGGTCCTGGGTCTCTACACAACTGCAACGTGGTGGTTCGCCACCGTTACGCGGACTGCCTCACCCTCATGCACGTGATGTTGGCGAACAATCGGCCTTGCGAATGCACAGACGGACGCGCCCCGATGTTTCCCGCGGCCGGGAAACCCGTCGTCGTGTCCGTCTCTCAAACCATGCAGAGCACCATCTCTTCCCGTCGCTCAACTCCGACTACTATCCGCTCGTGAGCGCGATGCTGCGGGCGGACGGGGCGGACCCGGGCCCGACAAGGGAATGAACAACGCAAGACAACCAAGGAGGTAGCGTGAGGAGAATCGGTCTATTGTTCGGCGTCTGGATGCTCTCGGTTTCGGCGGCCTTCGCGTCGGACGGTCCGGCAGGAGTGAAGATTCCACTCAAGGAGCTGGACCACGCCGTCCTGCCGCTGCTCG
>CAYHEX010000147.1:0-10263 GCA_964355365.1 uncultured Solibacteraceae bacterium | reverse complement strand
GCGCCGGGCCGATGAAGCCGTCCAGCGGCACGGTGCCGTACTGGCGCACTTCCGGCGACTCGAGGATGTTGCTGATCGCCGATGGCGTCAGCACGTGATTGCTGATCACGCTGAAATTCGGCGTGCCGGCCTCGCGGGCCTCAAACCAGCCGTCGAGTCCCACCGGCCCGAAGTCCACCAACCGTGGACCGCCGCATGGGATTGTGTTCAGCAGCGTTGCACACCGGCGCGCCCGCTCGGCCCGATCGTCGGGCGCTCGACCGAGGCGCAACTCGACCCCTGTGGCCGAGGCAATGTCGAGCCACCCACCCGCCATCCGCGCAAACCGATCGCCGACCAACGTCGCCATACGCGGTGCTCTATTGCAAGTTCGTTGCCCGAATCGGCACGCGTTTTTCCGAGGGAAACACGGCCTCGCGTCCGGAGAGAGGCAAGAACTTCGATAGAATTGCCTTCGAAAATGTTGAGATTTCTAACCGCCGGCGAGTCGCACGGCCAGGCGCTGGTCGTGATCATCGACGGTGTGCCCGCCGGTTTGCCGCTCGCGGCCGACGACATCGCCGCGGATCTCGCGCGCCGGCAGTTGGGCTACGGGCGCGGCCGCCGGATGGCGATCGAGCGCGACCGCGCAGAGATTCTGTCCGGCGTGCGACACGGCGAGACGATCGGGTCTCCCATCGCCCTGCAGATCCCGAATCGAGACTGGACCAACTGGCTCCACGCCATGGCCGTGGACATGCCGGCCGATGACCTCCCGGGCGCGCGACGCGCCGCCGTCACGCGGCCACGGCCGGGCCACGCCGATCTGTCCGGCGGCCTCAAATACGACCGCGACGATCTGCGCGACATCCTCGAGCGCGCCAGCGCGCGCGAAACCGCGGCACGGGTGGCCGTCGGCGCGGTGGCGCGCCGCCTCCTCGCGAGCATCGGCGTGCACATCACCAGCCACGTCACCGCCATCGGCGGCGTGGCACTCCCCAACCCACTCTCCGTCACATTCGCGCAGGCCAGCGCCATGGCGGAGGACGACGACCTGCGATGCGTGGACGCGAATGTGGCCGCCGCGATGAAGGCGGCGATCGATTCGGCGAAGGACGCCGGCGACACGGTCGGTGGTGTGTTTGAAGTCATCGCGCATGCCGTGCCGGCCGGACTCGGCAGTTACACGCACTGGGACCGCAAGCTCGACGGCCGGCTCGCGCAGGCACTCATGTCGATCCACGCGATCAAGAGCGTTGGCATCGGCCTTGGGATCGACGCGGGCGCGCGCCCCGGCTCGCAGGTGCACGACGAGATTCTCGCGGCCGATCAGCCGTCCGGAACCGTCCCCGGTCTGTCGCGCCCAACCAATCGCGCCGGCGGACTCGAAGGCGGCGTCACCAACGGCGAAGACGTCCGTGTCACCGCCGTCATGAAACCGATCGCCACGCTGATGAAACCGCTGCGCTCGGTGGACTTCGTCACGATGGCGGACGCGCCGGCCACGATCGAGCGCAGCGACGTCTGCGCGGTGCCGGCCGCGGCGGTGGTGGGCGAAGCGATGGTGGCGTGGGTGCTCGCCGAGGCCGCGCTGGAGAAATTCGGCGGCGACACCGTTGACGACTTTCAGGCCGCGTGCACGCACTACGTCGATCGCATCGCGCGGCGGCTCACGCGCCCATGATCCGGCCGATCGTGAAATACGGCGACGCGGTCCTCACCAGGCCCGCCGCGCTCGTCGCAGAAATCACGGACGACACGCAGCGTCTGATCGACGACATGATCGAGACCATGTACGCGGCGCCAGGGATCGGACTCGCCGCGCCGCAGATCGGCGTACCGCTGCGCGCCTGCGTCATCGACATTTCCGGCGGCAAGCACGGCGGCGAGATCATCACGCTGATCAACCCGGAGTTCGTCGAGCGCTCCGGCATGCAACTCGAGGAAGAAGGCTGCCTCAGCCTGCCTGGCCACAACGCCACCGTGGCCCGGCCCGAGCACGCCGTGGTTCGCGGACTCGACCGCCACGGGCATCCGATTACGATCGACGGCACCGGCCTGCTCGCGCGCGCACTGCAACACGAACTCGACCACCTCGAGGGGACGCTGTTCGTCAACCGCCTCCGTGGATTGCAGCGCGACCTGATTCTTCGCAAAGTGCGAAAACAGCAGCGCGCGGGCACCTGGTAGACGCATGCGCGTCCTCTACTTCGGCACACCGCAATTCGCGTCTCCCACACTGGCGGCGCTGCTCGCCTCCCACCACACCGTCGTCGGCGTCGTCACCCAGCCCGACCGTGCGCGCGGCCGAGGACAACAGGTCACGTTTGCCCCCGTCAAGGCGCTGGCCGTCGAGCGAGGCGTGCCCGTGCTGCAGCCCGAGCGGTTGAAGGCCCCGGGCGTACTTGAATCGCTTGCGGTGCTCGGCGCCGACATCGGCGTGGTCGCAGCATACGGCAAGCTGCTGCCGCAGGCCCTGCTCGACCTTCCGGCGCGCGGCATGGTGAATGTGCACGCGTCACTGCTGCCCCGCTGGCGCGGCGCGGCGCCTATTCATCGCGCGATTCAGGCGGGCGATACCGTCACCGGCGTCACGATCATGCGCGTGGTCCTGGCGCTCGACGCGGGGCCGATGCTGTCGCGGGTTGAAGTGCCGATCTGCGATAACGCGCAGAGCGATGCGCTGGAAGCGCAGTTGGCCGATGCCGGCGCGACGCTGCTGATCGACACGCTGAACCGCCTCGAAGACGGCGCGGTGACGGAGACGCCGCAAGACGAGTCGCTTGTGACCTACGCCGCGCGGCTCGATCGCCGAGACAGCCAGATCGACTGGACCCGCTCGGCCCGCGACATCCACAACCAGATTCGCGCGATGCACCCGTGGCCGCTCACGTCCGTCATGTGGCGCGGCAAACGGTTGATTCTGCGGGCCAGCGCGGGGACCGGGGACCTGAAGGTCCCCGGCTACGACGGCGGCGAAGACCGCAGGAACGACAGCGGCAACAGCAGCAACGGCAGCGACGGCAGTGCCGGCAGCGACGGCGGCAGCAACAGTAGCGAACAACCCGGCACCGTGGTGTCGGTGACGGCCGATGCGTTGGTCGTGACCACAGGCGACGGCGCGCTCTCGATCACCGAGGTGCAGCTCGAAGGCCGAAAGGCCCAGACGGCGCGCGAGTTCATCAACGGCTCCCGGCCCGTGGCCGGCGACCGTTTCGAAGCGGTCGCGATCGCGTGACGCAGAACATTCGTCTGGCCGCGGCCAAGACCCTGCTCGCCGTGCAGTCCGGCCGGGCCACGCTCGCCGCGGAACTCGAACGGGCGCGCCGGGGCTTTCCTGACGCGCGCGACCGCGGACTATTGATGGAGCTCACCGCCGGCACGCTGCGGTGGCGCGGCGCGGTGGACGCCGTACTGGCGCCGTTTGTGTCGCGCCCATTCGGCGAGATCCATGAGTCCGTGTTGGCGGTGCTGCGCATTGGCACGTATGAACTGCGTCACCTCAGCCGCATGCCGGCGCACGCGGTGGTCAACGAGGCCGTGGAGTCGGTGCGCCTGCTCCGCCAGGGGCGCGCCGCCGGATTCGTCAACGCCATCCTGCGCGCGGTCGAACGGAAGCGCGACGTGCTGACGCTGCCCGGGCGTCCCACGACCAACGATCGCGAGGCGTGGATCACGTACCTCTCGACGTCGCTGTCGCATCCGCGCTGGCTCGCCGAGCGGTACTTCGATCGCGCCGGCGCCGTTGGCGCCGAAGCATGGTGCCGGTATAACAACGCGATCCCCACCGTGACGGTCCGCGTGACGGCCGCCACGAATGCGGAGGATCAGGCCACGATCTACGAAGAGCTGCAGACCGCCGGCGCCACGGCGTCTGCCGTCACGCCGGATGCGTGGCGCATGCCCGCCGGCGCGCTCGCCACGCTCGAGGATCCTGTCCGTGATCAGCTGTCGGTGCAGGACGAAGGATCCCAGCTCGTCGCGCAGCGAGTGGCCGCCGTCGAGGGTTCGCGAGTGCTCGACCTCTGCGCCGCACCTGGCGGCAAGTCGTCCATGCTGGCCCGCGCGGTCGGACCGGCGGGGCTGGTCGTGTCGTGCGATACACGTCCCGCGCGCCTGGCTGTGCTCAAGCAGACGCTGCGTCACGAAGGCGTGCCCGTGCGCGTCGTGCGCATCGACGCGACGCGGGCACTGCCCTTCGCCCCTGTCTTCGACCGCGTCCTGCTCGACGCGCCGTGTTCGGGTCTGGGCACGATCGGCCGTGACCCGGACGTGAAGTGGTCGCGCCAGCCTGACTCGCTGGCCCGCTTCGCCGCGACGCAGCACGCCATGCTGGAGCAGGCGGCAACGGCCGTCGCCGCCACGGGCCGGCTCGTCTACGCGACGTGCTCGAGCGAACCCGAGGAGAACTCCGTAATCGTCGAAGGGTTCCTCGCCGCACACCCGGAATTCTGTCGCGACGGCGCTGATCTCGAGACGCGACCCGACCGCGACGGGCTCGACGCGTTCTTTGCCGCCGTGTTGGTACGACGCGGATCCACGGCGTAGGCCGTGTCACCAAACGTAGTACACTTTTTTGCGGATGCCATTGCGTACACGAATGTGGGGAGCCGGCCGGATACTCGTGCTCGGCACGGCGCTCGCCGCCACCTACGGCGTGTTCTTTCTCGCATCACTGGGCGTGGCCTCGCGCGCGCGAGAAGTCAAAGTGCCGAACCTGGTCGGCAAGTCGACCGCACAGGCGCAGGCGTTGCTGGCGGGTTCGGGACTCGAGTTCGGCACCGACCCGTCACCAAGGCCCGACCTCAGCGTGCCGGCCGATCACGTCATTACGCAAGACCCGGTGGCGGGCACGGTCACGCGCCGCGGACGCACGGTGCGTGTGCGCATCAGCGACGGCGCGCGCCTGCCCACCCTCCCCGACATGGTCGGTCGCTCCGAGCGCGCGGCGAAGGACACACTGGCCGAGAACCAGATTCAGCTCGCGGCAACCGCCGAGATCCGCAGCAGCGAGTTGCCCGCCGACAGCGTGGTCGCACAAGATCCTCCGGCCCGCAGCGCGAGCCGCACCATCGGCCTCCTGCTCAATCGCGGCGCGCAAGGCGTGACCTACGTGATGCCCGATTTGATCGGCACGCCCGAGGCCCGCGCCACCGAGCTGCTGCGCGCGCGCGGGTTCCGCGTCGCCGTCGTGGGGTACGCGGCCTATCCCGGGCTTGCCGGCGGCATCATCATTCGGCAAACGCCGCAAGCCGGCTTTCAGATTCCGCCCGGTGAAGCTATTTCGCTCGAGGTCAGTCGATGAGTGTTCGAATCGCCCCATCCATTTTGTCTGCGGACTTTGCGCGCCTCGCCGACGATGTGGGAGTGGTGGAGCGCGCGGGCGCCGACCTGCTGCATGTCGACGTGATGGACGGTCACTTTGTGCCCAACATCACGGTAGGCGTTCCGGTCGTCAAAGCCCTGAAGCGGGTCACGAAGCTGCCCCTCGACGTGCACCTGATGATCTCGGATCCGGATCGTTATCTCGAAGCCTTCATCGACGCCGGCGCCGCGATGGTGACGGTGCACGTGGAAGTGCTGCCGCACCTGCATCGCACCCTCTCGCGCATTCGCGAACTCGGCGCCAAGGCTGGCGCGGCGCTCAATCCGTCGACGCCGATCTCCACCCTCAGTGAAGTCGTGGCCGAGCTCGACTACGTGCTGATCATGTCGGTCAATCCCGGTTTCGGCGGCCAGCGATTCATCCCGCGGAGCCTCGAGAAGATCGCCGCCCTGCAAACGTGGCTCACAGCGTCTGGCAGCTCGGCGGCCATCGAGGTGGATGGCGGCGTGGATCTCGGCAACGCCAACGCGCTCACACGCGCCGGCGTATCGATTCTTGTCGCCGGAGCGTCGATCCTCGGACAACCCGATCCGGCGGCCGCCACGGTGACATTGCGCCGAGTCGCGGACGCACGCTGACCATGACGACGACGCCGGCGCTGTCCGAAACCACAATACGCGTGCGTTATGCCGAAACAGACAAGATGGGCGTGGTCTACTACGCCAATTACCTTGTGTGGTTTGAGGTGGGCCGGACCGAGTGGCTGCGCGACCGCGGGTGGACCTATGCCGAGATGGAAGCGAACGGCATGAAACTGCCGGTCATCGGCGCCCAGTGCGAGTACCTGCGCTCGGCCCGATATGACGAAGCGATCGTGCTCCGCACGACGGGCGTGATGCACTCAGCCGTGCGCGTCGAGTTCCTGTATGAAGTTCTGAAAGAAGACGGCACAGTGGCGGCCCGCGGCAGCACGATGCACGCGGCCGTTGACGATCACGGGCGCCCCTGTCGGATGCCCGAACGGGTTCGCGAGGTATTTCAATGAAAGCCCTGGTTACCGGCTCGGCCGGATTCATCGGATCGCATCTATCCACCGCGCTGCTGGCGCGGGGCGCCGAGGTTGTCGGTCTCGACTGCTTCACCGACTACTACGCACGCGAGATCAAGGAGCGCAACCTCGCGCCCCTGCTGAAGACGCCGGGATTCACCTTTGTCGAGGATGCCCTGCAAACCGCAGACCTGTCGGCGATACTCGACGGCGTCACGCACGTGTTCCACCTGGCGGCCCAGGCCGGTGTGCGCAAGAGCTGGGGCAAGGACTTCCAGACCTACACCACGAACAACGTGGATGCGACCCAGCGGCTGCTCGAACACCTGGTGGGCCGCAAGATCGAGAAGCTCGTCTACGCGTCGAGTTCGTCGGTCTACGGCGACCACGTGGCGATTCCGATGACGGAAGACGCCCTGCCGCAGCCGGTGTCGCCGTACGGGGTCACCAAACTGGCCGCCGAGCAGCTCTGCTACCTCTATTTCGCGAACTATGGGGTGCCGACCGTGGCGCTCCGCTACTTCACCGTCTACGGCCCCCGGCAGCGGCCGGACATGGGCTTTCACCGGTTTATCCGCGCCGTCCTGACCAACCAGCCCATCTCGCTCTACGGCGACGGCGAACAGACCCGCGACTTCACGTTCATCGCGGACATCGTGGCCGCGACCATGGCCGCGGGAGACCGCGGACGCCCCGGCGCCGTCTATAACATCGGCGGCGGGAGCCGGGTGTCGATCAATCAGGTCTTCGAGATGATTGGCCGGATCACGGGCCGCACGCCGGATATCCGCCGCGAAGGCGCGCAAAAGGGCGACATGCGCGATACCTACGCGGACACCAGCCGGGCCAAAGCCGATTTGGGGTTTCGGCCGGCAACGTCTCTTGAGGCGGGCCTCCAGGCCGAGTGTGAATGGCTGGCCGGCCTGCTGGATGTGAAATGATGAGGCTAATGCACGGACTTCGATCGTGGCTTTCCGCCGGCGCGCTGGCGGTGGCCCTTGTAACTCCGCTTACGCTGGTCGGCTGCAGTTCCACCGGCGCCAAGATGCCTCCGGCCGGTTCGTCCCAGCCGGACAAGTTTCTTTTCGATCACGGCAACGACGCGATGGCCAAGAAGCACTGGATGGAGGCCCGCGAGTATTACCGGGCGCTCGTCGAGCGCTATCCGCAGAGCCCGCTTCGTCCCGACGCCAAACTCGCGCTCGGCGACACCTACATTCTCGAGAACACCCCGGAATCCAAGGTCCTCGCCATCAATGAGTTCAACGAGTTTCTGAGCTTCTTCCCCACCAACTCCCGGGCGGACTACGCGCAGTACCGGATTGGGTACGCGCACTTTCGGCAGATGCTCGCTCCGCAGCGGGACCAGACGGAAACGCGCGAGACGCTCATGCAATTCGCGCTCTTCTTCCGGCGATTCCCCAACAGCACGCTACGCCCCGAGGTGGAAAAGTACGATCGGATCGCACGCGACCGGCTGTCTCAGGCCGAGTTCGAGGTCGGTCGCTTCTACGCCCGCCTCAACTGGTGTCCGGGCGCCGTCGACCGCCTGCAGGCCGTGCTGAAGGAAGATCCGACGTTCACCAATCGCGACGGGGTCTACTTCTATCTTGGGGAGTGTTACTTCAAGTCGAATCAGCTGCCGGCGGCGCTGCCCTGGTACGACCGCGTCATCAAGGAATTCACCAAGAGCGAGTATCTGGAGAGGGCGAAGAAGCGCGTCGCCGAGATCAAGCCCCAGACTTCGACATCGCCTCGGTAAACCGGCGGTAGTAATCGACGGCCGACACCAGCGCGGTGAACGTGGCGACCCAGAGCGCGATCTGGCCGATGACAAAGAGCTGCCCCAGGTGGTTCTGCCCAAGGATCAGCGCGAGGATCGCGACCACCTGCGAGACCAGTTTGATCTTGCCGAGCTTCGAGGCCGGCAGTCTCAGACCGCGCGCATAGGCCACGCTGCGCAAGACCGTAATGGCAAATTCCCGCCCGAGGATCACCGCGACCATCCAGGCCGGGGCCAGACCGAGCTGGACGAGTGAGATGAGGGCCGCCGTCACCAGCAGTTTGTCGGCGAGCGGATCCATCCACTGGCCGAAGTCCGTGACCTGTTTTCTGCGGCGCGCCAGATACCCGTCGGCCCAATCGGTGAGCGAGGCCACGCCGAAGATCAGCGCACCGAGAATCTCTTTGCTGAAACCGAACGGCCACCAGTTGTCGAGCTTGGTGAGCAGCACGACCACCAGAAGGGGTACCAGAAAGATGCGAGCGACAGTTAGCGTATTGGGAAGGTTCACGGCGCGGGCGAGCAGATTCTACCCGAACCTCTGCTACGATTACCGATTGTCATGAAAGCCATCCTGCTCGCCGGGGGCAAGGGCACGCGTTTGCGGCCGCTGACGCTCCATACGCCCAAGCCGATCGTCCCCATTTTTGACCGGCCGTTCCTTCGCTATCAGATCGACCTCCTGCGCCGCGTGCCGGAGATCGACGAGATCATCCTCAGCCTCAACTACCAGCCGGGCCGCATTCAGGAAGTGTTCGGCGACGGGTCGGAGTTGGGCATTCATATCCGCTACGTCGTGGAGCCGACGCCGCTCGGCACCGGCGGGGCCATCAAGTTCGCGGCCGGCGAGAGCAACAAGGACACGGTCGTCGTCTTCAACGGCGACGTGCTGACGTCGGTGGACCTCCCCGCCCTGCTGGCGCTCCACCGCGAGCGGAAGGCGAAAGCCACGATTACGCTGACGCCGGTCGACAACCCCACGGCCTACGGGCTCGTGGAGACTGACGCCGACCACAACATCAAAGCGTTTATCGAAAAACCGTCGGCCGACAAGATCACGACCAATCTGATCAACGCCGGCATCTACGTGCTCGAGCCCGACACATTCGATCGCATCCCACCGGAGACGGCGTGGTCCATCGAACGCGCCTATTTCCCATCGCTGATCGAGCGCGGTGAGACGTTCGTGGCCTACGAATACCGCGGCTACTGGATCGACATCGGCACGCCGGAGAAGTACCGGCAGGTGCACGACGACATCATGTCCGGCCGGTTTGACGCGCCGCCGTTCGTCGGCCGCGCCGGTCAGGCCGTGGTCTCACCGGAGGCCAAGGTGGATCCGGGCGCGATCCTGCAGGGCCCGTGCTTCATCGACGCGGGCACCGTCATCAAGAAGGGTGCGCGCATCGGCGCCGGCAGCGTGATCGGCCGTGCCTGCCACATCGACGAAGACGCGGTGGTTGACGGCGGCATCCTCTGGCCCAACACCTGGGTGGATCGCGAAGCCGTGATCACGGGCGCAATTGCCGGACGCCACTGCCACATCGGCCGCAACGTCACTGTGGGCGCCGGCGCGATGCTCGGCGACAAAACCGTTCTCAGCGATTTCACCATCACCCGTTAAGTGGAACGACCAGGCAACCGATTATGATTTCACCGAGCATCTTCAAGGCCTACGACGTCCGCGCGATCTACCCCACCGAGTTGAACGAAGACACGGCGTACAAGATCGGGCGCGCGTACGTGGCCTATCTGGGTGCCACGCGCATTGCCGTCTCGCGCGACATGCGCGTGTCCTCGCCGACACTCGCCGCCGCGTTCATCGAGGGCGCCCGCTTCCAGGGCGCCGACGTCGTCGACTTCGGGATGATGGCCACCGACATGCTCTACTTCGCCGTCGTTCGCGGCGAGTTCGAGGGCGGCGCGCAGATCACGGCCTCGCACAACCCGAAGCAGTACAACGGCGTAAAGATGGTGCGGCGCGAGGCGTTCCCGCTCAGCGGCGACGCGGGCATCGGCGAGATCAGCGTCATGGTCACGACGGATTCGATTCCGGAACCGGCGCGGCCGCAGGGCGCGCTTACGACCGACAGCATCATCGATGCGTACATCGACACGGTGATGGGC
>CAYHEX010000146.1:0-10282 GCA_964355365.1 uncultured Solibacteraceae bacterium | reverse complement strand
GGCGGAACCGGTGATGCCCGAGGTGACCGAGAGGGTCTTGCCGTCGGCGACGTGCACCTTCCGCACGTCGTCGAACGCCAAGGCCGCCTTCAACGCGGGCACAGCCAGTTCGATGGTCTCTGACTGGCGCGCGATCGCCACCGTGTTTGCGACCGACACGGTCGTCGAGGGCAGGCGCCCACCCGAGCCGACAGCATCGGCGCCCAACACGGCGTATCCGCTGCAAAGCCAGACCAGCGCCCGGCCAATCACACCACCCCGCATCATCGGCGCCCGGAGGCTACACGGCCTTTCTGACAATAATCGGCCGCATGAGCGCCATCACGACCAGCACGAGGCCGAACGTGCACACGATCGTGGCACCCGTCGGCAAGTCGAAGAGCACCGAGAAATACATCCCGAGCGCCGAGACGAAGAGCCCCATCCCCCACCCGATGGCCAGACGCGAACCGATCTTCGTGGCCCACAGCATCGCACCCACCGACGGCACGATCAGGTAGCAGAACACGAGCAGCACGCCCGCGATCGCCACCGAGCGCGTGACCACCAGGCCGAACGATGCGTAGAACAGAAAATCCCAGAACCGCACCGAGATGCCGCGCGCGGCGACCGCCTTGGGATCCTGGGAAATCTCCAGGAAGCGCTTCCGGAAGATCCAGTGAAAGAGGCCGATCGCCGCATAGATGCCGCCGGTCAGATAGACCTCGGGCCACTGCACCGACAGGATGTTGCCGACGAGCATGTCCCGCAGGTGCTCGGCTTCGCCCGTCGACTTGCTCATCGTGATGATCACGGCCGCAGACGCCACCGCATAGGAGATGCCGATGATGGCCTCCTGCGGGATGTGCGCCTCCTGCCCTTTGATCATCGCGAAGATGAACGCGCCGATGAGCGTGAAGAGGAGGCTCATCCAATAGATCATCGGATCGTGGGGATCCGAGCCCTGGAACACGGCAATCGCCGCGCCGAGCGACGCGATCTGCGCCAGCGACAGGTCCACGAAGATCACGCCACGCTCGACCACGTGCAGACCGAGATACGCGTGAATCCCCGCGATGATCAGGCCGGCCACAATCGGCGCGGCCAGGAAGGTGAGAATCGCCCAATCCATCGGGCTACTTCCCTGTCGCCTTCTTCAACGCCGTCACCATGAGGTTGACGTTGTACTCGAAGAGCTGGATGTAGTCGGTCGCGGCCTTGTCGCCGCCCACCGACGGCGCCAGCACCAGCACCGTGCCGCCGACCTGAGTGGCGATCGACTGCGGCGTCTTCACGTCGAAGTACGGCTCGACGACGATGAGCGTCACGCCCTGGGCCTTCATGTCCGCGATCAGCTCAATGGTGTGCGACGGCGAGGGCGGAATCCCGGGCTTCGGTTCGACGTAGCCCATCACGTTCAATCCGAAGCGTTCCATGAAGTTCGGCCACGACCGGTGATACGTCACGATCTTGGCGCCCTTGTACGGCGCCATGGCCGCATCCCACTTCTTCTCGGCCGCGGCCAGACGCTTGTCGAAATCTGCGTAGCGCGCCTCGAACGTCGCCTTGTCCGCCGGATCGAGCGCACTCAGCTTGTCCTTGATCGCCAGCGCCATGTGGCGTCCGTTGCCGGGATCGAGCCAGTAGTGCGGATTGCCCTGCGGATGCACGTCGCCCATCGCGCGCGTGATCTGTCCGCTCGGCAGTTCCAGAATCTTCACCGTGAGCGACACGTCCAGATAGCCGTTGCCGCCCGGCTGAATCTTCGCGTTCCGCGCGCTGTCGATCAGGGGACGCAGCCAGCCAATCTCGAGCTCGCGCCCCACCACGATGAGCAGATCGGCCCGATTGACTTCCAAAATAAAACTGGGCTTGGGATCCACGAAGTGGGGATCCTGATAGCCCTTCGCCAACCCCATGACCGTGATCTTGTCGCCGCCGATTTCACGGGCGAGCGACGCGAGATCTTCGGTGGTGGCGACCACTCGCAGGCCGGCCGCGGCGGCCGGCTGCGCGAACGCAACCGCCGCAAGAACCGCGATAGTGCCGAGACGAATCAATGCGCGCATGACGGCTCCTCGTTTCTAAAACACGTGCGCGCCGTGCGCGCCAATGGAAAAGCTGAGCTGAAACAGGACTTCGTTGCCGGTCAGCTTCTCGGCATAGGTCGTGCGCCGGAACTGCCCGCGGATCTGGCTGAACTCGCTCGGCCAGTAGGTCAGAAACCCGGACACACCTTTGTCGATGAGCGACGCGTCCAGCGCGCGGCCCGAACGGTCCACGCGCACACCGGCGTACCAGCGGCGCCCGAACTGGTACTCGCCGAGCGCATACCAGCCAAACGCCTTCTCCTGCAGGTCGGTCGTGACGGCGCCGTCCTGACGACTCCACATCAGCTCGGTGCGCAACTGCAGGCGGCGATAGATGGCGCGACGCAGCGGCCGATACCGGAACGTCGCGTCGACGGCGAACATCGTCTTGTTGGCCTCGGGCCCGATGTCGGTCGGGCCGAACGCCGCCGATCCGCCGAAGTCGATATTCGTGCCTTCCGTCAGGTCACGATAGCCGCGCAACCGGCCCACGTAGGCCAGCTTGGATCGCTGCGCGCTCTGGAAGACCGCGGTGTTACCGGCATACACCTCGCCGATCGCCTCGAGAAACAACGCCTTGCTCGCAATCAGCCGCGAGACCGACACGCCGCTGTCCGACATGCCCTCGTCGCCGCCAAAGAGGTTCTCGCTCACCAACGGCCGATCCGCATACGGGAGCGCGTGTGTGTGCAGCGTGTTGACCTTGCCAAACTGCGCGCGCAACTTGCCGACCTTCATCAGGAAGTTGCCCGGCAGCGACGTGAAGGTGATGTAGCCCTCTTCCACCTCGACGCCATCCGGCGTGGCCGACAGATAGAAGTCCGCGCGCGCGTAGGGATCCACGACCGCTTGCAGCGCCACTTCCACTTCGTTGAGGCTCATCGACGGCGCGGTGCTCTTCTCGTTCTTGCCGGCGAGACCGATGAAATTCGCGATCACCGACATGTCGGGATTGAACACGCGGCCGCCACCCGCCGGCATCGGCTGCGCCACGGCCGGATTTTGCGCCGCCGGCGTCGCGGGCCCGCTCTGCGACACCTTGAAGCTCGGCGCCGGCCGCTTCGTCATCAACGTGCCCGACTGCGCCCACGCCGACGCCGGCACGCACAGCGCGCCAGCCACAGCCATCGCCACACCGAACTGCACAATACGAATTCGAATCATTGCCACCCTCTGTCTCACTGAAAGCCAATCGCCATCCACGCGGCAGGCGCCGCGCGGCCGTCCATCAATAGCTAGGCGAGTAGCGAGGGGGGGCCGCGGGGCGAGGATCCGCGTAAGACGACGAGAGAAACGGCCAGAGTCTGTTCAGCCGGCGTGCTGACCACGTGGGGCGCGCTGTGAACCGCGATCACGCGTCCGAGGCGCGCGCTGCCGACCACGCGCTGCATGTGGCAGATCGCGCAGTGGTCGATCGGATTGGGCGCGTTGGTGTCTTCGAACTGGGGGCCGTCCTGGTGGTGCGGCCCAACGAACTGGGGTCCGTTGATCGCGGCGCAGGCGGAGTCATCCTCCAGCGCCGCATGGTGCGCGGCCACCCACACGGCGCCCTGCGCGGACAGAAAGCCCGCCAGAATCAGAAACGCAACGCTCCGCCTGAGTGCCCTCATCCCGTCGATGAGGGCACTCTATCAGGCTTCCGGAGCCACTGGATGGACGATCGCTACGGTCTAGAACTTCACCGTATAGGTCACCCTGAAGTCGCGTCCCATCTCCGGCGCGAGATCTTTCAGGAAGTTCAAGTGGTTGCTGTACCGGGTATTCGCGGCGTTGTCGAGCCGTACCGCGAGCGTGTTGAGGGCCTTGCCGGCGGTAAACGAATAGGCCGCGTAGAGCTTGGTCAGGCCATAGCCCTCGGTGGTCGTTTCATTCAGCAGGCCGCCACCGAGCGGCGTCGTGAACACCCGGTGCTGCGCGCCAACGAGCGTGGCATCCACGCCTGCCTGAAACGCGTTCTTCTGAAACCGCGCCCCGATGCGTCCCCGCAGCGGCGGAATGCGCGGCAGCGACACGCTCAGCGTCGTCAACTGCCCCCGCACGTAGTCGAGCCCGCCCTCGACCGTCAGCAGGTCGGAGACGCGCAGATCCAGATGCGACTCGAATCCCTGGAGCACGGCGTCGCCTTGCGTGAACACCGCCACGGCGAAACCGTCCTCGACGTCGCCGGTGAGACGACGGAAGATGAAATTGTTCACGTGGTTGTAGAAGTACGACACTTCGCCCGACACGCGCGCCGACTGGTGCCGCAGGGACACATCGAGCCCGAGCGCCTGCTCGGACGTGAGCGTGTCGTCACCAACTTCGAACGCGTTGTTGCCGGCATGCGGGCCTTCGAAGTAGAGCTCTTCGAGCGCCGGGTTCCGCGACGCGCGCGCGAAGTTGATCGCCAGAGTGGTCGTGTCCGACGGACGCAGCAGCAGTCCGGCCGAGCCTGACACGTTGGTGAAGTCGCGAGCCGTCAGGCCCGTGGGCGTGAACTTCGCGTGATCGACGCGGCCACCGAACTGGAACGACGCGTGCGGAGTGAGGGTAGCTTCTTCGTAGAAGAATCCGGCAAACGCCTGCTGATCAACCTTGGGCGACAACGCTTCTGCGCCGATCGACTCGAACATGCGCGTCATGCCCCAGCCGCCAAACGCCCCCTTGAGGCGACCGGTCTGCCGATGATTCGCCATCACTTCGAATTCGCTGCTGTTGTTCGTGAAGGCCGTGGCGATGGTCTCGCCGTCGCGCTCGTCGTGATTGTAGAGACGCACGCCGGCCGTGGCGCGGATCGAGTTGATGAAGCCCGGCAGGTTGCGACGCTCGGCGCGCAGGTCAAACACCTTACGACGTGGATCGAGATTCGTCTCGCCGTCTTCGACAAACGGAATGCCGTAGTGGTTCTTGTCGTAGGCGACGCTCGCACCGATGTAGCCGTTGTCGCCGACGAACCCGGCGCCCACCTGCCCGGCGCCGCCGCGATTGAACGAGTTGTCGATCTGCCCGTCGGCCGAGCGGAAATTGCCCGCCCGATGCCCGCTGCCGGAGAGATGCAGTGCGAAGTTGCCCGCGCCGACGCTGACCTCGCCGGTGCCGGTGCCCTCGCGCGCCGCCGTGCCGGAATCAAACGTCAGCGACCCGGTGGCCTTGCCGACGCGCGCCGTGGGAATGTTGCGCGTGACGACGTTGACCAGACCGCCAATCGCATTGGCGCCGTACAAGAGCGTCGCGGGCCCACGCACGACTTCGATCTTCTGCGCGGACGCCGGGTTCACGTTGATGCCATGGTCGCCCGACTGACTCGACAGATCCCCCATGCGCTGCCCGTCCTCGAGCACGAGCACACGATCGCCATCCAAGCCACGAATCACGGGACGCGCCGGGCCGGGTCCAAACCCGCGCGTGGCCACACCCGGCTCATTGGCCAGCGTGGCGCCGAGCGTGGACTGCAGCACTTTGGCGAGATCCTGACCGCCGAGCACGTTGGTCGGCTGATACGAATCGAACTGGTTGCGCGCATCCGGGCTGACCGACGTCACTTCACTGAAATGCAGTTCGGGCGCGATCTTCACATCCATCGCCACCGCGGCCGCGACGACGGTCACGTCCTGGCGCGACGCGACGAAGCCGTCTGCGCGCACCACCAAGTGATACGCGCCTCCTGCCACGCCCGCAAACGCATACGTCCCCTCGGTGCTCGTCCGCGTTTCGCGAGTGCCGGTGGGCAGCTCGAGCACCACGATGGCATTCACGACGGGCGCTCCGGACAGTGCATTCCGGATCGTGCCGCCCACGGCGCCCGAGCCAACCGGTTGTTGCAGCGCAAACTCACCGAACGGCCCGAGCCCCTCTGCCCTCGCCGAAACCGGCGCGCACACTCCGGCGAGCCACACGCCAACCACGAACACTTTCACGACACAATTCCTCATTACACACACCTCAGCATCAGAAAAAGCACAAACACAGCGATCCGCCCGAGTTGATCGGGTCGGACTTACATCTGCGGAATGGGGCTAGCTGAGGACGAGGGGAGGACCGCGGGAGTCGAAATGCCGCGGGGCCACTGACGCGGGCGCGAGGCACTCGGTGGCTGATGCCGCACGGCGTGCGTCCCGCGGGGCCACGATGACGCTGCCAGTCGGGCGCACGCCGCCAAAGGCGCGATGCAGATGACAGAACGTGCAGTGATCGACCGGACTGGTCGGCAGTGGGGTTTCGATCTGTACCCCTGCCTGATGATGGGCGCCGACGACCGCCGGCCCGTCAACGCCGACGCATGCGGCATCATCGTCAACTCGTCCTTGGTGCGTGGCCGCCCACACCACTGGCTGCGCGGACACGAAGCCCACGAGGACCAGCAAGGCGATCCAGCGATTTCGAGAAAACATGTTGAGATCGACACTGTATAACGAAACGGCGCCCCGATGGATCACCACCGGGACGCCGTTCATGTAAGCGATCGGGGACCTGAAGGTCCCCGACTACTAGCCGAGCTTGAAGGGCACCGTCGCGACGTCCTTGCCCCACATGATGACGAGCTCGCCGCCGGTGGCCGTCACGTTGGCCACGCTCCACGTCAGCTGCTCGATGCTCATCGGGTTCTTCGTGTGCGTCATCGGTGCGCGGACCACGTCCTTGTCGGCCGTGTAGTTGTAGGAGCCCCAGAGCTCCGCGGTGTTCTTCGGGTCGTACGTTTTCTGCGCGGCCCAATTCGACAGCACGAACGTCCACCCGCTCTCCTTCAGCTCAATGAACACGCTGTACTCGCCGGCCGGCACCGTCTTGCCACCGATCACCATCGCCGCCTGCGTCCGAAGGCGCGTGGTCGCGTTGGCGCCAGCGCGCCACACAGGCGCGCCGCCGTTGAGTTCTTTACCGTAGTCGGCGCCGCTGCCGAAGATCCCATCGCGGCCGCGCAGAATCGGACGGCCGTAGGTGATCTCGACCCACTTGCCGCCCTCATACGTCTGACCACCGCGAGCGCCCTTGACGTACTTCCCGCCAATTTCCGCCTGCGTCTTGCCTTCCGGGCTCGCCGGCATCGTCTGCGCCGAGACGACCGACGTGGCCACCACCAATGCCGCCGCAGCAGCCATCAGTTTCCTGAACATGCACACCTCCCGTGTGTGAGTACCTTGAGACCTCTATTGAAACACACCCCGGATCAGAGCCAGTTGGCTTTCCGGAATCGGTACACGAGGTAGAGATCGATCCCCACCATGACCGCCATGGCGACGGGATAGCCGTACATCCAGCCCAGCTCCGGCATGTGTTCGAAGTTCATGCCGTAGACGCCGGCGATGGCGGTGGGCACGGCGATCAGCGCCGCATAGGCGGCGAGGCGCTTGGTGACTTCCGTTTCCTGGAGGGTGATCAGCGTCAGATTCACCGAGATCGCGGTCGCCAGCATGTCGCGGAGGTTGTCGATCGACTGCTTCAACCGGAGCAGATGGTCGTACACATCGCGAAAGTAGTCGGGCAACCCGGCGCACACCGCCGGCACACGGCCCCCGTGCAGCTTGCCGGCCACCTCGATCAGGGGCACGACGGCGTGGTCGAGAATCATCAGTTTCCGCTTGAGCGAGTAGGCCTGCTCGACGTTCGCGCGTGTCGAGGGGCCGCTGATGATCCGTGTCTCGACGTCCTCGAACTCGTCCATCAGGCCATCAAGGATCGGCACGTAGCGGTCGACGACCGTATCCATGAGCGCGTAGAGGACGAATCCGGCGCCGTGCTGCATCAACTGCGGCTCGTGCTCGCACCGCCGACGGACTTCGGCAAATCCCTGCTCGGCGTCCCGGCGCACCGAGACCACGTACTGCGGCCCGACGAACATCGTCAGTTCGCCGACGTGCGGTTCGTCCACGCCCGGTTCGATGAGCTGCATGGCGATAAACATCGAGTCGCCGTACTCCTCGAGCTTGGGCCGCTGGTGTCCATGCTGCGCGTCCTCGATGGCCAGCGCGTGCAATCCGAACTCCTCCTGCACCGCGGTCAGTTCGGCGATGTCGGGATCTTTCAGCGCCACCCACACGAAGCAGTCGGGATCCTTCATGTGCTCGCTGATGTCGTCGACAGAGATGTCCGCGAGCTTCTGGCCGTGCGTGTAGGCCACGCAATTGACGAGCATGCGACAGGATACCGCAGCGTCGCGCGCGGCTCGGCGCGATGAATCGGCCGTGATATCGTATGTTCATGGCGAAAAAGCCTGTTTCTGTGACACTTGAATCCGACAACTTGACCTGGCTGCGCGGCCGAACGCTCGGCGGCAAGCATCGGAGTCTCAGCGACGCACTCGATGACATCGTCCGCACCGCGCGCCTGGGCGGCGGTCCCGGCGACGTGCGTTCGGTGGTGGGGACGGTCGACATCGCCGCGTCGGATCCGGACCTGAAGGGCGCGGACACCGAGATCGCAACGATGTTCTATGGCTCACTCGAGCGGCCGGCGCTGGTGCGTGAGGCGCGGCCGCCGTACGGCCGCCCAGGGAAAGGTACAGGCCGTGGCTGATCTGCACGCGGTCGTCACTGACACTCACCCGCTCGTGTTCTACGCCGCCGGCGGCGGGAAGTTGAGCCAGCGTGCCAAGGCGGTCTTCGACGCGGCGGAGGCGCGGCGCACCATCATCTACGTGCCTGCAGCCGTCATCTGGGAAGTCGGCATGCTCGCGCGCATCGTCCGCATCAACTTGCACCGGCCGGTGCGCGCGTTTTTCGGAGACCTGTTCAGCAATCCGGCATTTCAGCCGCACCCGATCGACGCGGGACAGGTGTTCGACGCCGACGAATTGCGATTCACGCGCGATCCGTTCGATGCGTTGATTGCGGCAGCGGCGCGAGATCTTTCGCTGCCGCTCCTGACGCGCGATGCGGCGATCCGAGGGTCCGGCGCCGTAACCGCGGTGTGGTGACGCCTACCAGCCCAGGATTTTCGCGAAGACCAGCGGCGCGACGATCGTCGCGTCTGACTCGATGACGAAGCTCGGCGTGTCCGGCCCGAGCTTGCCCCAGGTGATCTTCTCGTTCGGAACCGCCCCCGAGTACGACCCATAGCTGGTCGTCGAGTCGCTGATCTGGCAGAAGTAGCCCCAGAGCGGCGTGGGCCGACGCAGATCCTGTTCGAGCATCGGCACCACGCAGATCGGGAAGTCGCCGGCAATGCCGCCGCCGATCTGGAAGAAGCCGATCGAGGTCTTGGCGGCCGTCGCCGTGTACCACTCCGCCAGCTTCATCATCGTCTCGATGCCGCTTTTCATCGTGCCGGGGTTCTTGATGCGCCCGTCGATGTTGTGTGCAGCAAAGACGTTGCCGAGCGTCGAATCTTCCCAGCCGGGCACGAACAACGGCAAATTGCGCTCGGCCGCCGCAACCATCCAGCTGTCTTTCGGGTCGATCTGATAGAAGTGCTTCAGGCTGCCGTCGTTCAGAATCTCGTAGAGAAACTCCCACGGAAACGCCCGCCGGCCCGACTGGTCGTACGCCGCCCACCGGGCGCCCACCACGCCCTCGATGCGGCGCATGGCCTCCATCTCGGGGATGCAGGTATCGGTGACCCGGTTGAAATGGTGTTCGAGAAGGTCCTGCTCGTCGGCCGGCGTCAGGTCCCGGTACCTCGGAATGCGCTTGTAGTGATCCCGCGCGACCAGATTAAAGACATCTTCCTCGAGGTTCGCGCCCGTGCACGAAATGGCGTGCACCTTGCCCTGCCGGATCATCTCAGCCAGCGAGCAGCCGAGCTCTGCGGTGCTCATGGCCCCCGCCAGCGTCATGAGCATGATCCCGCCATCGGCCAGGTGCTTGTTGTAACCGTTGGCCGCATCCACCAGAGCCGCCGCGTTGAAGTGGCGGTAGTGATGATCAATGAACTGAGAAATCGGACCGGGCATGGCGTTATTCTAAAGCAGCCATGGCATGGAATGTCGTCCAGGCGGCCGTTCTCTTCGGATCAGGCGTTCTGGCGGTATGGGTCGGGGTTACCGCCTTTGAGCGACAGTCACTACCCGGCCGATCCTGGCTCGGCTGGCTGCAGATGGCGATTGCCTTCTGGTGCATCACCGCCGGACTGAACGCGCTGCTCGACGTCACCGCCCAGCGCATCGTCGTCTCAAAGTTTCAGTACATCGGAATTTCGGCGCTGCCGGTCTGCTGGTTCGAGTTTGCCCGTGGATACACGCGCCGGCAGCCGCCGGCCACGCCGTGGCCGATCGTGGTGATTCCGGCCGCCGCTGTGGG
>CAYHEX010000145.1:0-10286 GCA_964355365.1 uncultured Solibacteraceae bacterium | reverse complement strand
TGCTGCCGGCCGGCGCGCCGGCCATCGTCAATGTGGATGATCCGCGCGGTGTGGAACTCGCTCGAACGCTGCCGCGGGTCGTGACCTACGCGATCGATCAGCCCGCCGACATTCGTCCGATTGACGTGCACGCGTCGCTCGACGGCCTGGCGTTCGAGATCCAGACGCCGCGCGGCCGCATCGCGGTGCGCTCGTCGCTGGTGGGGCGGCCGAATGTCTACAACATCCTCGGCGCGGTTGGACTGGCCGATGCGCTCGACCTGCCGCACGCGGCCATCGAGCAGGGCCTCGCGCGGCTCGACGGTGTGCCCGGGCGATTCCAGATCGTGTCGGGGCCCGCAGACGACGTCCGCGTGGTGGTCGACTACGCGCATACCGACGACGCGCTGAAGAACCTGCTCGAAACCGCGCGCCCGCTCGCGTCCGGCCGTCTGATCACCGTGTTCGGCTGCGGCGGCGATCGTGACACCAGCAAACGGTCGCTCATGGGCGCGGTAGCCGCGCGGCTCAGTGATTTCGTCGTGGTGACCTCCGACAACCCGCGGTCGGAAGACGCGGACCACATCATCGAAGACATCAAGCGCGGCATCGTGCCGCCGCGCGATCCCGGCGCGCCCTCGCGCGCCGCCACGCCGTTCATCGCCATTGTGGAGCGGCGGTTGGCGATCGAACACGCGATCAAGAGCGCCAAGCCCGGCGACCTCGTCCTGGTGGCCGGCAAGGGCCACGAGAAATTCCAGATCATCGGCGAGCGCACGTTGCCGTTCGATGATGTGGATGTTGCGCGCGGCGCGCTGCAGCGCCGCGCCATCGCTTCGGTATGACGGCCACCGTGCATGCGCCCGCCGTGCTGGCGTTGACGGCGAGTTTCGTGGCTCAGGCCGTGAACGGTCGCCTCGTGTCCGGCGATCCCGCGCGTGTCTTCGCGACGGTGTCGACCGACAGCCGGGCGCTCGCCGATGACGCCGTCTGCGAGGGCGCGTTGTTCATCGCGTTGGCCGGCCCGAGCTTCGACGGCCATGCGTTCGTGGCCGATCTGGTCGCCCGCAACGTCGGGGGCGCACTGGTGTCTCTTCCTGTATCGGCCACAGGGTCGACAGCCGTTATAGAAGTGGCGGACACGCTCGATGCCCTGCAGCGCCTGGCGCGCGCGGTGCGTCGCGCGAGCGGCGCGCGCGTGGTGGCGATCACCGGCAGCGCCGGTAAGACCACCACGAAGGAAATGACCGCCGACCTGCTCGGCGCGAAGTACCGCGTATTCCGGAATCAGGGCAACCTCAACAACCACATCGGCTTGCCGCTCTCGCTCCTCGAACTGCGACGTGGTGCGGACGTTGCAGTGGTGGAACTCGGGATGAACCACGCCGGCGAGATCCGAACCCTTGTGGACATCGCCGAGCCGGACGTGCGCGTGTGGACCAACGTCGGCGACGCGCACATCGGGCATTTCGGGTCGCGCGAAGCGATTGCCGACGCGAAAGCCGAGATCCTCGAAGGCGCGTCGGCCGCCGGCGTCCTCGTCGTCAACGCCGACGACGGGTTGGTGGCGGCGCGTTCGCACGCGTTTCCAGGGCGCACGATCACGTTCGGAGAAGCCGTCGGGGCGGATGTGCGCGCGACCGACGTGGTGGACCACGGTTTTGACGGCACCGCGGCAAATGTGTGGATTGGCGGAACGCCGCATGCCGTGCGTGTGCCGTTGCCCGGGCGGGCCAATCTGATCAACGCGCTCGCGGCGATGGCCGTGGCCGCGGATGCCGGCGTCACGGGAGCCGACATGGTGCCGCGCCTGGCGTTGCTGCAACCCGTGGCGCGGCGCGGCGAAGTGACCGTGCTCGCGAGCGGCGCGCGGCTGGTCGATGACTCCTACAACGCCAGTCCCGCCGCCCTGCTGCGCGCGCTCGAAGCGCTGACGGCCACGCCGGCGACCCGGCGCGTCGTCATGCTCGGCGAAATGCGCGAACTGGGCGACCTGGCGGCAACGCTGCACGTCGCCTGCGGACGGGCTGCCGCCGGCGCGGGTGTGGACGAGCTCGTCGTAGTGGGCGGGGCGGTGGCCGACGCGCTGGCCAAGGGCGCCCGCGCCGCAGGCATCGCGCCCGAGCGGATCCATCGCTTCGCGGACAGCGCGGCGGCGGCTGACGCAGCGGCGTCGTTCGTGCGCCCCGGCGATCTGGTGCTCGTCAAAGGATCGCGCGGCACACGCATGGACATCGTCGCCGACCGGCTGAAGGAGAGGGCCTGATGCTCTATCACCTCTTCGAGGCGTTGCAGTCGCGCTTCTCGTTCCTCAACGTCGCGCACTACATCACGTTCCGCACGGCGGCGGCGAGCATCACGGCGTTTCTCATCAGTCTGCTGCTCGGCCCGTGGTTCATCCGTCGCCTGCGCGAGTTTCAGATCGGACAGGTCGTGCGCACGGATGGTCCCGCCAGCCACAAACCCAAGGCCGGCACGCCGACCATGGGCGGCCTGCTGATTCTGGCCGCGGTGTTCATCCCCACGTTGCTGTGGGCCAATCTCACGAACCCGTACATCTGGATCGCCGTGGGTTCGACCGCCGGATTCGGCGCGATCGGGTTTGCGGACGACTACCTCAAAGTCACCCGCAAGAACACCTACGGCCTCTTCGCGCGCTACAAAATGGCGGCGCAGTTGGTCGTCGCGTTCGGCGTGGGGCTGTCGCTGATCGCGCTCTCGGAGCATGAGCCGTCGCTGTACCACACGCGTCTGCTGTTCCCGTTCTTCAAGACCCTGATTCCCGATATCGGCTGGTGGTACGTGCCGTTCGCGATGCTCGTGCTCGTGGCCGCCTCGAACACCGTGAATCTGACCGACGGGCTCGATGGACTCGCGATCAGCACCTTCGCCGTATCAGCCGCCACGTTCACCGCGCTGACCTACGTGACGGGCCACGCGAAATTCGCGGAGTATCTGCTGCTGTTTCACTCCACGCCGGTCGGCGAGTTGACGATCTTCTGCGGGTCGCTCGTCGGTGCCAGCCTCGGTTTCCTCTGGTGGAATGCCCACCCGGCCGAGATCTTCATGGGCGACGTCGGCTCGCTCGGTCTCGGCGGCGCGCTCGGCACCGTCGCGGTCCTCATCAAACAGGAATTGCTGCTGCCGATCGTCGGCGGCGTGTTCGTGCTCGAGGGCCTGTCGGTCATCATCCAGGTCACGTCGTTCAAGCTCCGCGGCAAACGCGTGTTCAGGATGGCACCGCTGCATCACCACTTCGAACTCATCGGATGGGCGGAGCCGAAGGTCATCACACGGTTCCTGATTCTCTCGATCATCTTCGCGCTCTTTTCGTTGACCACGTTGAAGCTGAGGTGATGACGATGAGCTTCAGCGTCGAGCGAAAGAACGTGATGGTTGTGGGCGCGGGACGCAGCGGCGGTCCGGCGGCGGAGTTGCTTGTGTCCCGGGGCGCGCGTGTCACGCTCGCCGACACCGCCGCCACGTTGCCGCGTGAGGCCGACCTGCGCGCGGCCGGCATCGCGCTCGAACTCGGGCCGCATCGTCTCGACCAGTTCACCGGCGCCGACCTGCTCGTGCTCAGTCCGGGCGTGGATCCGGACCAGGCCGCGATTGCGGCTGCGCGCCGCGCCGGTGTGCCGGTCATCGGCGAAGTGGAGTTGGCCTCGCGCTGGCTCGCGGGCCGGATGGTGGCGATCACCGGAACGAAAGGCAAGTCCACGACGACGACGCTGACGTCACTGATGCTGCAGGAGGCCGGCTTCGACGCGCCGGCCGGCGGCAATCTCGGGACCGCACTGTCGGCGCATGTCTCCGCGTCGACGCCGGCGACCGTGCACGTCGTCGAGGTGAGCAGCTTTCAGCTCGAGGGCACCGACACGTTTCATCCGTGGATTGCCGTGTTGCTGAATCTGTCGCCGGACCATCTCGATCGGCATCCGTCGTTTGAAGCGTACCGGGCCGCGAAGGCGCGCATCTTCGCGAATCAGACGGCCGCCGACTGGGCCGTGATCAATCTCGATGACGACGGCGCGCGGTCGATGGCGCCCACCGCCGGGACGTCGGGACCGAAGCGATTCGACTTTGCGCTCGACGCGCCGATCACCGACGGCGTGACGGTGGAACACGGCACGATCGTGCGACGGACGGGGCATGCCGTCGAGCCGCTGTTGCCGGTGTCGGCGGTGCAGGTGCCCGGTCGTCACATTCTGAGCGACGTGCTGGCGGCCACTGCCGTGAGTTGTCTCGCGGGCGTGTCCCCGGCGGCGATGCAGCGCGCCGTGGAGAACTTCCACGGTCTCGAACATGCGTTGCAGCGCGTGGCGGTGGTTAACGGCGTGCAGTTCGTCAACGACTCCAAGGCCACGAACATCGCGTCAGCGCGCCGTGCGATCGAGAGTTTCGAGCGCGGGCTGGTCGTGATTCTCGGCGGCAAGTACAAGGGCGGCGATTTCGCCGAGCTCGCCGAACCATTGCGCGCGCGCGGTGCATCGGTGGTGGCGATTGGTGAGGCCGCGCCGCGCATTCATGCCGCGCTCGACCGTCATGTGCCGGTGACGGATGCCGCCTCGATGGATGAGGCGGTGCGCGCGGCCGCGCAGCTGACGCGCGATGGCGGCACGGTGCTGCTCGCGCCGGCGTGTTCGAGTTTCGACATGTTCCGCGACTACATGGAGCGTGGAAATTTTTTTGTGCAGGCTGTGCAGAAGTGGGAAATGGCGGTCAGGTCGTGACCGGGCGGTGAGTTGTCAACAGATCGGGCCCAGCGGTCTTGAGCTTACCGCTGGGAACATCGGCAATTCTGCCGGTGAGGTGGGTGTTAGGACCCTGGGCCCGATCTGATGACAACTGACCGCCACATGAGCGTCGCCGAATGTTTTCGGCAGACGAGAACGGGGCCGATAGGCCCGACATGTTGGGGTGCCCCGGGACCGGGGCGGACGAGACGATGGCACGAACACTGAAGTCAGACAGATTGCTGTTCCTCGCCACGCTGCTGCTTGTTGGCACAAGCATCGTGATGGTGTACAGCGCGTCGTCCTACAAGGCGATGACCAGCACGGCGTCCCCGCTGATGGCTGTGCTGAAGCAACTGGGCGTGGCCGGGTTCGGGCTGCTCGTGCTGTCGGCCATCATGCGCGTCGACTATCGCAATTTCCGGCGACCGGCGCTCATCTGGACCGCGCTGGTGCTGGCGTTCATCGCGCTGGTCGCGGTGCTGTTCATGCCCATGCGGAACAACACCACGCGCTGGTTCATCATTGGTTCCACGACCATTCAGCCGTCGGAGTTCGCCAAGCTGGCCCTGATCATCTTCACGGCCGCGCTGCTCGAGCGCCGGATGCACCGCATCGACGAGCTGAGCTATTCCCTCGCGCCGATCGGCATCGCTACGGGGATGTTCGTGTTGCTGATTCTGAAAGAACCCGACTTTGGCACGTCCGTAGCGATTCTCGGCATCGTGATTGCGATGATCTTCGCCGCCGGCGTGAAGTACCGCTACTTCCTGACCGGCCTGCTCCTGCTCGTGCCGGCGCTGTTCGGCATCGCCATCCTCGCGCCCTACCGCATGCGTCGGCTGATGAGCTTCACCGATCCGTGGGCGTATCAGGCCAAAGAGGGGTACCAGGTCGTGCAGGGATGGATTGCGCTCGGCTCCGGTGGCATCTTCGGACGCGGCCTGATGGGCGGCGTGACGAAGCAGTCGTTCCTGCCGGAAGCCAACACGGACTTCATCGCCGCCGTCATCGGCGAAGAGCTCGGCCTCATCGGCATCACCGTGCTGATCATCACGTTCTGCATCATCGCGTGGCGCGGTTTGCGCACGGCGGTGCTCGCGCCCGATCGCTTCGGTTCGCTGCTCGCCATCGGCCTGACGACGATGGTGGCCGTGCAGGCGTTCTTCAACTTGAGCGTGGTGACGGGGCTGGTGCCGAACAAAGGCCTGCCCCTGCCGCTCGTGAGCAACGGCGGGTCGTCGTTGCTGATCAACCTGTTGGCGATGGGGATTCTCCTGAATATTTCGCAGCAGGCCTCGACCGTGGCCGCGGCGAAGGTCGGCGTGGATCCCGAGGCGTAGCGGCGTGAAGCCGCGAGGAAGGTTACTGCGTGTGGTGATTGCCGGCGGCGGGACCGGCGGACATTTGTATCCGGGCGTATCGGTGGCGCGCGAGTTGCTGCGTCGCCAGCCCGACGCGGTGGTGACGTTTGCGGGAACGGCGCGCGGTTTGGAGTCGCGCCTGATTCCGAAGGAAGGGTTTGAGCTCGACGTGATCCGAAGCGTGGGACTGAAAGGACGATCGATTGTTGCCGCGGTGCGCGGGCTGGCCATGGTGCCGGTCAGCCTCGCCGACGCCTGGTCGCTCGTCTCTCGCCGACGTCCTCACGTAGTCGTCGGAGTTGGCGGGTACAGCTCGGGCCCGGTGGTGCTGGTCGCCGCGATGCGCCGCATTCCGACCATGCTGCTCGAGCAGAACGCGATCCCGGGTCTCACCAATCGGCTGCTCGCGCGCGTCGTCCGCGCCGCAGCGCTCACGTACGACGACGCCGGCAACTACTTCGGGAGGAGCGGCTTTGTCACAGGCAACCCAGTACGACCAGAGTTTTTCGATTCCCCGATTCCCGGTCCCCGATTCTCGATTCCCGATTCCCCGATTCCCGATTCCCCGATTCCCGATTCCCGATCCCCGATTGGCGATTCGCGATTGGCGATTCGCGATGGACGGAGGGTCTTAGTCCTTGGCGGCTCCCAGGGCGCGCACGCGATCAACGTGGCCATGGTGGCGGCAGCGGCAGAGTTGTGCCGTCGCCATGCGGGGCTCGAAATCGTTCACCAAACCGGCCCGCGAGACGTGGCCGACGTTCGCGAGGGCTACGGGCGCGCCGGCATCACCGCGCGTGCGGAGTCTTTTCTGGACGGCGTGGCCGGTGAGATGAGACGGGCCGACGTGGTGATCTGTCGCGCGGGCGCGACGACGCTGGCCGAACTGGCCGCGCTCGGGCGCCCCGCGGTCCTCGTGCCGTTCCCCGCGGCGGCTGACGATCACCAGACGAAGAACGCGCAGACACTCGTCACCGCCGGCGCCGCGGAGCTGATCGCCGAGCGTGACCTGACGCCGGTGCGGCTGGCCGATGTCGTCAGCGGCCTGCTCGACAGCACGGATCGCCTGGCGGCGATGAGTGCGGCGATGACGACGTTCGCGCGGCCCGACGCGGCGGCGCGCATTGTGGATCGGCTCACAGAAATGGCGGCCGCGTGATGACGCAGTTCGGGCGTACCCGTCGCATTCACTTCGTCGGCGTCGGCGGCATCGGCATGAGCGGCATCGCCGAGCTGCTGGTGAATCTCGGCTATGGCGTCAGCGGATCGGATGCGAAGCGCACCCCCCTGACCGACCGACTGGCGGCGCTGGGCGTGCGTGTGGCGATCGGGCACGACGCAGTGAATCTCGGCGAGGCCGACGTGGTGGTGACGTCGTCCGCTGTGCGTGCGGACAATCCGGAAGTTGCGGCCGCGCGTCAGCGGCACGTGCCCGTGATTCCGCGCGCGGAGATGCTGGCGGAACTGATGCGGCTGCGGTTCGGGATCGCGATCGCCGGCTCGCATGGCAAGACGACCACCACGTCCATGGTGGCGCTGGCGCTCGAACGCGCCGGCCTCGATCCGACCGCGGTGATCGGCGGTCGGCTGAGTGCATTCGGCAGCAACGCGCGCCTGGGGCGCGGCGCCTGCATGGTGGCCGAGGCCGACGAGAGCGACCGGTCGTTCCTGAAGCTGTCGCCCTCGATTGCCGTGATCACCAACATCGATCACGAGCACATGGAGGCGTACGGCACGTTCGATCGATTGCTCGACGCGTTCGTGGACTTCGCCGACAAGGTGCCGTTCTACGGTGCCGTGGTGGCCTGCATCGACGATCCCCACGTGCGGTCGATCCTGCCGCGGTTCTCCCGTCGCGTGATCACGTATGGGTTCGCAGACGACGCCGATGTGCAGGGTGTGCATGCGACGACCGACGGCCGGCGCGGCCGTTGTGAGGTGCTGCACGGGGTGCTGGAGGTCGGTGTGCCCGGGTTGCACAACCTGCAGAACGCGCTGGCGGCCGTCGCTGTGGGCCTCGAACTCGGCGTGCCGTTCGAACACATCGCCGCCGCGTTGGCGGAATTCGGCGGCGCCGACCGTCGCTATCAGATCAAGGGCACGGTGGGTGGCGTGACGGTCGTCGACGACTACGGCCACCACCCGACGGAGATTGCCGCCGTGCTTCGCGCGGCCCGGGCCGGGGCGCCGCGTCGCGTCGTCGCGGTGTTTCAGCCGCACCGTTACACGCGGACGCGCGATCTGCTCGCTCAGTTCGGTGAAGTGCTCGCCGGCGCCGACGTGACGTTGCTGACCGAGATCTACCCGGCCGGTGAAGCGCCGATTCCGGGCGTGTCGTCGTCGGCCATGGCGGACGCCATTCGCCGTCACGGGCGAGGCACGGTGGAGTTGGTGCCGTCGCTCGATGCGTTGCCGTCGCGCGTTGCGGAGATCGCGACGGATGGCGATGTGGTGCTGACGCTGGGCGCCGGCTCGATCGGCGCGGTTGGGGACAAGATCGTGGCCGCGTTGCAGGCGCGCGCGGCCGTTGACGCGCCGGTGGTGCATCCATGAGCGCCCGGCAGCGTGGACTGTCTTCGGCGGCGAACGTGGCCGCGCCGGCCGACAAGCGATTCCGTCGAGCCGAGACGCGTCCGGGGCGCACGGGTGGCGGCTGGCTTCGGTCCAGGGCGCTGCGCTGGGGCGTGGCGGTGGTGTTCGTGCTGGGACTGGCCGGCGTCGGGTTGTCGTCCGCGGTGCGCGCCCAGATGTTCTCGATCAGCCGAATTGTGGTGCGCGGCAATTCGCATCTGTCCAGGGGCGAAGTGCTGGCGATCGTCGATGGACTGCGCGGCGACAGTTTGTTTGCCGCCGATCTCGAGACGTACCGCGTGAAACTGCTCGACTCGCCGTGGGTCTCCGACGCCACGTTGCGTCGCGTGCTGCCGGCCACGATCGATCTGCGGATCGTGGAGCGCGTGCCGATGGCGGTGGGGCGCCTGGGTGACCAGCTGTACCTCGTGGACCCGGCCGGCGTGATCATCGATGAGTACGGGCCGCAGTACGTCCAATTCGATTTGCCGATCGTTGACGGCCTCGTGTCGACGCCGTCGGCGGCGACGGCCGTGGTGAATCCGGAGCGCGCGCGGCTTGCGGCGCGGTTCATCGAGGCGCTCTCTGCGGCCCCGGGGCTTCGGGCGCGCGTGTCTCAGATCGATGTCAGCAATGCGCACAACCTGGTCGTACTGATCGATCAGGACCCTGCGTTGCTGTATGTCGGTGACAAGGACTTCGTGGCGCGCCTCCAGCGGTATCTGGAGACCGCGCCGACCCTCAAGGATCAGATCGCGGACATCGACTACGTCGACCTCCGGTTCGAGGAACGGATCTACGTGAATCGCAAACGGCCCGCCACAGCGGCGACGCCGGACACGAAGATCGCGCCCGCAGGCAGCAGCAAAGGAAAACACTGATGGCACGCAAAGAACGGTACGTGGTCGGCCTGGACGTCGGCACCTCCAAGATCGCCGCGATTGTCGGCGAGATGATGGACGACGGCACGCTGGATATCATCGGCATCGGTCTGGCGGATTCCAAGGGGATCCGGCGCGGCGTCGTGAACAACGTCGACTCGGCCGCCGAAGCGATCAAGAAAGCGATCGACGAGGCAGAACTCACCGCCGGCGTCGAGATTGACACCGTGCATCTGGCGCTCTCGGGCGCGCACGTCAAGGCATTCAACAGCCGTGGCGTGGTGGCCGTGTCCGGGCGCAACCGCGAGATCACGCGCGAGGACGTGAAGCGGGCCATCGACGCGGCGCGCGCGGTGGCGCTGCCGAGCGGCCGCGAGATTCTGCATGTGCTGCCGCAGGACTTCGTCATTGACGATCAGGACGGCATCGCCGTGCCGGTCGGCATGACGGGGAGCCGTCTGGAAGTGAACGTCCATGTGGTCACCGGCAGTTCGTCGTCGATGCAGAACATGGTCGCGTGTGTGAACCGCGCCGGCGTGGAAGTGGCCGAGACGGTGCTCGAGCAGTTGGCGGCGAGCGAGTCCGTGCTGAGCGTGGACGAGAAGGAACTGGGCGTGTGCCTCGTCGACATCGGCGGCGGCACGACGGACTTTGCCGTGTTCGAGCGCGGCAGCCTCTGGCACACGGGCGTGCTGGCCGTGGGCGGCGATCACTTCACCAACGACATCGCGGTGGGTCTGCGCATGCCGATTCCG
>CAYHEX010000144.1:0-10305 GCA_964355365.1 uncultured Solibacteraceae bacterium | reverse complement strand
TCTCAACTGCAGCCAACCAATGTTGCTCTACGGCGAAGACCGGTTCACGCCGGCCAACCGCGTGACCCTGGCGTTGTCCAACATGATCCAGCACCAGTTCCCCGGCGATGTGATCCGCTGCGTGCTGTTTCACTACTCGGCCGAGGAAGTGCCGCTGAAGCAGCTCGGCCGCGTCAAGGTTGGGCCGTACTACACCAACACGCGCGAGGGGCTGAAGCTCGCGCGACGCATTCTCGAGCGGCAGAAGAAGGACATGCGGCAGATCATCATGATCACCGACGGCAAACCGTCGGCCATCACGCGGCCCGACGGGCAGATCTACCGCAATGCGTTCGGCCTCGACCCCTATGTGCTGCGCGAGACGTTCGCCGAAGTGGCCGCATGCCGTCGCGCCGGCATCATGATCAACACCTTCATGCTGGCGCGCGACTACGACCTGGTGGCGTTCGTGCGGCGCGTGGCGAGCATCTGCCGTGGCAAGGCCTACTTCACGACGCCGTACACCCTCGGGCAGTACGTGCTGGCCGACTACCTCACCAACAAGACCCGCACGATACACTGACGCGCAATGCTGCCGGCGACGCTCTCGATCTTCCCCTTGCCGAACGTCGTGCTCTTCCCCGACGTGTTCCTGCCGCTGCACATCGTCGAGCCGCGCTACCGCGACCTGGTCCGGGCGGCGCTCGACAGCGACAGACTCATCGGGATGGTGCTGGTGCGGTCGGGTGCGGACAGGTTCGATCAGGTGCGGACAGGTGCGGACGGGTGCGATCAGGTGCGGACAGGTGAGGAGGTGTTCGACCTCGCCCGCGAGGACGAGCCGGCGATCTACCCGATCGGCTGCGCCGGCGTGATCTCGCACGTCGAGCAGGTTGAAGACGGGCGCTACAACATCATCCTGCGCGGGCTGCAGAAGTTCCGCGTCACCGGCGAGGACGCCGACGCGACGCGGCGCTATCGCGTCGCGCAGATCGAGCCGATCAGAGACACGCCGACCGACAAAGACGCGCTGCGGCGTGAACGCAGCCGCCTCGAGTCATTGCTGGCGAACTCGGGCACGGAGAATTTTTCATTTCGGCTGCCGCCGTCGATGCCTGACGTGGAATTCGTTCACGCGCTGTCGCAGTACTTTGGCTTTGAATCGATCGAGCGCCAGGCGCTCCTGGAACTGCCGGGCCCGGTCGAGCGCTGCCGTGCCCTGATCGAGCTGGTCGAGATGCAGCTGTTGATGGGTTCGCAGGACTGGAAGGGCTCAGCGCATTAGACGAGCGGCGATTTCGCGAATCGCCACGTCGCCGTGGAAGCGGCCGTTCTCGATGAAGATCTTGCCGCTCTGCTTGCCGGCCACGGCCGCCCCGATTACGAACAGACCCGGCACGGATGTTTCAAACGTGTCCGCATTGAGCACGGGCGCGCCCTGGGTCTGGTCGATCGCGGCGCCGACGGAACGCAGCAGCGACAGATCGGACCGGTACCCGGTCAGCAGGTAGACGAAATCAGCGGGCAGGGCTTCCCGCCCCGCCGGCCCCTCGACAACAACGCCGGCCGGCGTGATCTCAACCACGCGGGTATTGAAACGGGCCGCAATCGAACCTTCAGTGATGCGATTTTCGATATCCGGCTTCACCCAGTACTTGATCGAATCGCCGAGCGCCGCGTGCCGGTGCACGATGGTGACGGACGCCGCGCCGTTGCGATACAGATCGAGCGCGGACTCGGCCGCGGAGTTCTTGCCGCCAACAATCACCACGTGCCGCCGGTAGTGCCCGTGCGGCTCGCGATAGAAATGCGACACGTGCGGCAGATCTTCGCCGGGGATGCCGAGACGGTTGGGGAAATCGTAGGCACCGCTGGCCACGACGACCGCGCGCGCCATCCGCATCACCGGAACACCGCCCCGAGGCTCGGACCCGACGCAAAACGCGCCGCCCGCGTCGATCGCCAGTGACGTGACCGGCTCATCAAACCGAATGTCCAGCGCGAATGTGTCCGCCACACGGCGGTAGTACTTCAGCGCTTCCTGCCGCGTCGGCTTCTCGTGTGGGCTGACGAACGGCAAGCCGCCGATCTCCATGAGATCCGGCGTGGTGAAGAAGATCATGTCGGTCGGATAGTGCAGCAGTGAATTGACCAGCGCCGCCTGCTCGAGGACCACGTACCGGAGGCCGCGCTGCCTGGCCGCGATCGCTGCCGCCATCCCCGCCGGCCCCGCGCCGATGATCACCAGATCCAGAGGCGCCGCCTCCGCGTCCGGCATCGTCACTGTTTGCTGACCGTCGCCGGCGTGTATTCAATCCGGAGATTGCTGGTGATCGCGACGGGCCGCCCCGCCGTGGCGTACTCCGCCCGGCCATCCTTCGTGGTCAGTTCCACGCGCACGCCCACGATGCTGATCGAGGTCACGCCGGCCGGCAGCGTGATCGTCACGGACTGCGCGCGACCGGGCGCGACGGTCTTGCTGTTGCCCGGCCCCGCACCCGCGATGCGATCGAACAGATCCAACTCGGTGCGCAACTCGCCAAGCACGGCCGCCCGTTCGATCACCGCGCCGTTGTTACCGTTGAGCACCGCGACCAGCGCAGACGCCCGCGTGAACGGCAGCGCGTTGCCGGACACGGCAAACCGATTATGCAGATCGAAGCGCAACGTCGTGCTGCCGACGTGCGGCGGCACCCGCATGACCACACCCGAGGCCGGGTCCGTGCCCACGGTCACATCGCAAAACGTCCGCTTGCTCTTGACGCCTTTGCCGAGATCCGACGGGCAGGTCACATCGAGCGTGGTTTTGGTGGCAGTCTTGGCCGGGGCCTTGGCCACGGGAGCCTTGGCCTTGCGCCTCTGGCCATCCGGCGACACGGCCGGCGCGCCTGCCACAGGCAGCAACGAGACGAGCCACAACACACAGATCGCGCGGAGCATGTGACGTGAGTATACCAACGGGCGACAGCGCGCCCGGCTACTTCCCGATGAGCTTGAGGAACTCCTGCCGCGTGCGCGCGTCTTCGTGGAACGAACCGCGCATGGCGCTGGTCACCGTGACGGAGTTCTGCTTCTGAACGCCGCGCATGGACTTGCACAAGTGCGTCGCTTCCATCACCACGGCCACGCCCAGCGGCTGAATCCGCTCGCTGAGACACTCGGCGATCTGCGACGTCAGCCGTTCCTGCACCTGCAAACGCCGCGAGAACACATCGACCAACCGCGGGATCTTGCTCAACCCGATCACTTTCCCATTCGGCACATACGCCACATGCGCCTTGCCGAAAAACGGGAGCATGTGATGCTCGCACAAGCTGTAGAAGTCGATGTCGCGCACGATCACCATCTCGTTGTAGTCAACGGTGAACAACGCGCCGTTGATGAGCGTATCGACGTCGACGCCGTACCCGCTGGTCAGGAAGCGCAACGACTTCTCGACGCGTTTCGGGGTATCGAGCAACCCTTCACGCGTGGGGTCTTCGCCCAGGTCGGCGAGCAGGCGCCGGATGATGTCTTCCATGGTGTCCATCATGCCCTGATTCGCGCGGCAATCCAGTCGCCAACCTGGGTCGTGCCCAAGCGTCCGCCCACATCCACCGTGGTGGCGTCGGCGTGCACCGCGGCCTCGACCGCCGCCTCGATGCGCGCGGCTTCATCGGTGGCGCCCAGGGTCTCGAGCATCAGCGCGGCAGACAGGATCGCGCCCATCGGATTCGCGATGTTCTTGCCCGCGATCGGCGGCGCCGAACCGTGCACCGGCTCGAACAGCGACGTGCGCCCCGGATGAATGTTGCCCGAAGCCGCCATCCCGAGTCCGCCCTGCAGCGCCCCACCGATGTCGGTCACGATGTCGCCGAACAGGTTGTTGGTGACGACCACCTCGAACTGCCCGGGATCCTTCACGAGAAACATCGCGAGCGCATCGATGTACATGTGCGTCGCGATGATGTTCGGATACTCGGCGGCGACGGTCTTGAACACACGCTGCCAGAGCGCGTGGCCCTGCTGCATCGCGTTGCTCTTGTCGGCCATGCAGAGCCTCTTGTGGCCGTGGGCCTGCGCGTATTCGAATGCGTGCCGAATGATTCGATTAACACCCTTAAAAGTGTTGATCTCTTCCTGGACCGCCACTTCGTCGTCGGTGCCGGCCTTGAAGCGGCCGCCAACGCTCACGTAGACGCCTTCGGTGTTCTCGCGGAACACGACGAAGTTCACGTCCTTGCGGCCGCGATTCTTCAGCGGGCAGAGGCGATCGTCGAGCAGCTTCACGGGTCGGTAGTTCACGTAGAGATCGAGTTCGAACCGCGCGCCGAGCAGGATGTCGCGCGCGTGACGATTGTCCGGCACGCGCGGATCGCCGAGCGCGCCGAGCAGGATCGCATCGAACTCGTTACGCAACATCGCGTAGCCGTCTGGCGGGATCGTGATGCCGGTGTCGAGGAAGTAGTCGGCACTCCACGGCAGCGGCACGAGATCGATCGCCCGCCCGGTGACCTGAGTCACTGCATTCAGTACTTTGACGGCTTCCGTCGTCACATCCTTACCGATCCCGTCGCCGGGAATGACCGCGATTCTCACGGAACAATACTAACCGTGAAGGACCTCAAGCCTGACGCTTGAGGTTCGTGAGGTTCGTGAGGTTCGTGAGGTTCGGATGGTTCGCCAGGTTCGTGGGGTTCTGTTCGGGTGGTTCAGGGGGTTCGTCGGGTTCGTAAGGGTGGTTCGCGAACCAACCTCACGAACCCGACGAACCCTTTGAACCTCTCGAACAGAACCTCACGAACCATCCGAACCTGCGAACCTCCCGAACGACAAGTATCCCGTCACGCCTCCCCGGTGATTGATCTTCCCCACGAATCTCCCTGCAGACTAGTCCGTCTGACGGTAGAACGATCGGCGTGCGATCAACCCCCGCCGCCCTCGCCTCCGCCGCTCGCCATCTGCCCCTGACTCCGCAGGTATTTCAGATCCTCTTGTCACTCGCCGACCATCCGTTGCATGGCTACGCGATCATCGCGGACATCACCGACCGCACCGGCGGCGACATCCGGCTCACGGCGAGCACGCTCTACGACGCGCTCGCACGACTCGTCGATCAGTCTCTGATCGCCGAACTCGACGCGCCGCCAGTTGGAACCACAGACCACGACGCGCGACGCCGCTACTACACACTGACGGACACCGGCCGGGACGTCGTCCGGCTCGAAGCCGCGCGGCTGCAGCGGCTCGTGGAGCTGGCCCGCCAGCAGAATCTCGCCCCCGCGGTCGACCGAGCGCGAGGCCGGAAGTGAGAGCGGCGCTTTATCGGGCGCTGCTGCGTCTGCTGCCCAGCGATCGGCGGAGCCGATACGGCGAGCAAATGGCGCTCACCTTCGACGAAGTCGTCGCACACGCCTCGGGCCCACTGGCGAAGAGCGTCGCATGGACCGCCGAGATTGGAGGCCTGATGCGTTTCGCACTGCGCGAACACGCCCAGCGCCTCGGGGCGTGGATCGATGAGGCTTTTCCCTGGATGGGCCGCCACCGCCCACGTCTCGGCGGCGAGTGCCGCTGGGCCTGGCGCGCGTTTGTCGCGCGAGGCTGGCGCGGCATTGCTGTCATCGTGCTTCTCGCCACCGCGCTCGCCGCCAATGCCGTCGTCTTCTCCACCGCCGATTCCTTTCTGCTGCATCGGGTTGAGTATCCGAACGCCAGCCGACTCGTGGTCATCGGCAAGACCACCGCGTTCGGCGATTGGTCAACCTACGCCGGCCCCGAAGCGATCGCGACGTGGCGGAGCTACACGGACATCTTCAGCGCGGTTTACGCCCACGGCAGTCAGAGCTCGGCCTATCTCACGAGCGGCACCGCTGGGCCCCGACGTGTCGCCTCGGCCAACGTCGAACCCGGACTGCTGGAATTCCTGGGTGCGCGGCTGGTCGCCGGGCGTTTCTTCTCGGCAGGAGAAGGTGAAGATATCGTTCCTCGGCCAAAAGGCATTCGCTGGTTCGCGCCGACGCTGTCGATCATCTCGGAGTCACTGGCCCGCGAGGAATATGGCGGCGCCCAGGCCGCGATTGGACATCGATTGGCGTTGGGCACATATGACACCACCATTGTTGGTGTCATCCGTTCGGACTTTCGATTTCCCAGCGGCGCCGAGCGAATCTGGACTCCGCTGAACCTCGCGAATCGCCTCCCCAATCAGGGCACGGCATTCTTCCAACAGCTCGCGCCAGGCGTGACGATCGCGGCCGCAGATGCCGCGGTGCGTTCGCGCGCAGCCACCGTGCAGGCACGGCAATCGCCGCCGTGGAACACGATCAAGGCGGATCCCGTCTCGCTGCGCCGCTTCGCCGATTCGGCGGACGACAAACAGCAGAAGATCATCTGGCTGTTGTTCGGCGCGGCCGGCTGCCTGCTCCTCATTGCGTGCGCCAACGTCGTCAATCTGGAACTCGCCGCGGCCATTTCACGAGCGCGCACGTCGGCGATCGCGCTTGCGCTCGGCGCCTCACCGGGGGCACTCGTCGCGGCAGCCGTCATTGAGGGCGCCTTCGCCGTCGTGGTGGCCGGCGCGATCGGGTCCGTGCTCGCGTGGCAGGCGCTCAGCGTGCTCACGGCGGCACTGCCTGCGGGCATTCCCGAGGCGCTGAGCAACCCGCTCGATCTTGACCTGCGGGCACTCCTCTTCATGGGCGTCGTCGCCGCGTTGACGTGGGTCATCACGACCGTGCCTATTGCCATGGTCGTCAGCCGGACGGATGTCATGCACGCGCTCCGACTTGAATCGCGTTCGGCGTCGGGCTCTCGATTCAGTTCGTGGGTCCGCCGCGCTCTGACGAGCGCAGAAGTGGCGCTGAGCGTCTGTCTCCTGATCGGAGCTCTGCTGGCTACGCGCAGTTACTCTGCGCTGCTCGCGATTCCGAAGGGCTTTGATGTCGCCGGCGTCGTCAGCATCAATGTCACCAAAGCGCCACGGGCGGAGGCTACGGACGAACAAGTGCAGGCCGACGTGCTTGCGGCGCTGCGCGCGGCTCCGTTCATCACGTATGCCGGTGCGGTGACCGCGAGCCCGCCCGACAATGGCGGCGGGATCAGTGCAGATCTGTCGGTCAATGGTGTCGTGAGTTCCGTCGGTCGGATGACTGCGAGCAGCTATGGAGTCGAACCCGAGTACTTCCGCGCCATGGGCTTGCCGATCCTCGCAGGGCGCGCGTTCAACGCATCGGACCCGCTCAACATGGTGGTGGTCGATGAAGCGTTCGCTCGGCGTGTATGGCCGAACGGCGATGCGCTGGGCGCCACCATCAACTTCGGTCGCGCCAGCATGGGTAAAGGCGGGCCGCTCTATCAAGTGATCGGCATCGCGGCGCACTTGCGCAACGCCAACGACACGCCCGCTGCGCTGAGTGAAAACGCCTTTCCGCTCTATTACCGGCTCGACGGGTATGCGCCGCTGAGTTTCGTCGCTCGACTCTCCGATGAGTCACGGCTGGGCGATCTTCAATCAATGCTGAAAACACTCAGCCCGACGTCGCGTGTCCGTACAGAATTCCTCAAAGACCGCTACGCGCGCACCTACGCGAACGAAATGCTCGCCGCGTCAGTGATGAACATCTTTGGCGTACTCGCGCTCGTGGTGACAGTCGCGGGCGTCTACAGCGTGATGGCATTTCTCGTCGCGGGCCGCACGCGCGAGATCGGCATCCGCATGGCGCTCGGCGCGGATCGCTACGCGATCACGCGCATGGTCGTCGGTTCATCCGCGCGACTTGTCATCGGCGGCGCGCTCGCAGGCGTCGTCCTCGCGCTCATCGGCGCGCGATGGGGATCGACGTTGCTGTTTGGAGTCTCGGCGCGCGACCCGCTGACGTATGCGGGTGTCGGACTGCTCGTGATCGCCATCGCGATCATCGCGACGTGGCGCCCGGCCTTCATCGCCGGCCGAATCGATCCAAGTCGGCTGCTCAGGGACTGAGACAGGGACAGCACGATTGTCGTTCGTGAGGTTCGGATGGTTCGCCAGGTTCGTGGGGTTCTGTTCGGGAGGTTCAAAGGGTGCGTGAGGTTCGTAAGGGTGGTTCGAACCAACCTCGCGAACCCGACGAACCCTTTGAACCTCTCGAACAGAACCTCACGAACCATCCGAACCCAACGAACCTCCCGAACCACAGTTTCAACAGTCTGTGTTCTTGTCTCTGTCTCTACACTCGCTCTACCGCCATGGCCATGCCCAGTCCGCCGCTCACGCACATCGTCGCGATGCCGCGCGTCGCGCCGCGGCGCTCCATCTCATAGAGCAGCGTCACGAGGATGCGCGTGCCCGTGCAGCCAATCGGATGGCCGAGCGCGATCGCGCCGCCGTTCACGTTGAGCTTCTCGTCGGGAATCGGGATCTCACGGAGCACGGCGAGCACCTGCGGCGCGAAGGCCTCGTTCAACTCCACGAGATCGAAATCCGCGATGGTCAGGCCGGTCTGGGCGAAGAGCTTCTGCATCGCGGGCACCGGGCCGATGCCCATGCGACGCGGGTCCACACCGGCGGTCGCCCAGCCGATGATGCGCGCCATCGGTTTCAGCCCGCGCCGCTCAGCTTCAGCGCCGCTCGCGACCACAACAGCGGCGCCGCCATCGGTGATGCCAGACGACGTCCCGGCGGTGATGATGCCGGCCTGGCCGTCGACGGGCGCGAACACCAGCGGCAGCTTTCGCAGTCCTTCGATCGTCGAGCCAAAACGCGGATGCTCGTCGATCAGCAGTTCGACGGGCTTGCCCTTGGCGTCCTTGCCGGGCGCCGCCGTGATTTCCGCCGTGTAGCGGCCGGCCGCGATCGCGGCTTCCGCTTTGAGCTGGCTGTTGAGCGCGAACGCGTCTGACGCCTCGCGGGTGATGCCGTACTCGCGCGCCAGCACTTCCGCTGTCTGGCCCATGAGCATGTTCGACAACGGGCACATGAACCCATCGCGAGACATCGCGTCGACGAGCGTGAAGTTGCCCATCTTGTGGCCCCAGCGCGCGTCTTCGCTGTCGATGAAATACGGCATGCGGCTCATCGACTCGACACCACCCGAGAGACAGAGGGTCGACTGGCCGAGCTGAATCGCCTGAGCGGCCAACGCCACGGTCTGCAATCCTGAGGCGCACGCTTGATTGATGGTCTGGGCGGGCGCCGTGAACGGGATCCCGGCGCGCTGCGCAACCTGGCGGCCCGGGTTCGGACCCGACCCGGCCTGACGGCCCTGCCCGATGAACACCTCGTCGATGTCGGCGGGGGCGATGCCGGCCCGGGTCATGGCGGCGGCGGCGGCTCGGGCGCCAAGCTCTGCGGGGTGGGTATCACGAAGGGTGCCACCGTAACGACCGATCGGCGTCCGAGCTGCACCAAGGATCACGACATCTACGTTTTTGGATAACGACATCCAAGCAATCATACCTGCCTCGCGCCCGCAGAATGCCTTGCCACTGGCTCGGCGGCCCCCTAGAATCTGTCCAACGCGTGATCAGGTGATTCGTCCCTACAGGGACGCGTGCCGTCACGATTTGGAGGAGGACAAATGCGTAAGTTAGTACTCGGTTTGCTGGCGGTGGCGCTGCTTGTGGCAGTGCCGGCGGCAGCGCAGGAACAGCGCGGATCGATTCAGGGCGTTGTGAAGGACAGTTCGGGAGCCGTGCTTCCGGGCGTCACGGTGGAGGCTCGCAGCCCTTCGCTCGTCGGTGTGCAGGCCGCGGTCACGGACGGCAACGGCGTGTATCGCTTTCCGGCACTCGCCCCGGGCAAATACACCATCTCAGCCACGCTTCAGGGTTTCGGCGCAGCGAAGGTCGAGAACGTCGGCCTGAACGTCGGTGCCACGCTGAAGGTCGACCTCTCCATGTCCGTCGCGGGCGTGGCGGTCTCCGAAACAGTCAAGGCTGAAGCCCCGCTCATCGACGTCAAGGCGAACGCTGTGACGGCGAGCGTGAGCTCGGACATCATCGACCTCATCCCGAAGGGCCGCAACTTCACGAGCGCGCTGACGCAGATCCCGGGCACGAACAACGAGGCCCGCAGCGGCGGCATCATGGTGGACGGCGCCTCGGCGTCGGAAAACCGGTACATCGTGGACGGCCTCGACACGACCAACGCCCGCACGGGCCTGTCGGCGAAGGACGTCATCACGGACTTCGTCGCGCAGATTCAGGTCAAGCAGTCGGGCTACAACGCGGAGTACCGCGCGGCCACGGGCGGCGTGATCTCGGCCGTGACCAAGTCCGGCAGCAACGTGTTCCATGGCGACATGGGCAGCTACTACTCCTCGAACGCCTTCCTCGGCAAGGTCCGGGTTGAGCTGAAACGGGTGCCAG
>CAYHEX010000143.1:0-10450 GCA_964355365.1 uncultured Solibacteraceae bacterium | reverse complement strand
CGGCGGCGGGTGCTCCGGGCGGCGGTGGCGGTGGCGGCGGACGCGGTCCGGCGATTCCGACCGGCGCGGGCGGCGACCAGCTGCGCGAGTGGTACCGCGGCATTCCGGTGCCGGCCGGCGCGGCCAACAACTTCACGCGCCGCAACAACGCGAACTACATGCAGACCGGCGTGCTCTCGTCGCTGCAGCTCGCCTCCACCTTCCCCCAGATCGTCGTCGAGAACTTCTACGTCAAGACGCGCAACTCGATCGAGGAAGGCAAGACCAAGGCGCCGTTCGGCTACGTGATCCCGATGCAGCGCGACATGACCAAGGCGGCGGAGATGGTCAACATCCTTCGCGCGCAGGGCATTGAAATCGGCGTGGCCTCAGCCGACGTCAAAGTCGGCGATGCGACCTACGCGGCCGGTTCATACGTGATCAAGCGCGATCAGCCGTACGGCCGTCTCGCAAAGAACCTCCTCGAGAAGCAGAACTATCCGGACGCGCGTCTGATGACCTACGACGACAGCGGCTGGACGATGGGCTACGCGATGAACGTCGAGGTGAAGTCGATCGACGACAAGAGCATCCTGTCGGCGGCCACGACGCCGGTGACGACGGTCACGCTGAAAGGCGCGATCAAGGGCACGGGCACGGCGGGCATGGCGATCGCGCACTACGGATCGAACAACATGATCGCGTTCCGTTACGCGCTGAAGAACGTCGCGATGAAGGTCGCGGAGAAGTCGTTCACGGCCGAAGGCGTGGAGTTCCCGGCCGGCTCGTTCATCGTGGCGGCCGGAGCCGACATGACGGCGGTCAAGGCCGCAGCCGACAAGTTCGGCCTCACCGCAGCGGCGCTGTCCGCAGCACCAACGGTGGCGACCCATGACGGCGACCTGCCGCGCGTGGCGATCTACTCACAGTGGGGCCAGACGCAGGAACTCGGCTGGTACCGCTTCACCTTCGACAAGTTCGGTATTCCCTTCGACCTGATCTTCAAGGAACGTGTCGCGAAGGGCGATCTCAAGAAGGACTACGACGTCGTCATCATGGCGATGCAGCAGATCGGCCGCACGCAGGTGATGCAGCAGTCGGCGGCCAAACCGCAGCCGTACAAACAGTCGGACAAGTTCAAGTTCCTCGGCCAGTACGGCTCGACCGATGACATGTCGGGCGGCTTCGGCCAGGCGGGCGTGGACGCGTTCACGAAGTTCTTCGAGGGCGGCGGCACGCTCATCGCGGTGCAGGGTGCGGTGCGGTTCCCGATCGACTTCGGATTTGCGAAGACGATAGACACGGAAGCACCGCAGGGCGTGAACGCGCAGAAACCGCTCGTCAACGCCGAGGTGGTGAACATGGACAGCCAGATCTTCTACGGCTACGGCTCGTCGATCTTCCCCGTGAAGTTCACGCAAGGCGCGCTGACGTTCCGCGTCGGCGTGTCGGACCAGTCACGCATTGCGGCACGCTACGTGGGCGGCGACGCCGCGGTGCTGAGCGGTCTCGGCGCAGGCATGGACGCGGTGGCGGGCAAAGGCTTCGTGGCCGACATCCCCGGCGCGTACAACGGCAAAGGCCGCGTGATCCTGTTCGCCAACAACCCGATCTACCGGTGGCAGAACCACGGGGAGTTCAATATGGTGTTCAACTCGATACTGAATTGGAACGATGGCAAGTAGCATCGCCAATCGCGAAACGCCAATCGCCAATCTGGGATCGGGGGATTGCCAATCGGAAATCGATTGCTAATCGGGAATCGATCGGGAATCGGGAATCGATCGGGAATCGATAATCGGGAATCGGGGGCCGGCGGAAGATCGCCGGCCCCTCCTTTTTATGCAACTCAGCCTTGTTCCGCGCGTAATGTCTGACAGACGTCGATGTCGCTGCCTCTCCTTCGAGATGCCGTTCGGTTGATCCGGCGCCGGCCGGTGATGTCGGCGGCGGCTGTGCTGTCGCTGGCGCTGGGCATGACGATCAACGCGGCCGCGTTCAGCGTGATCGACGCGCTGCTCTACAGGCCGCTGCCCATTCGCGATCCGGCCGGGCTCGTCCGGGTCTTCGCGGGATCACGGTCTGATCTGTCGTATCCGGCCTTCGAGGACATCGCGTCGGCAGCGACGTCGATCGAGGGACTCGCCGCGTACCAACTGGCGGGCGCGATCGAAGACGACGGCAGTCGCAGTCCGGAGGTGGTGAGCCTCGGACTTGTGACGGCGAACTACTTCTCGACACTGGGCGTGAGCGCGACGCGCGGGCGAACGGTTGGCGAGATCGATCGTGCCGCCGGCGCAGCGCCCGCCGTCGCCATCAGCTACGACTACTGGCAAAGCCACTTCGCAGGCGATCCCAACATCGTTGGCCGGCCGATCAAGCTCAACACGAAGCCGTGGATGATCGTCGGCGTGCTGCCGCAGGGATTCGCGGGCACGCAGCCCCTCTTGGCGCCGGCGGTGTGGATGACGACGGACGCGGCCGCACGGAATGGACGCAGCCTGGGCACGCGCACGGAGCGCTCGTATTCGACGTTCGCGCGGCTCGCGCCGGGCGCCACGATCGAACAGGCTCGCGCCGAAGTCGTCGCCCTCGGCCAGCGCATAGCGCACGATCATCCCGACACCGACCTGGCGACGACGCTGACCGCCGACTTCGAGAAGGACGTGCGCGTCCAGGGCTTCTCGGTCGCGATCGCGCTGGCGATCGTGCTCGTGAGCCTGCCGCTCATCATCGGCTGCGCGAATGTGGCCGGGCTCCTGCTCGGCCACGGCGAGTCGCGTCGAAAGGAAGTGGCCATCCGCCTGTCGCTCGGCGCGAGCCGCGGCCAGCTCGTGCGGCAGTTGCTGTCGGAGACCGCGGCGCTCTCGGCGCTGGCGGTGGGCGTGTCGCTCCTCGTGGCCGCATGGCTGCTGCGATTGGCGCCGGCGCTGTTGCCGCCGTTGCCCGTGTCCTTCAATCTCGACTTTCGCATCGACGCGCGCATCGCAGCGATCAGCATCGCCATTGGCGTCGCGGCGACGTTGCTGTCGGGACTCGTGCCGGCACTCATCGCCACGCGCTCGGATCTGGCAACGCTCATCAAGGGTGCGGGATCGCTCTCGGGGAAGCGCGGCGACCGCATGCGCTCGGTGCTGGTGACGGGGCAGGTCGCGGTCTCGTTCCTGCTGGTGTTGTTGTCGGCGCTGTTCGGTATCAGCCTGCTGAATGCCCAGAATCAGCATGCCGTGTTGCCCACATCGTCGCTGGCGTTCGCGGCGTTGTCGCCGGGTGCGTTCGGCTACGACGCCCCGCGTGCGCAGGCGTTCTACGACGACCTGCTCGACCGCGCGCGGCATCGGGCGGGCATCGATGCCGCCGCGTTCGTTCGGCATGTGCCGCTGAACTCGTTGTACGGCGGCGGCGCCACTCAGAACGTGGCGATTCCCGGTATCGAGCCTCCGAAGGGACAGACCCCGCTGGCGATTCGGCAGAACGTCGTGTCGCCGGGCTATTTCGCGACCATGGACATTCCGCTCGTGCGAGGGCGGGACTTCGGATCGCAGGACGTGACGAACGGCGCGCGCGTGCTGATCATCAACGAGACCATGGCCCATCTGTATTGGCCGGGCGGCGATGCGATCAATCGGGCGGTCGATCTGGTCAACAGCACCACCGGAGCGCGCTCTCCGGCGACAGTGATCGGCGTGGCGCACGACACCAAGTACGCCACGCTGAAGGAAACCACGCCCCCGTATCTCTACTTGCCGCTCTCGCAACAGCGCGCGGGCGAGATGACCCTGATCACGCGCGGGTCGCTGGATGAGAACACGCTGGCGGCCGTCACGCGTGATCTCGTGCGGGAACTCAATCCGGCGATGCCGCCGGTTGAGCTGATGACCAAGTCGCAGCATCTTCGGCGCGCGTTGTTTGGCGAGCGCCTGCTCGCCGGCGTGGTCACCGCGATCGGCGCGATCAGTCTGCTGCTGGCCGTCGTCGGTCTCTACGGCGTCGTCGCGTTTGCGGTCGCGCGGCGCACCCGCGACATCGGCATCGAGATGGCGCTGGGCGCCACCACGCAGCGGGTCATCAACGCCACGATGGCGATCGGCGCGCGCCTCACGGTCATCGGCATGCTGATCGGCGGCGCGATCGGCATCTTGGTCGCGCAACTGTTCGGGGGCGCGCTCTACGGCGTCAGCGCGCTGAGTCCGCGCGTGCTGGGCGGATCAATCGTCATCACCGCGATTGTCACGCTGGCTGCGACGTTCGTGCCTGCGCGCCGTGCCTCGAAGATCGACCCCATCGTCGCGCTCAGAGAATGAGGCAATGGGGCAATGGGGCAATGGGGCAATGGGGCAATGGGGCAATGAGGATCCCGGTCTTCATTGCCCCATTGCCTCATTGCCTCATTGCCTCATTGCCCCATTTTCTTCTGGGACCCCGCCCCACCGTACGGCGTCTGACTGAGGGAACGGCAAACACGCAGGGTGTTTGGCCCACAGCCCACCACGGTGGGCATCTCAGGAGACTGGTTACATGAAGATGAAATTGTTTGTCACAGCAGGTCTGGTGGCGGTTGCGATGTCGGTGGTCAGCGCTCAGATGAGCAAGACGGTGGTTGATGTGGCCGTCGGTTCGAAGGATCACACCACGCTCGTGGCGGCGGTGAAGGCGGCGGGGCTCGTCGAGACGCTCAGCGGCAAGGGTCCGTTCACGGTGTTCGCGCCGACCAACGCGGCGTTCGCGGCGCTGCCGGCGGGCACGGTTGATGGTCTGCTGAAGCCGGAAGCCAAGGCGACGCTGACGGGCATCCTCACGTATCACGTGGTGGCGGGCAACCTCGACGCAGCCGCTGTTGTGAAGGCGATCACGGACGGCCACGGTAAGGCGGTCGTGAAGACGGTGCAGGGCGCCTCGCTGACGGCGACGCTCGAGGGCAAGAACGTCGTCCTGACCGACGACAAGGGCGGCAAGGCCACCGTCGTGGCCGCTGACCTCAAGTCCGGCAACGGCGTCGTGCACGTGATCGATCACGTGCTGATGCATAAGTAAGCACAGGTGCGAGCAGGTGCGAGCAGGTGCGGGCAGGTGCGAGCAGGTGCGAGCAGGTGCGAGCAGGTGCGAGCAGGTGCGAGCAGGTGATTGTTAGTGAACACGGAGGGCCGCTGGGATCAGCGGCCCTTTTTCTCTGTGCTGCCAGAGGATGGCGAGCCACAGCATGACGCCGGTGAAGAGCGCGTAGGCCACGAGCGCGCCGGTAATCGACAGCGTGTGTCGAATCACCGCGGTCGGGAATCCATAGACGACCTCGACGTGTACCCAATAGACAAACAGCGACGTCTGCCCAAAGACCACCATCGGGCTCCAGCGGTCCGCACGCGGGCGCTTCATCCACAACCACGACAGCGCCAGCAGCATGAGCATCACGCCGAGCCGGATCAGGAACCACGACGTCGAGCCGTGCCAGAACTTTGAATGCGGCGTGAATGTCGGCAGGTACATGCCGATGTAGCCGGCGGCAAAGACCGCCAGGCCGCCCAGACCGAGGCGCGTATGGAACCGGCGATCGGCCGCGGCGTCGCGATTGATCAGCAGCAGGCGTCCCAGCCACGCGCCGGCGAACACGAAGCCCGCCCAGGGCAACAGCATGAAGTTACCGCCGGCCGGCGTCATCCGCACGTAGCCCTGCAGACGATCACCAAGCAGATTCGGCCACGACCAGCCGGGCGCGTACTGCGCGAGCAGCACGCACAGCGCCGCCGGCACCAGCAGCCACAGTGCTTTCTCGCGCTCGGTACGGCCGCGCGCCCAGCACCACGCGGATCCGGCCATCGCCACGCCCATGATGTTGAGGATGTCGACCTTCAGCATGCCCTGCCACGACGTGCCGGGCGACAGCAGGAAGGATTGCAAGCGGAACAGCAACGCGAATCCGAGCACTTCCCAGCCGCGCTTCTGCACGGCCCAGCTCGCGTCGGCGACGGTCTTGCCTTTTCTCAGGTGTGACGCCGCCGCGAGCGCCACAGAGACGCCCGCCAGAAACAGGAACAGCGGCGCCGCCCAGCCCGCGAGGAACTGCAGCATTTTGAATTGTGTGAGCGCGCGGACGGCCTTATCGTCGACCGTCCACGCGTCGATCGTATGCGCCTCGATCATGATCACGACTGCGAGGCCTCGCAGCCAATCGATATAGGCGCGGCGGTTCATTTCATTGACCCGGAACCACTTGACTGGTCGTGGTGTTACGCATGCGGCGGCAGACTACCACGACCCGTCAAGCGGTTTCGGGCTAGGCCGAGATGTTGACCGTCGTTGTGAATTCCATGTCAGGACGAAGTGTGTTCGACACCGAGCAGTAGGTCGACTTCGACAGCTCGATGGCGCGCTCCGCCGCGTCCTGAGGCACGTTGCCTTTGATGTTGAAGGTCAGGTGCACCTTCACGTAGCGCTTCGGGTGCTCTGCGGCGCGTTCACCGTCAAAGGAGATCGTCATGCCCTGCAGGTCGTGGCGCCCCTTCTTCAGGATGTGGACGACGTCCATGGCCATGCAGCCCATGATGGCGTGCGCCAGGATCTGCATCGGCGAGTAGGCGTCGGGGCTGGAGCTGGCGAGGTTGAGAGCGGGACCGCCCTCAGCGTGGAAAAGCAGATCGGAATCCCAAGTGAGAGACAGAGACATAGGCTGACTGTAGCATCGCGGAATCGCGAAGCGCGAATCGCCAATCGGGGATCGCTAATCGGGGAATCGGGCAATCGAAGATCGCTAATCGGGGAATCGGGGAATCGATCGGGAATCGGGGAATCGGGGAATCGATCGGGAATCGGGAATCAGGGCTAGAGATTGCGAAGCGCGACGTTGGGGTCCACTCTCGACGCTCGGCGCGCAGGGATCAGGCACGCGATGAGACCGGCCAGGATGAGGGGCAGCGCTGCGAGGGCGAACGGGCCGGCAACGACGTAGACGCCAATCGGATTGGAAACGGCAAGAGTCGCGAAAGAACCACCGCGAGCGTCAGTCCCAGGAGAAGGCCGAACAGGACCGGACGCAAGCCGTCGAGGACGACGAGTCGCAGAATGACCGAACGTTCGGCCCCCAGCGCCAGGCGGATGCCGATCTCACGGGTCCGCCGCGCGTTCTCCTTCTGCAAACGACGCGAACGCCAGGCCGATGCGCATCGGGTGTCAGCATGGTGTCAAGCGCCGTGTCAGCGCATCAGATAATCGAGGACCACCGCCGACATCGACCGCACGCCGACCTTCAGCGCGTCTTCGTCCATGTCGTAGAACTCGGTGTGCCACATCGCGGTGATGCCCTTCGCTTCATTCTTGATGCCGACAAAGAAGTAGAAGCCCGGGATCTGCTGCTGGTAGTACGCGAAGTCTTCGCTCACCATCTGCAGCGCCGGCTTGACGACCTTGTCGGCACCGAGGGTCGTGGCGAGCGCCGCAGTGGAAGCGGCGGCCAGCGCGGGGTCGTTGAACGTCACCGGCGCGTTGGTCGAATAGACCAGTTCGTAGCTGGCGCCGTAGCTCGACGTGATGCCCTTGAGAATCGCCTCCATCTTCGCCTTCACCATCGCCGGCCCCTCGGCGGTGAACGTGCGCACCGTGCCCTGCAGTTCGACGCTGTCGGAGACGACGTTGTAGCGGTTGCCGCCGTGGATCGATCCCACGGTGAGCACCATCGGCGTCTGCGCATCGACCTGACGCGACGGGATCGTCTGGAACGCGCTCACGACGAGCGCGGCGATCGGAATCGGGTCGATGCCCGTGTGCGGCATCGCGCCGTGGGTCTTCTTGCCGATGATCTTCGCCGTGAACCGGCCCGCGCTCGCCATGGCCGGACCGCTGAGCGTGCCGACCTGGCCGACCGGGATTTGCGGATCCAGATGAATGCCGAAGATCGCATCGGGCTTCGGCATGCCAAACAGACCGTTCTCGAGCATGCGCACCGCGCCGGTCTTGCCGCCGTCCGGATCGCCCTCTTCGGCGGGCTGGAACACGAACATGAGCGTGCCCGGCAGATCCGCGCGCATGCGGCTCATGATGTCGGCCACGCCGAGCAGCATCGACGTGTGTCCGTCGTGTCCGCACGAGTGATTCACGTTGGGCACGAGCGATTTGTAGACCGGCGTGATCGCTTCCTGAATGGGCAGCGCGTCCATGTCGGCGCGCAGCGCCACCACTTTGCCGGGCTTGCCACCCTTGAGGATACCGACGACGCCCGTGCCGCCGATGCCGGTGCGGACGTCGTCGAACTTCAGCGCGCGGAGGCGGTCGGCGACCAGGCCGGCGGTGCGCGTTTCCTTGAAGCCGAGTTCGGGATGCTGATGAATGTCGCGGCGCGTGGCGACCAATTGCGGAAAGATCTCGGTCGCGATGGTGTCGACCCGCACGCGCATCGCGGCGGGCACACCGGCCGACTGCGCCTGCGGTCGCGCTGCAGCGACCAAGACAACAAGACCCAAGACCTTCATCGACTGGCGCATCACAATCCTCGACTCAAAGAGCGCTCACCATGGAGGGCCATGGAGAGCCATGGAGAAAACCAAGATCAAGAGCTCTCATCATATTGATAGGGGCGCGAAGTGCAATGAGAGACGCGGGGCCTGGCGGCCGCCTTCGGCGGCACGACGAGCGAACAAGATCAAGAACGAGAAAGCCCCTCGATCCCCGGGCTCTCTCGTTCCTGATCTTGCTCGCTCGTCGCTAGCCCGGCGTAGCCGGGCCGCCAGGCCCCTCAGTCGGAGTCGAGGATCTTCTCCATGGCTCTCCATGTATCTCCATGGTGAAAGGCCCTTGAGCAAGCGCCTTTGGACAATAATCCCGTATGACCAAAGTCCTTCTGGCGGTTCTGGCGGTCGCGTGTGCGGCGCCGATGCTCATGACATTGCAGGCGCAGAGCGCCGATCCACTGATGACGCGCGCGATGCAGCTCCTGAAGGATGCGCCGATCATCGACGGCCACAACGACTACCCGTGGGCGGTGCGCGAGAAAGCCAAGGGCGACGTCGACGCACTCGACATGCGCAAACCGCAGCCGACGCTGATGACGGACTTCGCGCGACTCCGTGCGGGCGGCGTGGGCGGACAGTTCTGGTCCGTGTACGTGCCGGGCGACATGCAGAAGGCGCAGGGCATTTCGCCCGTCACCGCCACGCTCGAGCAAATCGACATCGTCCATCGCATGATGGCGAAGTATCCCGACACGCTCGAACTCGCGCTGACGGCCGACGACATCGTCCGGATCCGCAAGAGCGGCAAGATCGCGTCGCTGATCGGCATGGAGGGTGGGCACTCGATCGACGCGTCGGTGGCGGTGCTGCGCGACATGTACCGGCTCGGCGCGCGCTACATGACGCTCACGCACAACGTGAACCTGTCGTGGGTCGACGCGGCGGCCGAGACGCCGGTCGTGCACGGCCTCACGCCGCTCGGCGAAGACATCCTGCGCGAGATGAACCGCCTCGGCATGCTCATCGACCTCAGCCACGTGTCGCCGGAGGTCATGCAGGCGGCGCTGAAGGTGTCGACCGCGCCGGTGATCTTCTCGCACTCGAACGCGCGCGCCGTCAGTGACGTGGGCCGTAACGTTCCCGACGCGATCCTGACGCAGCTGCCGAAGAACGGTGGCGTGGTCATGGTGACGTTCGTGCCGAGCTTCTCGTCGCAAGCCGTCGCCGACTACAACAAGAAGGACGACGCGTTCAAGAAGGCGAACCCCGCGCCGCGGGCCACGGTGGCCGACGTGGCGAATCACATCGACCACATCAAGAAGATCGCAGGCATCGACCACATCGGGATCGGCGGCGACTTCGACGGCATCGAGGACGTGGTGCTCGGTCTCGAGGACTCGTCGAAGTACCCCAACCTCATCGTCGAACTGCTGAAGCGCGGCTACACGGACGCGGACATTAAGAAGATCACGAACGAGAACATCATTCGCGCGCTGCGCGCCGCGGAAGCGGCGGCGAAGAAGCGGTGACGCAGACCAATGGGGCAATGAGGCAATGAGGCAATGAGGCAATGGGGCAATGACTTGACCGTGGCTGCCGCCGTGCTGATCGTTGCGCTCGGCGACTCGACCACTGCCGGGACGCCGCACTTCAAGTCGCCGATCGAGGCGCCGCCGAACGGCGCGGGCGACGCGCAGGCGCCGTTTCCGTACTGGCTCGAGCACACGCATCCCGGCTGGACGGTGCTGAACCGCGGCGTGAACGGGGAGCGCAGCGATCAGATCGCCGCGCGATTCGACCGCGATGTGCTCGCGCAGCGTTCTTCCGGCGCCGCAAGCGCGCCGGGCGTGCCGCGGTTCGTCATCATCATCGCCGGCGTCAACGACGTGTATCAGGGCCGCAGCGCCGAGAGCGTCATCGCACAACTGCGCGCAATGTACGACCGCGCGAAAGCGGCGCACATTCCGGTCATCGCTGGATCGATCGTGCCGTACAACACCGCAACGCCGGAGCAGAACGCGCGCATGCACGCG
>CAYHEX010000142.1:0-10459 GCA_964355365.1 uncultured Solibacteraceae bacterium | reverse complement strand
AAGACCCATGGCGGCGCGGCGAGGCTGTGAAACGCTGACGACCGCGCGATCCGTCTCCGTCATCGTGAAGGCATTCAGCAACCGGAATGTGTACGACCCGGTCAGTGTCGCCTCGAGCGCGTCGCCGCTGTGCATTGCAAGCCCGGCGCCGGCAATCAGTTGGGCCGACACACGCTGGCGCTGCAGCACCTGCCACGTCAACGCCGCGGTGAGCTGATTTCGGCTGCTGCTCCGCTCGGGGATGGCCAGCGTTGATGTCACGGTGACGTTCGTGACCGGCGCCGTCGCGAGCAGATCCTGGAACACCAGCTTGAAACTGTCGCGACTCGCGGCCAAGGCGTCTTGCATCGCGCCGGTCAGTTCCGCGGCGTCGGGGCTGCGCTCGAAGCCGAACTCGATGCCGGCGCGAGCGGTGAGTTGCCGGTGGAGTCGGGCGCCAAACGCCGCCTGCCGACCGTGCGACGCCGCGGCCGAGACCAGCGCCGAGTCGAGGGGCGTGATCCGGCGCAACGTCGTGCCCGCCAACGTCGAGAACTGCCCCATCACGTCGTTGAGCAGCGCGGCGCCGTCGCCGAAATACCACGACGGCACCACTCGACTCGGACGACCCGACTGTGTCGTGAACGGTGTGCCGGTTCCAAATCCGGCAAATGCGGAACCAGTCGATGTGGCCGGCACGAGCGCGGCGCCGGCGTAGAACTCAAACGTCCACGCGCGCTGTGGGGTCGGCGCTTGCGCCACGGCGATCGCGGGCGCGCCGAGCAGCAGCAGTGCCATCACACTCAGCGCACGTCGAGCGCCATCTGAAGAATTCCGCATGCGTTGCCTCCCGGGCGACTGGCGGAAGTATAGTAGCGGCCGGAGGCGGTTATTCGCGCATCGATTTCCATTTCCTGGGTGTTGTTTGCGGTCGTGACAGGGCTTGCCGTCGTCGCCGACGGACCCGGCAGCGCGGCGCGCGCGGCGGCCCCGCCACTGATCGCCGACGCGGTCCTCGTTCAGCAGGCCGTGCCGGGCCCGAGCGAACTGGCGGCGCTTCCCGCTCGCGGCGTGGCGCGCACACGCGCCGTGGCGCTCAATCTCAGCGCGCTGCCCGACCGCGAGCCGCGTTCGCGTCTGCTGCGCGAACCACCGGTCCAACTCGATCTGTTTCCCGACGTCTCGATCGAAGCCGTGTTCGACCGCTTCGATGACAATCCGGGTGGCGTGACCTGGGTCGGCCATGTGGACGGCATGCCCGGTGGATCCGTCACGCTCGTGTATGGCAACGGCCTGCTCAGCGGCAGCGTCGTCATGCCGAGCGGCACGTTCCAGATTCGCCCGGCGGCCGAAGACACACGCGCCGCCAATCCGCAGCCGAACGGCGAACTGCATGTGGTCTCCGAGATCGCTCAGGGCGCGCTGCCCCGCGAAGCCGAGCCGATCGTGCCGGTCATCACGCCGCAGGCGCTGGCCGCGGCGCGCGAAGCGCCGAGTGCCGACACGGCCGGCACCATTGACGTCATGGTGCTCTACACGGCCGCCGCGCAGACCTACGCGGGTGGCGCCACGGCGATCGGCAACCTGATCGCGCTCGGCGTGAGCGAGACCAACACGACGTACGCCAACAGCGACGTGCAGCAACGCGTGCGGCTGGTGCACACCGCGCTCGTGCCCTACACGGAGGTCGGCGCGTTTGGAACCGACCTGACCGACCTGCGCGTCGGCAACGGCAGCCTCAGCGGCGTTGCCGCGCTGCGCAATCAGGTCGGCGCCGACCTGGTCACGCTGCTGATCCATCCGAGCCAGCCAGACGCGTGCGGCATTGCCTATGTGATGACCACCGTGAGCAACGCCTTCGAGCCGTTCGGCTACAGCGTGGTGGACAGCGCGTGCGTCAGCCCGAATCTGACGCTGGCCCACGAGTGGGGCCACAATATGGGCGCGCAGCATGACTGGTATGTCAGCACGTCGAAGCTGCCGTACACCTATGCGCACGGCTACGTGAACACGCGCCTTGGCTATCGATGGCGGTCGGTGATGTCGTACACGGACATCTGCACCGTTCAGGGGTTTTCATGCACGCGGCTGCTGGCGTGGGCGAATCCCGACCTGCGATCCCGCGCCAACCCCTTCTGCAAGGGCGGCGTGACTGCGTGCCCGGGGAATCTCTGGTTTCTACCGGGGGATGCGATGGGCGTGCCCGGCGGCACCAACTCGACCTGCGTGCTGAATAGCCTGACGAACAGCGAGTGCGACGCCGACGACCACCGCGCGCTCAACAACACCGCGCTGACGGTCGCCAACCTCAGACAGGCGATTCGCTAAGCCCCACGGGCTTGGGCTAGCTGAGCGGCGTGAACGTCAGTGCCGCCGAGTTGATGCAGTAGCGCAGCCCTGTCGGGCGCGGGCCATCGGTGAAGACATGGCCCTGATGCGCATCGCACCGCGCGCACGAGACGGCCGTTCTCGTCATGCCGTAGCTCTGATCCACCACCTCTGCCACGTTTTCCGGCGCGATCGGCTGCCAGAAACTCGGCCAGCCGGTGCCGGACTCGAACTTCGTGTCCGAGCTGAACAGCACCGTCTCGCAACACACGCAGCGGAACAGACCTTTGCGGTGTTCCTTGAGGAGCGGCCCGGTGAATGGTCGCTCCGTCCCTTCCTGCCGGGTCACGGTGTATTCGAGGTTCGACAGTTGCTCGCGCCACATCGCCTCGGTCTTCACGACCTTCGCGACCTCGGTCGTGCCGAGGCGGCTCCCGTCGCCGCCAAACTCCACGATCGGCACCGAGGTGGCGCCTGGGGGCGGCGGTGCGGACACCGTCACGCGATTCACAGCTGTTGACGACGCGCGGCGACAGCCGACCACCACGGCGGCCAGCGGCGCCGCACCGGCGACACAGAATGCGCGGCGGTCCAGGCGAACGATTACTTCCCTCCCGCGGGCACGGCGCTCTGAATGAAGGCCGCCACATCGGCATGCAGCTTCTCGCGCGACTTCTTCTCGATGTACATCATGTGGCCCGCCTCGTAGTACGCGAAGCTCACGTTCTTCCGAATCGCGGGATCCAGGTTCATGTGCGAGATCGTCTGCTCGATGCCGTTGAACGGCGTGGCCACGTCGTAGTACCCGGCAAGCACCAGCACCTTCAGCGCGCCCTGCTGCGTCATCGCAGACCGCAGCGCCTCGGCCGGGGCACCGGGTTGCCCGCCATCCCACGGCTGCACCCTCGCACTGAGCGTGTAATACATCTCGGTGTTCCATTTCAGGTCGCGACGCACGTAGTCCTGAAACATGGCGACGTACGAGCCGTCGTACGACGCCAGGCTCGCGTCGTAGTCCGCGCCTTCGCCCGCGGCGTCTGCGTCGATGCCCAGAAAGCGCGAGTCGATCCGTCCCACCGTCTTTCGCCGGTCGCGCAGCAACTCCTTGAACCAGCGGGACCCGACGATGCGCAGGTTGGTCTGCTCGACATACTTCGGCGACAGGCCCGTAAAGCGCGCCAGTTGCGCGGCCACCTTCTGGTGCTCCGCGGCCGGCAGCGCATCGCCCTGCTCCAACGCGGCGGCGTACTCACCGTGCGCGAACTGCCGTGCGCGCTCTGCGATCGCGGTCACGCTCAGCTGCTGCAGGTCCGGCGGCAGCAGTTTGTGGTACCACGCCGACACGATGTACGTCGGCAAAAAGAAAATCGTTCGGTCATCCTGCCCCCAGTTGCCGAACCCCACCGATGACAGCAGCGCGATGCCGTTCAAGTAGATCTGGTGCCGCCGCTGCAGGATCGACGACAGTTGCGCAGAACGGGTCGTGCCGTAACTCTCGCCGATCAGAAACTTGGGCGAAGCCCAGCGCTCATTGCGGGTCAGATACTGGTAGATGAAGTCGGCGAAATAGGTCGCGTCCTGCACCACACCGTAGAACTGCGCCGTGTTTTCGCCCGGCGCCGGCCGGCTGTAGCCGGTCGAGATCGCGTCGATGAACACCATGTCGGTGCTGTCGAGAAACGAATCGCCGTTCTCCACAATGGAATACGGCGCCGGCATCCCGAAGCCGTCGTCGGTCAGGACGATGCGCCGCGGCCCCAGGCCCATGTGCGTGTAAGACGATGCGGAGCCGGGTCCGCCGTTGTAGATGAACGACACCGGCCGCTTCGCGGTGTCGGCGACGCCGTCTTTCGTGTATGCCACAAAGAAGAACGTGGCCTTCGGCGCGCCGTCGTCACTCTTGATGACGTAGCTCGCGGCCGTGGCGGTGTAGTTGATGGGCTGACCGCCAATGCGAACGGTGCCGTGGGTGACGGACCGGTCCTCGGCCTGCGGCACAGGCCGCGGCGCGCGGTCCACCTGCGCCTGTGGCAGCCCCACGGTCACGAACATGGCGATTCCGATTGCAGCAAGACGGCGCATAGCAAACTCTCCCATGCTGCGCATCATCGTCGATTCGCCGGAGCCCACGCAACCGCCCAGCCTGTGATGTGACCTGCGTCATAGACTCGTCGACCGTCAGGCATCACACTGGATCCGACGAGCGCCTGTTGCGCCGCCTCGGGAGGATGTGATGTCGCACGCGTGGGCCGAGCAGTTGATGAACGATCACCAGACCACAGAGAAAGTCTTTGATGCCGTCGCCTTCGCGCTCAGTGCACCGGCCGGCCCGGCCCCCGGCCTCCTGCAGGACGCCCTGCTGTACTTCGAGGGCTACGTGGACGGCTGTCACAATCTCAAAGAAGAACAGCATCTCTTCCCGCTGGCCGAGCAGCGCGGCATCTCGCGCCAGGGCGGCCCACTCGCGGTCATGCTGGGCGAACACGACGAGAGCCGTGTGGTGTTGCCGCGGCTCGCGGCCCTGATTCACCTGTACGTGCGCGGCGATCACAGCGTCCTCGGGGATCTCCGCGCCGCATTCTCGGCCTACAGTTCCCTGCTCAAAGATCACTTCTGGAAAGAGAACGACATCCTGTATCCGATGGCGCGTCGCGTCATGACCGACGCCGACGGCGAACTCGTGATGAAAGGCATCGTTGCCACCGAGGATGCGGTCGGCCCCGACACGCGCGCGAAGTTCTACGCGCTGGCCGCGCGGATCATCAACTCCGGCGGCGTCGAGGACCTCTCATTCGGCCTCGACCGCGACGTCATGGCGGCGATGCTCAATACCCTGCCCGTCGAGCTCTCGTTCGTCGACCAGGACGACCGCGTGCGCTACTTCAGCCACGAGAACGGCGACAAGATCTTCCCGCGCAACCGCGGCGCGATCGGCACGGCCGTGCAGAACTGCCACCCCGAGAAAAGCGTGCACATCGTCAATCAGATTCTCGAGGATTTCAAAGCCGGCCGGCGGGTCGTGGCGGAGTTCTGGATGGAGATGGGCGCGAAGTTCGTGCACATCCGCTACTTCGCGGTGAAGAGCCCCACCGGGGAGTACCTCGGCACGCTCGAAGTGGTGCAGGACGTCGCGCCGATCCGCGCGCTCACGGGGCAGCGCAGGATTCTGTCGGAGACATAGGACTCAGTACTTCTTCCAACTGAACGACGTCAGCATGTCGGCCCCGACGATGTAGGTCATGGCGGCGACGGCGCCGAGGTGGCGATCGAAATGCAGTTTCGCCGCGTTGCCGAAGGTGATGGTTTTGCCGATGATCGAGCCGTAGTAGTCGGAGCTGTTCACGATGACGCTGGCGTTCGGCGCGTTGATCACGGCCACGGAGGTCGCCTGGTTATCGAACCGGATCGTGCCGGTGCCGGCGTAGTTGAGCTGCAACTGCGTCGGGTCCCACGGGTGCGTCGGGTCGTTGCTCACCGACGAGTTGAGCACGAACGGCGACGCCTTGCTGGTGCCGACGACGTTGATGATGACGGGGCTCGTGTCGAGGATCATCCGCGACTCATTGTCGATGTTCAGGCTGTTGATGTTGTACGTGCCCGCCCTGAGGTGAATGCGCGCGGAGTCGGTCAGCGTGATGTTGCCGTAGGTGCCCGGCTGCAGCGTCTTGTCGCCGTTGCCCGCCTTCGAGCAGCCGGCGAGGCCGTTCGGGCAATTCGACGCATCGGTCATGTTGATGTTCTGCGCCGGGTTCGGCAGCGGATTCGGCAACGGGGGCGTCGGCTCGGTGATGGCCTGCGGCAGATGGATGATGCCCCCGGTCACCGTGGCGCCGCCTGACGTTGTGGCCGCGTCGACGTTGCCGGCGCTGCACCCGCCGACGCCGACACGAGGCGTCGAGAGCGACCCGCGCACGGTCGCGGCGTTGTTCGCGTTCAGATTGCCGTTGGTCCCCACGTTGCCGCCGCTGTTCGCGAACGCCGGCCTCCCGTTGACCAGCGCGGACGTCGAGTCATAACTGTCGGTGGTGGAACTCGACCAGGTCAGCGCACCGCACGCGCCGCTCGTGGCGAACGCCGCGAAGACGGCATTCGGCGTGGCCGTCACCTGCTTCTCGAGCACCGCGGAGACCTCAACGACCGCGTCGCGGGCGCCGTCGATCAGGCCGTCGGCCGTGATTTGCCAGGTCATCACGGGCGTGCCGTCCACCACCCGCATCGACATCAACCGCGCCGACGCGACGTACCGCACCGTGGTGCCGCCGGCCGGCAGCGTCCCGGCGGCGGCCGCGGCAAACGCCGCACTGACCGCCGCAACCGGATAGTTGGCCGCCACCGCCGCATCGGCCGAGAGCACGACGGGCGCACCGTTGTACGTCACCGGTATGGTCGTCATGTCGTACGCGGCGATCGGATCGGCAACAGAGCCAGGCGGCGTGTAGGTGTTCAGTAGGTAGTTAATCGTCTTGTGCACGCCCGACTCGGCCGCGTAGCGCGCCTGCGTCATCAGGCGGTAGTTCTGGCTCGAGTAGGTCTCGGTCTGGGCCAGCACCATCATCGAGGCGCCGATCGCCGACACGGCCAGCATGAATAGCAGGCACAGGACGAGCGCAACGCCTTCCTCGTTTTGTCTGTTCACGTCTCGACCCAGTGCAACTCAGAGGCCAAGTCGTTGCGCCCGAGCGGTGACCCGGACGAGCTCCGACAGGCTCGTGAATGTCGGAGCGGTTACCGAAGTGTAAGCCTTCGCCTGGCCTGCCAGCCGAAGCTACGAGCGAAGCGAGTGGTTAGCGTAGGTTGGTGCCGGGGGTGGGAATCGAACCCACACGTCGCTTGCGCGACTCAGGATTTTAAGTCCTGTGCGTCTGCCAATTTCGCCACCCCGGCGAGGGTGAATCAGATTATCCGCTGAACGGGGCAAGGGTTACAGTCGTCTCTCATCCCGATGGATTGGCTCCGACAAGACCTGAAGTTCGCCGCAAGGGCCCTCCTCCGCCGGCCCGCAATGAGCGCCCTGGCGATTTTCACCCTCGCGCTGGGACTCGGCGTGAACACCGTCGCCTTCAGCGCGGTCAACGCCATCGTCTTCCGCCCGTTCCACATCCCCGGCGGAGATCAGACCGGCTGGGTCTTCGCCGGCACGAAGTCAGACCCACTCGCCGAAAGCTCGCGAGCAGCCTTCGATGCGATCACGCGTGAGTCGCGAACACTGCACGTTGTTGCGGCCGAGGGACGCGCGCCGCTCGCGCTCCAAACCGGGACGGAGACAACGCAGGCATGGGCACTGATGGTGTCGCCGCAGTACTTCGAGCTGATCCCACCGACGCTGGCGGCGGGCCGGATGCTCGGCGCCGGCGACCTTCGCGCTGAAGAGATTGGCGTTCTGGTCAGCGAGCGGTTCTGGCGCACTCGGCTCGGCGCCACTCCCGACCTGTCGCAGACCGCACTCATCCTGAACCGGCAGAGTGCGCGCGTCGTGGGTGTGGTCGCGGACGGATTCCAGGGGCCCGGTGGCATCTTCGAGCCGGATCTGTTCGTGCCGCTCGATGCCGCGCGACAATTGGCGTTGCCGGCCCTCGACCGCGATTGGCTCACGCTGATCGCGCGGCCACGCGACGGCGTGCCGGCCACCGCCATCGCGCAGGAACTCACGCCGATCGTCGCAGCCGCGACCTCGGTCCCCGAACACGACCTGCGCATCCAGTACGTCCGTATCGCAGATGGCCACCCCGAAGCACGGGCATTTCGCCCTGTGGCAGCGGCCGCGCTGGCCGCCGTGGGCATCGTCCTGCTGATCGCGTGCTTCAACGTGGCCGGCCTGTTGCTGGCGCAGTCGGTGGATCGGCAACGTGACCTCGGCGTGCGCTCAGCCCTCGGCGCTTCCCGCGGACGACTCGTGCGGCAACTCGTGACCGAGGGCCTGCTGCTCGGCGCGCTCGCCGGCGCCGCGGCCCTGCTGATCGCGCGCTGGAGCGCCGCCATTCTCGGCACGTTCGCACTGCCCGCACCGATCCCGCAGCGCATCCATTTCGCCACAGACTGGCGACTGGTCCTGTACGCGTCGATCGCGTCACTCGCGGCTGCGCTGCTGCCGACGCTGGTGCCCGCGTGGCAAGTCTGGCGCACCGACCTTACGCGCTGGATCCGGGCCAGTGCCTCGAGCGCGGTCGGAGGCACAACGCAGGCGCGCGCCCGGCGCGTGTTCCTCGTACTGCAGATGGCCGGCTCTACCGTGTTTCTCATCGTGGCGGCCATCTTCGGCCGCAGCTTTATCAGCGCCTCCGCGGCCGACCCGGGCTTCGACACACGTCACACCGTCGTGATGGAGCTCACGCCGACGCAGTTTGGCTATTCCGCACAGCGCGCAAAGACCCTGATCGACTCCATGGTCGCGCGCACTTTGGCGCTGCCCGGCGTGGTGTCGGTCAGCGCCAGCGACCGTGTGCCCTTCTTCGTCGGTTTTCCCAAGACGCTGAAGGTCAATCCAGATGGCCGCGACTGCCGCACCGCGGAGTGTCCCAGCACGATGACCTACGCCGTCGATGACCAGCACGTGGCCGCGATGGGCTTCACGCTGCGCGCGGGCCGCATGTTCGATCGCCATCGCGCCGATGACCGCGACGCCGTCGTCATCACCGCGGCGGCGGCCGAGAAGTTCTGGCCCGGACAGTACCCGGTCGGTCGCGCGTTCCGCGACGAGACCGGACGCACGCGCGAAGTCACGGGCGTCGTCAACGACCTCTCACAGCGCATGACGCGTGGCGAAACGCTCCAACCCTACATCTACCGCCAGCTCGAAGACGCGGACTTCGGCACAAGCCTCACGATCGTGGCGCGCACCAGCGGCGATCCCGACGCGCTCGTCGCGCCGATGCGCGCGGCCCTGCGCGCCATCGACCCAACGCTGCCGCCGGACTCGCTCAAGACGATGCGCGAGCGGATGGCGCTTCCGCTATGGCCTACGCGAACGCTGGCCGGCTTCTTCGGCGCGTGCAGCCTGCTCGCGCTGCTACTGGCCACGGTCGGCCTCTTCGGCGTCACGCACTACGTCGTCAGTCAACGCACACGCGAGTTCGGCGTGCGCCTGGCCATCGGCGCTTCGAGCAGCGCGTTGCAGCGCATGGTGCTCGGCGAATCGCTGCGATTGATCGCGCCCGGCGTGCTCATCGGGCTCGTCGCCGGCGCCGCGTTGAGTTCACTGGTGAAATCGCAACTGATCGGCCTCGAGCGCCCAGACCCGCGCATTTTCGCCGCGGCAATCGTCATCGAGATCGCCGTCGCGCTCGGAGCCGCGTGGATCCCGGCGCGACGCGCCGCACAGACGGATCCTCTGGCCGCGCTGCGCACCGACTGAGGCCTACGGCCGCGTCGTCCCAGGTCCCCAGTTCCGGGTGCCGGGTTCTCTGCGGTCCAGGGTTCCGAGGGACTACGGTGCGAGCGTCCTGAACCGGGGACGACGGCCGAACCAGGAACCCGGGACGAGGAACCCGGGACGAGGCGTCACTGAACGAACGTCACCGTCGCGATGGACAGCACCGGCTCGTCGCCCTTCGCGCTGAAGTTTCGAACGACGACGTAGAGATCGCGCGGACCGGCCGCCGTCTTGAGCGGAATGGTGGCCACGCCGGCGGCGCCGGCACGCCCGGCGCTTCCCGCGCCGCCGGCGTTCTGCATCGCGTTGGCATCGGGCGCGACGACACCGGCGTTGCCGACCGTGGCCTGCCCCACAAGTTCACCGACGAGCGATCCGAGCCGCACTTCGATCGTGCCGCCCTTGAAGCCTTCGCGAGCCGGCGCCTGCGCGGCAATCTGCAACGCGCGGATTCCGCTGAGGTCGATGTTCTTGAACACGAGATAGCCGCCGGCTTTAGCTGACATCGTCTCGAGGCCGCCGTTGGCTTCCATGCGCATCGTCATTCCCGACGTCTCGTCGGCCGATGCCGCGCGGACTGTGGGGCTGCGCCGCACCGCGATCGACTCCACCGTATGCGCCATCAGGCCTTGTGCGCCTTTGTCGGTGTAGACCGCGCGCAGCACGACCTTGCCGTCCGCACCGGGCGCGAACGAACCAGACATCGGCGTCGCGTTCACGGTGGTGCTCTTGATGTTCATGACGTAGTCGATGATCGAACGCGCCTCGGCGGTCGTCAGGCCG
>CAYHEX010000141.1:0-10473 GCA_964355365.1 uncultured Solibacteraceae bacterium | reverse complement strand
CCGCGCGCCGGCCGGTCTGGCGCGCCCGGCGAGCACACGGAGATCCGGTGGCCCGGCACGCCCAGGCGCTGCTCGATCTGGCCGGCCGTGAACTGCGACACGGTGATCACGCGATCGGCCCGGTGGGCGTGGTCCCGGGCCAGCGACGGGTAGTCGCGCCGCACCTCGGCCGTGGTCCGTTCCGGGTGATCGAGAAAATCCAGGTCGTGAATTGTGACCACTCGTGCCGCGTGCCGCGCCGGCATCAGCAGTGGGTGCAGGGACTGGACCACGTCGAACTGGCGGTCCGGTCGGCCACCGAGCGCGCCCACCAGCAACTCGATCGGGGGCCATTCCCAGCGGTGCCACGCGTAGTTGAGCCATCGCACGGGTATTCGGCAGTCGATCGCGGTGGCACCGGGGACAACAGCCGGATTCAGGCGGTCGGCCCAGGACGACGAGAAGAGGAACAGTGCGTGGTCCTCCGCCGGAGTGGCCACGGGGCCTACCGAGCCGCTTTGGGCGCGCACCAGGGCACGTGCCAACTCGTGGACGTATTCCCCGACCCCGGTACGGGAACGCAGGGCGGGGCGATAGTCGACAAGAGTACGCACGGTCGGGGAGAATGATACCCATGAAAATCGCGGTCGTGGGTACCGGGTACGTCGGGTTGGTCGTTGGGGCGTGTTTTGCGGAGACGGGCAACGAGGTGGTGTGCATCGATAAGATGGCGTCGAAAGTGGCCTCGCTCAAGCGCGGCAAGATGCCCATCTTCGAACCTGGCCTGGAGGAGTTGGTCGTCCGCAACGCGGCTGAAGGCCGGCTGACCTTCACGACGAACCTGGCCGAGGCGGTGCACAAGGCCGAGGTGGTGTTCATCGCGGTCGGCACGCCGATGGGCGAAGACGGTTCGGCGGACCTGCAGCACGTGCTGGACGCGGCGCGTCAGATCGGCAAGGCGATGCGCGGCTACACGGTCATCGTCGACAAGAGCACTGTGCCGGTGGGCACCGCGGAACTGGTGCGCCAGGCGGTGGCCAGCGCCACGAAACATCCCTTCAGCGTGGTCAGTAATCCAGAGTTTCTGAAGCAGGGCGCCGCGGTCGATGACTTCCTGAAGCCGGATCGCGTGGTGATCGGCGCGGCCGACCAGGCGGCGGCGGACATCATGCTCGAGTTGTATCGGCCCTTTACGCTCTCGGGCGCGCCGGTGATGGTGATGGACACGCCGAGCGCCGAGATGTGCAAGTACGCGGCAAACGCCATGCTGGCGACGCGCATTTCGTTCATGAACGAGATTGCCAATGTCTGCGAGCTGTACGGCGCCGACGTGGATCAGGTGCGGCGCGCGATGGGGACCGATCGGCGTATCGGCCCGGCGTTCCTGTTCTCGGGCATCGGGTACGGCGGCAGTTGTTTTCCGAAAGACGTGCAGGCGATGGCCCGGTTCTCGGCCAACAAGAAATACAAGTTCAGGATTCTGGAGGCGGTCGAGTCGGTCAACAAGATCCAGAAGTCGCGCCTGCTCCTCAAGCTCGACAAAGTTATGGGCAAGTCGCTGAAGAAGAAGACCATCGCGGTGTGGGGGCTGGCGTTCAAGCCGCGCACCGACGACATGCGCGAGGCGCCGGCGGTGCCGATCATCCAGGGGTTGCTCGAGCGCGGCGCAAAAGTGCAGGCGTACGATCCGGAGGCCATGCCGGTGGCGAAGGGCCTCTTCGGCTCGAAGATCACGTTTGCCAAGTCGGCGTACGCGGCGCTCAAAGACGCCGATGCGCTGTTGATTGTGACGGAGTGGAACGAGTTCCGTGAGCCGGACTTCGACAAGATGAAGAAGCTCATGCATCGGCACCTGATTCTCGACGGTCGGAACATCTACCAGCCGGCGGTGATGCGCGCCGCAGGCTTTACGTACGAGTCCATCGGCCGGCCATGAGCGCAGGCGATTCCAGAGAATGAGCACAGTCCTGGTGACGGGTGGCGCCGGCTACATTGGCAGCCACGCGGTCAAGGCGCTCGCTGAGTCCGGCTCTGACGTCGTCATCTACGACGATCTGTCCGCAGGACATCGCGAGGCGGTGGAGACGCTGGCCGCGCGGCTGCCGGCGCGACGGATCACGCTGGTCGAAGGCGACATCGCCGATCGCGCGCGCGTGGCACAGACGCTGCGCGCGTGCGGTGCGACCGCGGTCATGCACTTCGCGGCGAAGCTGAGCGTAGGTGAGTCGGTCACGCGGCCGTTTAACTACTACGCCACGAATGTGGCCGGCACGCTATCGGTGTTGCAGGCGATGGCAGAGTGCGGCGTTGGCGTGTTCATCCTGTCGTCGACGGCGGCAACATTCGGCGAGCCGCAGACGACGCCGGGCGCGCCTGATGGCGCGCTGCTTATCGATGAGACGCATCCGCAGCGGCCGATCAATGCGTACGGCGAATCGAAGCTGGCGGTTGAGCGGGCGCTGCCGCATCTCGAGCGCGCGCACGGCATTCGGTCGATCGCGCTGCGCTACTTCAACGCGGCGGGCGCGGATCCGGACGGCTGGATCGGCGAAGATCACTTTCCGGAAGAACATCTCATCCCGCGCGCGCTCGCGGCGGCGTCGGGTGGTCCCGCGCTCGTCGTCTTCGGCGAGGACTATCCCACGCCGGACGGCACGTGCGTGCGCGACTTCGTGCACGTCACTGACCTGGCGCAGGCGCACGTGCTGGCGCTGCAGCATCTGGAGCGCGGCGGCGGCTCGGGCGCGTTCAATCTCGGCAACGGACAGGGGGTGTCGGTGCGAGAGCTGATCGCGAGCGTGGAGCGCGTCACCGGTCGGCCGGTCGCGCGCGTGACGGGCGCGCGGCGCGCCGGCGATCCGGCGGTGCTCGTGGCCTCGAGCGCGCGCATCATGCGTGAACTGCACTGGCGGCCGCGGTTCGCGGCGCTCGACGACATCGTGGCCACCGCGTGGCGCTGGCATCAGTCGCACCCGCGCGGCTATGGCGATCGCGCGCCGGAGCAGGGCTGATCGCGTGAAAGACTTCCTGCGACTCCTCGAACACGCGCGGCCCTATCGCGGGCGACTGGCGATGGCGATGGTTGCGCTCACCGTGTACGCCGCGTCCCAGGCGACGTTCATGTACGTGATCCAGGAAATCATCAAGGTCGTCATGGAGACGGGCTCGGGCCTGCGAATGGTCATGGCGGAGATCCTGGTGCTCTCGGTGATCCGCGGCCTCTCGGGATATGCGTCCGCCGTCGTCATGACCGACGTGGGCCAGCGCGTCGTCCGCGACCTGCGAGAGCGTTTCTTCGGGCATATCGTCAAGCAGTCCGCGACGTTCTTCTCACGACGATCCTCGGGCGAGCTGATTTCACGGCTCACCAACGACGTGGCGCAGATCCAACGCGCGGTGTCGGAAACCACCGGCGACCTCATCCGTGAATCGCTGACGCTCGTTGGATATATCGGGTGGATGTTCTGGCTCCAGTGGGAACTCGCGCTCGTCTGTGCCGTGACGGCTCCGCTCGTGGTGTACCCGTTGAGCCAATTGGGACGTCGGGTGCGCGGCCAGACGCGTCGCAGTCAGGAAGAGTTGCAGCACCTGACGCACATCGCGAATGAGGCGTTCACGGGGCACCGCATCGTGAAGGCCTTCGGCGCGGAGACACGGGAAGCCGACCGCTTCCGCCGCGCCTCGCACGACCTGTATCGCACGTTCATGCGGGTGACGAAGATGATCGCGGCGTTGCCGCCGATGATGGAGTTCATTGGCGGGCTGGCGGTGATCGGCGTGTTGTGGTTCGGCCATCGTGAAATCGAATTGAAACAGTTGACCGTTCCGGAATTCATGGGCTTTCTGACGGCGGCGCTCCTGATGTACCAGCCGCTCAAACGTCTGAGCGGCGCCAATGCCAGCATTCAGCAAGCGCTCGCGGCGTCCACGCGCATCTTCGAGATGCTGGATCGCAATACCGAAGTGGTCGACAAGCCGGGCTCGCCGGATATTGCGCCGCTGTCGACAAGTGTCGAATTCAGAAACGTCGGATTCGCGTACGACGACGATCCCACCAAGTTCATCGTGCGCCGCGTGTCGTTCTCTGTGCCCAAAGGCCAGGTCGTGGCGCTCGTGGGGCTCAGCGGCGCGGGCAAGACGACGCTGGTGAATCTGATTCCGCGGTTCTACGACGTGAAAGAAGGCGCGGTATTGATCGACGGCGTCGACACGCGTGACGTGACGCTGAAGTCGCTGCGCGAACAGATTGCCCTCGTCACGCAAGAGACGGTCCTCTTCGACGACACGATTGCCGCCAACATCGCGTACGGTCGGCCGCAGGCGTCGCGGGACGCCATCGAGGTGGCGGCGAAGGCGGCACACGCGCACGACTTCATTTCCGCGCTGCCGGCCGGCTACGACACGAAGATCGGGGAGCGCGGCCAACGCCTGTCGGGCGGGCAGCGCCAGCGCCTCGCCATTGCGCGCGCGCTGCTGCGCGACAGCCCGCTGCTCATTCTCGACGAGGCCACGTCGTCGCTCGACGCGGAGAGTGAGTCGCTTGTGCAAGACGCGCTGGCGACGCTGATGACGAATCGCACCACGTTCGTGATTGCGCACCGGTTGTCGACCATTCGCCGTGCCGATGTGATTGTGGCGCTCGACAAGGGCCGCGTCGTGGAAATGGGGTCGCACGACGAGTTGGTGAACAGGCCCGGTGGTGTGTATGCGCGCCTGTATGCGCTGCAGATCTTCGAAGAGAAAGAGGATGTGTCGTGATTCGATCGATGACCGGGTTTGCCTCCATCAGCCGCGAGAGCGATGGACAGAAGGTGGGCGTGACGGACAAGTCGGGCAACCACCGGTTCGTGGATATGCAGATCAAAGCGTCCGGTTCACTGGCCGCAGTCGAAGGCCGGCTGCGCAATGCCGTGCAGCAGCGACTGACGCGCGGGCGCGTCGAGGTTTCGATCACGCTGGATTTGTCCACGGCGCCGTCGTACACGGTCTCGTTCAACGACGTCATCGTGCGCCAGGTCGTGGCGCTGATCGATGAGGCGCGTGGGCAGGGCTTGGTGACGGGCAGTCTGACGGTGTCCGACTTGTTGCGGTTGCCGCAAGCGCTGGAGATCCGATCCGAGACGTCCGGGCCAACGGCCGCGCCGGACAGCGCGATCGCGCTCGTTGAATCGGCCGTGGCCGACGCGATCGACGCGCTGGCCGTCATGCGGTCGACAGAGGGCGCGTTTCTGCAGACCGATCTCGATGCCCGCCTGCGTACGCTGGCCGCGCTCGTGGAGGAGATCGAACGCGAGGCGCGCGCGGCGCAGCAGTCGCTGGAGTCGAGGTTGCGAGCGCGCCTGGCGGAACTGCCGGCGGATCTGGCCGCCGAGCCGGTGACCGCCACGCAGGAAATCGTGCGCTTCATTGCCCGCTCCGATATCGATGAGGAAATGACGCGGCTGCGTGGCCACTTCGCGCACTGGCTCGCCCTGGTGGAGTCCGCGGAGCCCTGCGGCCGCAAACTGGACTTCCTCGTGCAGGAGATGAACCGCGAGGTCAACACGATCGGGTCGAAGGCCGAAGGCACGCGCGTCCCGGAACTGGTGGTCACGGCCAAGGCGGAACTCGAGCGCGTCAAGGAGCAGGTGCAGAATGTCGAATAGCGGCCTGCTGTTCGTGGTGTCGGCGCCGTCCGGCACGGGGAAGACCACGGTGGTGGAGCAGTTGGTGAAGATCGTGCCGACCTTGGAGATGTCGCGGTCGTACACGTCCCGTCCGCCGCGCTCGAACGAACGTGACGGTGTTGACTATAATTTTGTCAGCCGTCAGGAGTTTGAAGATCGGATCGCCAAGGGCGACTTCCTTGAGCATGCCGATGTATTCGGCAACTACTACGGGACGGGCTCCGCGGAGACCGAGGCGCGGCTGGCCAGTGGCCGGGATCTCGTGCTGGTCATCGACGTGCAAGGCGCCAGGCAGGTGCGAGAGCGCCGGCATGGCGTGGGCGTGTTCATGTTGCCGCCGTCGTTCCAGGTGCTCGAACATCGGCTGCGCAATCGCAGCCAGGATCCCGAGGCCGCGATTCAGCGGCGCCTGGCCACGGCGCGCAGTGAAGTGTCGTCGGTGTCCGAGTACGACTACGTCGTGATCAACGACGAACTGGATCGCTGCGTGGCAGAGCTGCGCGGCATTGTTCTGGCCGAGCGCGCACGGCGGGATCGACGGATGAGCATGATTGCGCCGATCGTGAAGACGTTTCAATAAGGTTCAGCAGCGAAGAAAGAGATGACCATGACCGAAAAAGTGAATCCGACCACCCGACCGAGGAATGCATTCGAATTTGCGAGCGTCGCTTCAGCGCGCGCGCGTCAGTTGCAGAAGGGCTGCGTGCCCAAGATGGATGGCTCCGCCAAGATTGCCCGTCGCGCCCAGCAGGAAGTGGCCAACGGGCTCGTCAAGCAGGTTGAGCCGTCTGACGACGACGCGAAGTAGGCGGCGGGACACGCCATGAGCCTCGTGTGCCTCGGTGTATCGGGCGGCATCGGCGCCTATAAGGCGGTCGAAGTGGCGCGCCTGCTGCAGAAGCGCGGACACGAGGTGCAGGCGGTGATGACGCGATCGGCCCGGAAGTTCGTCGGGCCGCTGACGTTCGAAGCGATCACGCACCGTCCGGTGATCACGAACCAGTTTGCGGTCGGCATCAACTCCAACGTGGAGCACATCCAGATCGCGTCGTCGATAGACCTGTTGCTGGTGGCACCGGCAACGGCGAACATCATCGGAAAGTTTGCCAACGGCATCGCGGATGACTTCCTCACGTCGCTGCATCTGGCAACGCGCGCGCCGATTCTCATGGCGCCGGCGATGAACACCAACATGTGGGACCACCCCGCGGTCCAGGAGAACCTCACGCGCCTCACGGCGCGGGGCGTGCGCTTCGTCGATCCGGGCGAGGGCTACCTGGCCTGCGGTTGGATCGGCAAAGGGCGCCTCGCGGAGCCTGAAGCCATTGCTGACGCCGCGGATCGGATGCTTCGGCCGGCGCAGACCATGGCCGGCACACGGGTGCTGGTCACAGCGGGTCCGACGTACGAGGATCTCGATCCGGTTCGTTACATCGGCAACCGATCGAGCGGCCGAATGGGATTCGCCGTCGCCGAAGCCGCGGTGGCGCGCGGCGCCACAGTGAGAGTGGTGGCGGGCCCGACGAATGTGTCGCTGCCGACCGGATTGGACGACGTCGCGCGGGTTCGCAGCGCGGCCGAGATGCACGCCGCCGTGATGCACTGGCGCGACTGGGCGGACGTGATCGTGATGGCCGCCGCGGTCGCAGACTACACGCCGGCTGCCGGGGCGAGCGGCGAGAAGATCACCAAGGGCGGTGACATGGCCCTTCCGCTCGTGCGCACACGCGACATCCTGATGGATCTCGGCGCGTCGCGCGGCAGTGCGAAGCATCCGCTGCTCGTCGGCTTTGCCGCCGAGACGAGCGATGCGGCATTCAAAGCGCAGGAGAAGCTCGCGCGCAAAGGCGCGGATCTGATCGTCGCGAATGACGTCACGGAACCAGGCGCCGGCTTCGACGTGGAAACGAATCGGGTGGCCCTGGTGTCGGCGTCGGGCGTGCGCGAGTTGCCGCTGCTGCCCAAGCGCGAGGTCGCGGCGGCGATTCTCGATCGCGTCCAGGAACTGTTCGTCGCTGAACGCGCCCGCGCGGTGGAGCAGCGATGAGCGATCGGGACCAGATCGCTGCGCATCTGCAGTACTTCACAGAGCTCGGAGTGACCGGCGTGTCGAAAGATAAGAAGTGGACAGCGCGGGAGTCCCGCGTGGTCCCTGGTCCCATGGTCCCTGGTCCCTCGGTGCCAGGTGCCGTCATGTCTCTTCCGGAAATCCGCGCGGAGATTGGCGACTGCACGCGCTGCAAGTTGCACACGCTCGGCCGCAAGCAGATCGTGTTCGGCGTCGGCAATCCGAATGCGGACCTGATGTTTGTCGGCGAAGCGCCGGGCGCGGATGAAGATGAACAGGGCGAGCCGTTTGTCGGCCTCTCCGGGCAATTGCTCACCAAGATCATCGAGGCCATCGGGATGACGCGTGCCGACGTGTACATCGCGAACGTGATCAAGTGCCGGCCGCCGAACAACCGCGCGCCCGAGTCGGAGGAAGTGGCGACCTGCGAGCCGTTCCTCTTTAAACAGATCGATGCGATTCGTCCGAAGGTCATCGTGGCGCTTGGCACGCACGCGGCGCACGCGCTGCTCAAGATCAATACCCCCATCTCGAAGTTGCGCGGGCAAGTGATTGAGTTCAGAGGTGGCGCCAAGCTGATTCCCACCTTCCACCCCGCGTACCTGCTCCGCGATCAGAATCCGCGCTCGGCTCGCAGGCGCGACGTGTGGGAGGACATGAAGAAAGTCCGTGCCCTCCTTGCCGCAGACGAGTAAGCACGATGTGGAGGCCTCGCCGCGATTGATCGCGGTGGCGGTGCCCGTGCCGGGCCTCGGCGTGCTGACGTACGCCGTGCCGGAGGCGACGGCGACGCCGCCGAAAGGCGCGCGCGTGTCGGTGCCGCTCGGCACGCGGCTGGTCGTTGGCGTCGTGGCTGGACACAACGCGCCGGCCACCGACGATCCGTCAAAGATCCGCGAGATCGCGTCCGTGATCGACGCCACCGCGTTCCTGCCCGGCGCGGTCGTCGACATCGCCATGTGGGTCGGCGAGTACTACGCGTCCGGTCCAGGCGAGTCGCTGACGATGGCCATGCCGCCGGCGGCGCGGCGCGGCGAAGTGGATGCGTTCCGCATGGTGTCGTTCGCCGAGCTCGTGGATCCCGCGCGCGATTCCTCTGCGCTGCGAGGCGCGAAGCAGCGCGACGCGATGCAGGCCCTCTGCGAGGCGCCCGGTCATCGCCTGTTCATGGCCGAGCTTGAGACGCGCGGCATCGGCCGCGAGAGCGTCAAGTCGCTGGAGCGCGCCGGGTTCGTGCGAATCGTGGATGAAGTGGCCGAGCGCGATCCGTTCACCGGCGACGAGGGCGAGGACCGCTGGGCGGTCGGCGCGGCGCACGAGCCGGATCGGCAGCTCACCGACGAGCAGGCGCAGGTGTTCGCGCGCCTCAGCGAACTGGCCGCGCTCGCGCAGTTCAAGGCCGTGCTGCTGCAGGGCGTCACGGGCAGCGGCAAGACCGAGGTGTATCTGCAACTGGCACGGCGCGTGATTGCGCAGGGCCGACGCGTGGTCATGCTCGTGCCAGAGATTGCGCTGACGCCCGCGGTGGCGGGCACGTTCCGTGCGCGTTTCGGATCGCGCGTGGCGATTCAGCACAGCGGCCTGGCCGCCGGCGAACGCCACGACCAGTGGCATCGCATCCGCCGAGGCCAGATCGACGTCGTCGTCGGCACGCGTTCCGCGATCTTCGCGCCCATCGAACAGGTCGGCCTCATCATCGTCGACGAAGAGCACGACGGGTCGTACAAGCAGGACGAGTCGCCGCGGTACAACGGCAGAGACGTCGCCGTGGTGCGGGCGCAGAAGGAAGGCGCGCTGGTCGTGTTCGGCACGGCCACGCCGTCAATGGAGACCGCAGCCAACGTGGACAGCGGCCGCTACGAGCGGCTGCGGCTCACACGCCGGATCTTCGACAGGCCCATGGCGGTCGTCCGCGTCGTGGACATGCGCGCGGAATACGCGGACGTCGGGCCTGACGTCGTGCTCAGCCGCGCGCTGATTGACGCCATCGAGGCGCGGTTGCGCAGAGCGGAGCAAAGCGTCGTCCTTCTGAACCGCCGCGGGTTCAACACGGTGGTGCTGTGCCGGCAGTGCGGCACGACGAGCGAGTGCCCGCATTGCAGCGTGACGTTGACGTTCCATCGCGCGTCACGCCGGCTGCTGTGCCACTACTGCAACTACGCCACGGGCGTGCCGAAGACCTGCGGCGTGTGCGGCGGGGATGTGTTCGAACAGTCGGGCTTCGGCACCGAACGGCTCGAGCACGAACTGCGCGAGCGGTTTCCCTCGGCGCGCGTGGCGCGAGTGGACCGGGACACGATTCGCCGCAAGGGCGCCATCGCCAAGGTGTTGAAGCAGGTGAGTGCGGGCGCGATCGACATTCTTATCGGCACGCAAATGATCGCGAAGGGGCACGACTTTCCGGAAGTCACGCTCGTGGGTGTCGTGTCGGCCGATGTCGGCCTCGGCCTCGCGGATTTTCGCGCGTCAGAGCGGACGTTCCAGTTGCTGACGCAGGTTGTGGGCCGCGCCGGCCGTGGCGACAAGCCGGGCGAGGCGCTGATCCAGACGATTCATCCGCAGCACTACAGCATCCGCGCGGCCGCGGCGCAGGACTACGACGCGTTCTACGCGCAGGAGCGGGAGTTCCGCCAGCGGATGCAGTATCCGCCGTCGGTGGCGCTCATCAACATCGTGATCAAGAACAAGTCAGGCGACGCCGCGATGCGCGACGCGATGGACCTCTCGCGCCGCGTGCGCGCGCACTATCCGCAGGGCACG
>CAYHEX010000140.1:0-10486 GCA_964355365.1 uncultured Solibacteraceae bacterium | reverse complement strand
CGGCTCAGCGGCACGAACTTCAACTTCGACTCGCCTCAGCAGGACGTGGCCGAGTCGGCCAACTACACGCGTCGGAACCGGAGCCAGGGCATCAAGCTCAGCTGGTTGTCGGTGCTTGGCGGCTCGGCGGTGAACGAAGCCCGCGGACAGGTGGCGACCGACGACCGCACTGAGGCGCCCAATCGGGACGTGCCACAGATTGTGATCACGGGCTTCGGCACACTGGGCGGTGATACCGGCCGTCCGCGTCTGTTCAACAACACGCGCTATCAGTTCACCAACAACCTCACGATCATGCGCGGTGCCCATCAGGTGCGCCTCGGCGTCGACGTCAACATCACGCAGGCGCAGCAGCAACGTGAGTCGAACACGCTCGGCCGATTCGACTACACAAGCCTCACCAACTACATGAACGGCGTGATCAGCCGCTACCGCCAGACCGTGGCGGGCTTCGACCCGGCCGACCTCACGTATGACGCGACGCAGAAGGAAGCGGGCCTCTTCGTGCAGGACAAGATCAGCGTCGGCCGCGCCACGGTGTCGCTGGGCCTGCGTTGGGACGGCCAGTGGAACCCGGTGCCGCCGCGTCCGAATCCGGCCTTCGCGGTGACGAGCAAGATCCCCAACGATCTGAAGATGGTGCAGCCGCGTGTCGGCGTCACCTGGAGGGCGAGCGCCGACGGCAGGACCGTGATCCGCACGTCAGCCGGTCTCTATGCCGCCCGCACGCCGGCCAACCTCTTCCAGCGCGTGTTCACAGACAACGGGTACTCGACCGTGGCCGTCGACAGCCGCACGGACGCGTCGATTCTGGCGCTGGTGAGCCCGACCAAGCCGCTGACCACCCTCCCGGCGGGCACGAAGATTCCGGTGCAGCGCATTTTCGGATTCGACCCCGACTTCGTGAACCCGCGCACGATTCAGGGGGCCATCAGCCTGGACCGTGAACTGGGTCGCGGTGTGATGATGTCGCTCGGTTACACCGTGGCGCGCGCGACACATCTGCAGCGCCGGCTCGATCGCAATCTCGGCGTGCCGACCTACGACGTCTTCGGTCGGCCGATCTTCCCGTCTGCGCGGCCCAACACGACCATCGCGGCGCTCGAGGTGAACGAGTCGACCGCACGCGCCAACTACCAGGCGATCACGTTCAGCACCACCGCGCGACGGGGGCGCCTGTACTCGGCGGTGAACTACACCTACGCGCTCAACAAGGACGATGACTCGAACGAACGTAACTTCAGCCGCGAAGTCACGCTGAACGTGTTCAACACGGCGAGCGAGTACACGTGGTCCAAGCAGGACATCCGGCACAACGTCAACGTCAGCGCGACGCTCGATCTGCCAGGCGGCCTGACGGCCGGCGCGATCATGCTCGCGCGCACCGGCCTGCCGTACACGGCGGTGATCGGGTCCGACCAGCAGCGCGACGGCAACGACGACAACGACCGCGCCGTGATCAACGGCTACGTGTCTGAGCGCAACGCGTTTCGCCAGCCGAACTTCTTCAATCTCGACCTCCGGTTGCAGAAGGCCCTGAAGCTCGGCGCCGGCCGATCGATTGATCTGATGGTCGACGTGTTCAACGCCACACGCGCGTCCAACAAGAACTTCGGCAACGACGCCGTCAGCGTCTACGGGACGGTCGCGAATCGTGTGGCCACGGCCGGACAGGCGCTCTTCGCGCCCTCCACCGCTCGCTTCGGCGGACCGCGCCAGGTGCAGCTCAGCGCGCGGGTGCGGTTCTAATGCGACGGGCGCTCTCGATCGCCATCGGCGCGGCTGCGCTGGCCGTCGGCGCCGCGTCAGTGGTGGCGCAGACGCCGGTGCCGGCGTCCGGCGTCGCTCCGGCTGCGTTGGCCACAACGGCCTCGACCCGGCCCGCACTGGTCGTGCTCCTCGTTGTCGATCAGTTTCGTGCCGACTACGTCGATCGTTTCGGCAGTCGCTGGACGCATGGGTTGCGCCGACTCCTTGACTCCGGCGCGTATTTCGATCAGGCCGCCTACCCGTACGCCGCCACGGAGACGTGTCCGGGCCACACGACGGTGGCCACCGGCTCGCTGCCGCGTACGCACGGCATCATCGCCAACGGCTGGTACGACCGCGCCACCCAGAAGCCCGTCGTCTGCACGACGGATGTGACAAAGCCGATTGCGATCGGCGGTGGTGACGCCTATGAAGCGCACGGCGTGCGCAACCTGCGCGTGCCGACGCTGGCCGATGAACTGCGCGCCCAGGTGCCCGGCGGCGCGCGCGTGGTGTCGCTGTCTCTGAAGGCGCGTGCGGCCATCGCCATGGCCGGCCACGGCGGCGAAACCGTGGCGTGGTTCGAGGACGCCGGTGCGTGGGCCACGTCCACCACGTACGGCAAGACGGCGCCAACCGCGGCAGACGCGTTCGTGCGTGCCCATCCGGTCGATCACGACTACGAGCGACAGTGGAATCTGCTGCGCCCGGCGTCCAGCTACGCGTTCCCTGATGACGGCCTGGCTGAGCAGGCGCCCGACGGGTGGACCATCTTCTTTCCACACTCGTTGTCGCGACCCGCGGGTCCGGATCGCATCTTCTACGACAACTGGCGCAAGACGCCGTTCTCGGATGAATACCTCGGCCAGATGGCCGCGGTCCTGTCCAAGGGATTCACTCGTCGTTCGGGCACCGACATGCTCGCGGTGTCGTTTTCAGGACTCGACTACGTCGGGCATCGTTTTGGGCCGCGCAGCATTGAAGTGGAAGACACGCTCGCGCGTCTCGACGTGACGATCGGCACCCTGCTCGATGCGCTCGACGCGTCGGTCGGACGGGGACGCTACGTCGTGGCCCTGACCGGCGACCACGGCGTGGCGCCGATTCCGGAGCAGGAAGCGGCGACGGGCGTTGAGGCCGGCCGCATGGGAGCGGCGGACATTCAGGCGCCCGTCGAGGCGGTGCTGACGGCCGCGCTCGGCGCGGGCAGCCACTTCATGCCCGGCAGCACGGACTCCGGCAACAACACGACCGATCTCTACTTCACGCCGGAGGTGCTCGAGAAACTCGCCGCCTCGCCCACGCTGCGACGCGCGGTGGTCGCCGCGGCCGAACACGCGCCCGGGATTGCACGCGCCGTGTGGGCGTCGGAACTTCCCGGCAGCGACGATCCTGATATGCGCGCGTTGTGGCTCAGCTACAACCCTGATCGCAGCGGCGATCTGCTGTTGATTTCCAAGCCCTACTGGGTCGCCGCGAGCGGCGGCACGGGGCACGGGACGTCGTTTGGGTACGATCAGCGCGTGCCGGTGGTCCTCATGGGTGCCGGCATCAAACCCGGCCGCTACAGCGCCCCCGCGACCCCCGCCGACATCGCCCCAACCCTCGCGCGCATCGCCGGCGTCACGCTCTCACACGCCGACGGCCGTCTGCTCAGTGAGGCCATCATCAGGTAGGGACTCCGGACTCCGGACTCGGGACGCTGGACCCTGGACTCTGGACTCTGGACTCAATGTCCGCCTGGCATCTGCAGTTCTGACAGCAACGCCGTCAGCGACAGCACCACCACAATCGCGATCGTGATCTCGGCGATCACGACGCGCAGTCGCGGCTGCCGCCAGTTCACGAAGCCGAGGCTGCCGACGATGAGCACGGCGATGAGTTTGCCGAAGAGCGTGCGGCCGTAGTCGGTCGTCCAGAGCGTGGACAGCGGGCGGATGTGTTCCCACGCCAGCACGAGGCCGGATGCTGCCACCATGCCCGCGCCCGTCAGCGCGATGGGCGCGAAGCGACGAAGGGACGCGAGCAAGCGATCCGTGTCGCCGATGTGGGCGAGCGTCGCCACAGAAAGCGATCCGATCCACAGTCCCGCGCCGAACAGATGCGCGCGGTGCAGGAAGACGGTGAGCGCGTCATGCGTGCCGCCATGGCCGACCAGCGGCACGGTCGCAGCCACGCCGGCCGCCGCTGCGCCGCTCGCGAAGATCCAGATCCTGGGCCGCGCGCCGGCAATCGCCAGCAGCACGGCCACCGCCACGGCCACGCTCGCCATCCACGCCCAGTGCAATCCCCACAGCGTGATCGACAGCATCGTCCAGGCGTTTTCCGGTACGGTGAGGCCGTTGATGCCGAACCAGGCGTAGAGCTGTGACGTGATGATCAGGAAGCACGCGATCAGCAGCGCCGCTGATGAACGGCGCGCGATGCTGATCACGCGCGGGTTGGCGGGATAGCTGAGGAGCGTGGCGCCAAAGGCGCCGATGATGCCGAGCGCGCTTGCTGACAACGCCCAGCGCGCGAACAGCATCGCTACTTGGCCGCGACGGAGAAGGCGATGTCGCCCTGCTGCACGTGGCCGTCATCGCCGGCGCCGCGCCAGTGAAGCGTGTAACGGCCGGGCCCGAGCGGCTTCACGGGATCGGCGTACATCGATTTGTCTTTCGCGGTGATCACCGTCTTGCCGAGCGCGACGTCGCCCGTGTCATCCTTCAGCGTCAATGTACTCACGCCGGCGGCCGGCACCTGCGAGAACCACAGCTGCAGGCGCGTTGGCGCCGACGTCAGCGCGGCCTTAGCCGCGGGCGAGCTCTTGAGCAGCTCGAAGTGGAAGAACGCTGCGGGCCTGGCCGCCAGACACAGAGTGGCCGCCACCAAAACGAACGCCAGTCGGTTTCGCATAGGGGAAGTATAGGAGATCCCGCAGCCCCGCCGTGCTCCTACGGCAGCGGCCAGTGGCGCGGCACGCGGACGACGTACGTGCCGGCGATGCGGTCGTGCCAGGCCTGACGTTCGGAGTCACGCATGATCCAGAGAAACCCGATCCCGAGCGCGCCGAGCGAGAAGATGCCGGACAGTCCGCGCACCAGCGCGTCCGAGAAGCGCAGCGAGGCGCCGTCGATCCGCACCACTCGCAGGTTGCAGATGATGCCGCCCAGTGTCGTCCCCTTCCACGACCAGAAGACGACGAAGTAGAGAAACGCGAGCAGAAAGCGCGAGTCGTCGCGGTAGCCGAAGTTCAGCAACACGTTGATCATCAGCAGCAGCGCTACGTCGAGCGCACCGGCGGCCAACCGGTCGGTGAAGAGCGCGCGTGGAAACCCTCGAAGATCTGCGGCCGGATCGACCGCGGGCGGCGCAGGCGGCTGATAGGGCGGCGCCTCATAGGACGGCGCCGCGGGCGACGGCTGTGGCTCCGGCTCTGTCTCCGGCCTCGGCTCTTGCGGCGGCGCGACCGGTCGCGTCAGGACGAACGACCGGTGTGGCGATGCAGCTTTGGCCGCCTTGGCCGGCCGCTCGCGCCTGAGCGCGGTCATGAAGGCGAGCGTCGACGAGCCCAGTCCGAACACGCCGATCATCGCCCAGGTCACCAATCCGACCACCGGTACCGCGTAGAGCAGGCAGATGGCCACAAAGCCGATCAGCGCCGATCGCAGCGCCAGCGCGCGTGAGTCTTCAGACGGCGGCAGGATGCTGGCGCCGACCCAGCGGGCCACGCCGACCTTGCCGACGAGCCACGCGACGATCAGCGCGCACAACACAAACGGAATGAGCGCGACGCCGACGATGGTGGCCGCCATTAAGGCGCACACCGGCCCGGCGAGCAGCAGCGTCAGCAGGCCGGTCATGAACGTGCTGATGGGTCGCGAGGCCAGCGCGGCGGAGCATGCGCCGACCGGTTGGTGCAGCAACAGATTCAACGCGAGTGTGAGGACGAGGGACACGAACAGCACGCCCCATACCCAACCGATCGAGAACACGATCACGCGTCCCCAGAGCAAACCGTAGGTGACCCACGGCAGGACGGCCCTGAGCGACTTGCCCAGCACTTCGCCCATCACAACGGTGCCGCCGCCAGGCGCGAACCCCGCGGGCGCGTCCACGGAGCCACCGATCAGCACGAGATCCCGTCGGATGATGGCGCCCGGTTCGACGTGCACGTTGCCGGCGGTCACGAGCAGCGAGCCCTCGATCACGGCCGTGCTCGAGAGCGTCACCTCTCCCAGCACCACCTGCACGTCGTGACTGACCGTGCCGTCGATCGTGGCGTTGCCCGACGCCACAAACACGTTGTGCGCGCCGTCTTCACGCCGCAGGTGGAAGTCCTGCCACACCCGGACGACCGTGTTCGTGTAGTGCACGCTTGATACGGTCGTCTGCGCGTGGCCGGTCGATACGGCAACCAACGCGCACACCACGGCCATCAGGCATCCAACTCGCGCTCGTGCTGTCATCACTCTGCTCCTCATTTCACTCACGGCTGACTTCTCTGCGGACCATCCAGTGCCACGTGCGCCAACGCGGCGCCGACGCAGGCAACGACCAGGCCCATGACCACGACATAGATCGATCCGCCGGCCACCGCCGGTTCGATCGCGTCCCACAGGACGCGTGTGACGGTAAGCGGCGCGGTGGAGCGCAACGACTGCCACCAGTCGCGAGCCATCGGCGCAAAGCGCACAAGCGCCGCGACGCCAACAAACAGCGCCAGCGCCGCCGACACCTGCGACCAGATCGGCCAGGCAAACCACGGCGTAATCTGGCCGCCGACGCGGCTCGGTTCGGCGACCGCGACCTGCTGCATCACGCGAGACACGAGGGTGGGCGGCGCAGCGGGCGTCGGCAACGCGCGCAGGGCGAGATCGAGTTCGCGATCGAGTTCCGAGAGGGGCCGCTCGGTCACGCGTGCCGCCCCGCGCCCAATTGACGCTTCAACGTCTCGCGGCCGCGATGGATGTCGGTCTTGATCTTGCCCACCGACACACCCAGCGCGCTCGCGATGTCCTGATAGCTCTGCGCCTCGAAGTGAAACAGCACCAGCGGCACGCGCTGGTGCGCGGGCAGTTGTCTGAGCGCCTGCTCGAGATCCGCCGCTTGTTCGGCACGCGCCTCGTCGGCGGCATCGGGCGCCACCGCAGGCAGTTGCGCCTCGAAGGTCGGCTCGCCCGCGCCTCTACTGTCCATCTCGCTGAAGAGCCGATAGCGCTGCCGATGACGAGTCAGATGGTTCAGACACGCGTTGCGCGCCACCGTGCGCAGCCATCCGGCTGCGGCCTCGCTCGTCTCGAGCGCGGCGAAGCGTTGCCACGCCTTCAGAAACACCGATTGCGACACATCTTCGGCCTCGGCCGCGTCGCCAAGCAGCCGGACCGATACCGCGAACACCATGTCCTGATGGGCGCGCACAAACGCCTCAAACCGGCGGACGTCTAGTCCGGGCATCCGCTGCGCGGGGGAAGTGGGAACGCATTCACATCAAGAACACGGACCGGGTCGAAAAGTTTCAGAGTTGATCCAGCGCGTCAGCGAGTTGCGTCCAGCGCTGCTCGACGCTACCGGTGTAGCCCACAGACATTCGCACGAGCCCGGGGCTGATCCCGGCCCGCCTCAGCGCGTCGTCGCTCATCTCACTGGAGGTTGAGCTCGCCGAGCACGACATCAGCGTGTCGAAGTAGCCGAGGCTGACGGCCATGTAGCCGAAGCGATCCTGATTCTGCAGCAGCTCCATGAAGCGGAACGCGCGCGCTGATGTGCCCATGTCTACGGTCAACACGCCGCCGAATCCGTATTCCGGGCGGAAGAGCTGCTGCGCCAGCGCGTGATCGGGATGGTTCGGCAATCCCGGATACACGACGTCGCAGCCGCGCTCCTGCAGGCGCGTGGCAAACGTCAGGGCGCGTCGGCTGTGCTCGATCATGCGCAGCGGCAGATGCGGAATGCGCAGGCTGAGCTCATGCGCCACCTTCGGATCCATCGTCGGACCCAGCAACATCAGCGACCCGGTGTGTACGTCCATCAGCCGCGTCACGAAATCCGCGGTGCCGCAGACGACGCCCGCGACGATATCCGACGATCCGCTCACGAACTTGGTGAGGCTGTGAATCACCACGTCCGCGCCCATCACGGCCGGCGAGATCATCACCGGTGTGAAGGTGTTGTCGACCACGAGCGTCACGTTGCGCCGGTGCGCGATTTCGATCAGCGCGGGGATGTTGGCGACTCGGAGTGTGGGGTTCGACAGTGTCTCTACGTAGAGCACGCGCGTGCGGTCCGTGATGGCGCCCTCAACGGCCGCGAGGTTGGTGACGTCCACAAAGCTCGAGTGGATGTCGCACTTTGCCGGCAGATACTCAGCGAGCAGCGCGAAGCTGCCGCCGTAGATGGTGCCCGACGACACGATGTGATCGCCCGTGTTGCACAGCTGCAGGATGGTGGCCGACATCGCGGCCATGCCGCTGGCCGTGCAGTACCCCGCCGCGGTGCCTTCGAGCGCTGCGAGCTGGCGTCCGAGCACGTACACCGTGGGGTTGAAGTGCCGGCCGTATAGATAGCAGCCGCCTTGCTCAGGCCCGCGAACACCGTGGAAGATCTCGGGCATGGTCGCGGCGTTCATCACGGTGAACGTGGTGCTCGCCTCGATCGACATGTTCACGCCGCCGTGTTCGCCGAACTCGTGGCGCATCGACGCAAGGGACTCTGTGGGATCGAACGGGCGCATAGGCACCTCCGGCGTGCTCTGATCCAAGCCTACGCCTCCGCGGCCAGGAAAAGGGCGCGGCTTCTGATGGTTAATAGACACGTATGAGCACAGTAGACAAGGCCATGGCGACCCAACTCGCCAACATGCTGGTGCACTACGTCAATCAGACCGCGGGCCTTTCGGCGCCGGCGGCCGTCGCGGCGAAGGCGGATGGCGGGGGCGACGCCATCGTCGATGGTTTCTACCCGGTTAGGCGTGCAGCCCTGGCGGTCAGGTGGCTTTCTTGGTAATCATGTATAAATGATAGATCGATCGATATAATCACTATAACGTGATAGCCTATTCCGGTGGCGAGGGCTCCGAAACCAACAACCACCTCACCGGTGGCTCAAGCACTCCGAACAGCACGGACCGAGCGGGGGCTGACACAGGTCGAGCTCGCCACCCGCCTCGGTCTGCGACAGCGTCAGATTTCGGATCTCGAACGGGCGACGAACGACCCGCGCCTATCGACCATTCAGAATGTGGCGCGGGCGCTCGACCTGGAGCTGATGCTGGTGCCGCGTCATCTGATCGGCACCGTCGAAAGCATGGAGCGTTCAACGTCAACGACCACGCCCGCCAGTCAACGCGCGATGTACGCGCTCGACGCCGATGAGGATTCGGACGAGACCAAGCCGGAGCTGACGTAGGTGGCCGCGCGAGCTGCGAAGCCAACGCCTTCTGTGCACACGCTCGACGTGCGCCTCGGCGACACTCTGGTCGGCACGCTCGTACATCTGGGCAACGAAGATCTGCTCTTCACCTTCGACAGGGACTACGTCGAACGCGCGGATACACGACCGACACTGAGCCTGTCGTTCAAAGCCGCCGATGGCGGGCTCGTCGAACGCGCGCGGCCCACGCACGTGCGATTGCCGCCGTTCTTCGCCAACCTGCTGCCCGAAGCACATCTGCGCACGTATCTCGCCGCGCGTGGCGGCGTGCATCCCGACCGCGAGTTCTTTTTGCTGTGGCTGCTGGGTCACGATCTGCCTGGCGCCATCACCGTTCGTGCATCGGACGGCAGCCGACCAGCGCGGGAAGACGACGACACGTCGCGGGCGAAACGCGGTGAGGCGCCAATGCGATTCTCGCTCGCCGGCGTTCAGCTCAAGTTCTCGGCGCTGCAGGAAAGCCCCGGCGGTCTCACGTTGCCGGTTGACGGCACCGGGGGCGACTGGATCGTGAAGTTGCCGTCGCCCCGATTTGCGGAGGTGCCTCAGAACGAATACGCGATGATGACGCTCGCGCGCGCGGTCGGCATCGATGTGCCCGACGTGCAACTTGTCGACACGCAGACGATCGGCGGCCTGCCGGCGCACTTGCCCGAAGCCTTCGCCCAGAGCCTGGCCGTCTGCCGGTTCGACCGTCCGCACACAGGCGAGCGCGTGCACATCGAGGACTTTGCGCAGGTGTTCGGCGTGTATCCCGAGATGAAGTACAAGCGCGCGAGCTACGGCAACATCGCGCGCGTCCTCTGGCTCGAAACCGGCCAATCCGGCGTCGTCGAGTTCACACGTCGGCTGGTGTTCAACACGATGATCGGCAACGCCGACGCGCATCTCAAAAACTGGTCGCTCATCTATCAGGACGGCCGCACGCCGACGCTCGCGCCCGCGTACGACCTGGTCAGCACGATCGCGTATCTGCCCGACGACAGCCTGGCCCTGTCACTCGGCGGGACGAAACACTTCGACGACGTGGACATCGAGCGGTTCCGCCACATGGCTGACAAGGCTGGGTTGCCCGTCCGCCTGGTGGTCGAAACCGCTCGAGACACGACCGCGCGGATTCGTGATCTGTGGCCCTCGCATGAACCCGCGCGCAGCCTGAAGCCGACCGTGCGTCAGTCCATCGACGCGCACATGCAGAGCGTGCCGCTGGTCTGATCCCATCACAACGACGACCCCAGACGGCGACACCGCGGTGTCCGTGTGGGCAGGTGCGCCGATGTCGAGGCAACGCCGCGGTGGCGGCGTTGCCGGCACCCGCTCGACG
>CAYHEX010000139.1:0-10488 GCA_964355365.1 uncultured Solibacteraceae bacterium | reverse complement strand
CGTTCAGTTCTGACGCGAAGTCGATCGTGCGGTCCATCGACACGCGCGTCTCGCCCGGGTAGCCGAGAATGAAGAAGGCAAACGAGTAGATGCCCGCGGCCTTGAGGTTCGCCACCGCGGCGCGAATCGCGACCTGGCCGAGTTTCTTCTGCATCGCATCGCGGCTGTCGGGCGACCAGGCCTCGACGCCGAACGACAGCATCCAGCACCCTGACGCCTTGAGTTTATTGACGAACCGCGGATCCGCCAGATTGTCGGCGCGCGCGTTGGCCAGCCACTGAATGCCCAGGCGACGCGCGATGAGCGCATCAGTCAGCGCGCCAAACGTCTTGAGATTCAACGTGACCGTGTCGCCCCACAAGTAGAAGTAGGCGAGGTCCCGTTCGCGGACGCCGCGTTCGATCTCGGCGACGATCCACTCGGTGGCGCGCGAGCGGAATGCGTGGCCCTGGTGAATCGGGGCCACGCAGAAGTCGCACGTGTACGGGCAGCCGCGCGAGGTCTCCACGAGCGCGTACGGCGCGTTGACCAGCGGCAGGCGATGGTTCGAGAACTCCACGCCGCTCCAGTCGGGGCCGGGGGCGGTCGAGAAGCCCGCAAATGTCCCCGAGGCGCGATGCGGCACGATGTCGCCCTGATCACGAAAGATCAAACTCCCCACCGCGCGCCAGTCGCCCTTCGGCGCGAGTGCAGCCAGCGTGATGGCCGCGTCTTCCGGCTCACCGACCAGCAGTCCATCGACGCCGGGCGCGCGGCGCAACGCGGCGTCGGGCGCCGTCGACGCGTGCGGGCCGAAACTGAAGATCGGCGCGCCGGTGCGCGCCTTCAACACCGCGAGCGCGCGCGCGTCAGCGTCCCATGTGGGAAAGGCGCTCGGAAAGAGGATCAGCGTCGGCGCCCAACCGTCGCGTGCCAGCGCGTCGGCGAGCTGGTCTGCCGAGCGCCGCGTGGCCGTGAGATCCACCAGACGTACATCGTGGCCGTGCGCGCGTAGTTGCGCCGCGAGCCACGCGAGCGTGAGCGGCGGCTTGGTCGTGCCGAGCACGTCCTCGCGTTCCTGACACCGGCCCTGTCGCGTGAAGGCCGCGCCGTCAATCAGCGGAGGGTTGACGAGGAGCGTTCGCGCGCCGAGCAGAAGCGCCTACTGGGTGGGTGACTTGATGATCGTGCCCGGCGCAACCGGGTTGCCGGGCTTCACCGGCGCAATCACGACGCCCGGCGTTGGCGACGTACCGACGCCAACGTTGGGCTGATTGGACGGCCCCTGTGGCCGCGGCGCCGGAAGCGGCTGCTGGCTCGCGACCGGTGGAATGTCGTCGTCGGGCGATCCCTGCATGCTGATCGGATTCGGCATCGGGTTGGTCGGCATCGTGATCACGGCATTCGCCGACGGACGACTCACAGCCAGGATCATGACCTGTTCGATTTCCGACGCGCCGGTCGGGCCGCCCGGACGACGTGGCGCGGCGATGAAGCCGGCTGCCGAACGCAGCACCGACTGAAGGACCAGGGCCTCGGGCACGTCGCGGAACTCGAAACTCACCAGACCGCCAATCACCTTTTCGGCGTTGACGACGCGACTGCCGCCCTTGCGGGCCCATTCGCTCATGATCTCGGGGACAGTGACGCCGCTGGCGACGAGCGTCACGCGGCCGTTGTTGAACGTGATCTCGAGTGCGCGGGCAGGCACGTACGCCTGTGCCGCGGCCGGTGCCGGAGCCAGAAGCCCGGCTACAGTGATGACCACTGGAGCGAGATAGCGCATGAAGCCAGTATAGCCCCGGCCGGGGCTACCGGCGTTCGTACGCAACGACCCTGCGGAGGATCTCGTCGAGGTCCACTTCCGGGCGGTACCCGATCATGTCGTGGATCTTCCCCAGGTCCGGCACGCGGCGCGGCATGTCCTCAAATCCGGCCTCGTAGGCCTGATCGTAGGGAATCAGCCGGATCTCGGACGGCGAGCCGGTGATCTTCTTCACCCGCTCTGCCAGGCCGTACATGCTCACTTCCTCGGCGTTGCCGATGTTGATGACCTGGCCGACCGCCGCTGGGGTATTCATCAGCGTGGTCAGGGCGCCCACCACGTCGCCGACGTAGGTAAACGACCGCGTCTGCGTGCCGTCGCCGAACACGGTAATGGGCACGCCGCTGAGCGCCTGCCGCACAAAGTTCGGGATGACCATCCCGTACCGCCCCGTTTGCCGCGGGCCGACCGTGTTGAACAAACGGACGACAATCACGGGCAGACGATATTTCTTCCAGTAGGCGAGGGCGAGAAACTCATCGAGCGCCTTGCTGCAGGCGTACGCCCAGCGGTGCTTCATCGTCGGCCCCATGACCAGGTCGGCGTCTTCGCGGAACGGCACCGCGGTGCTCTTGCCGTACACCTCCGAGGTGGAGAACACGAAGACGGGCTTGCCCTTCTTTGCGGCGAACTTGAGCACGACTTCAGTGCCGTGGACGTTCGTCTCGATCGTGCGGACCGGCTCTTCCACGATGAGCTTGACGCCGACGGCGGCCGCCAGATGGAAGATCACGTCGGCGCGGTCCACGAGCTCGGCCGTCAGCGGTTCGTTTTCCACGTCGTCGATGCGGTACTCGAATCCGGGGACGGACTTGAGGTGGATGATGTTGTCCATCGAGCCGGTGGAGAGGTTGTCGAGCACGATGACGCTGTGGCCTTGCGCGAGCAGCGCATCGGCCAGATGCGATCCGACGAATCCGGCGCCGCCGGTCAGTAGAATTTTCACAGTTTCTCCGAGGAACGGGCGCACGCTCGGACGGCGGCCGACACCATGTCGACCTCCGCCAGCGTCAGGTGCGGATGCAGGGGCAGCGAGAACACTTCATTGGCGACGCGCGCGGCGATGGGGCAGTGGGCGGGCTGCGTGCCGGCGAGGGCGTCCTGCTGCGGCAGCGGAATCGGATAGTGGATCAGCGTGTCGATGCCGCGCTCAGCGAGCGCGGCGCGGACGCGGTCGCGATCGGGAGACAGCACGGGGAACAGGTGATACACGTGGCCCGGATCGCACTCCGGAGGCACCGTGATCGCCGCGTCGGCGAGCTGCGTGCGGTAGCGCGCCGCCAGTTCGCGACGCTTCGCGGTCCAGCCGGACAGCAACGGAAGGCGCGCGCGTAGAATCGCGGCCTGCATCTCGTCGAGCCGCGAGTTCACGCCGAACTCGACGTGCCGGTAGCGATCCGTCTGTCCGCCGTTGCGCAGGCGTTTGAGCCGATCCGCCAGCGCCGCGTCGCCGACGACCATCGCGCCGCCGTCGCCGAGCGCACCGAGGTTCTTCGTCGGATAGAAACTGAATGCCGCACCGGCCCCGAAGCTGCCGACGGGCCGGCCCGCAGAGGTGGCGCCGTGCGCCTGACATGCGTCTTCAACCAGTAGCAGGTGATGCCGTGCGGCGATGGCTTCAAAGGCCGGCATGTCCGCCGGCTGCCCGTACAGATGCACCGGCATGATGGCCTTGGTGCGTGGCGTGATCGCGGCTTCGGCGGCGCGTGGATCCAGCGTGAGCCGCGCGGGATCGAGATCGGCAAACACCGGCCGCGCGCCGGCCATCATGATCGCCAGCGCCGAGTACGCGGCCGAGACGGGCGCCGTGATCACTTCATCGCCGGGACCGATGCCGAGACCTCGCAGTAATAGTGCGATCGCATCCGTGCCGGTCCCGACGCCGACGGCAGACGCCCCGCCCATCGCGGCGGCGAATTCCTCTTCGAACGCCTGCAGCTCCGGTCCCAGAATGAACCAGCCGCGATCGATCACGCGCTGAATGGCGCTGTGCACGGCGGCCGCATCCGGGCCGGGACGAAGATCCATGAACGGCACGCGCTGACTCACAGCTGTGGCTCCAGATACTGCGCCAGATTCGGCCGATAGTAGGCGAGCGTCCGGCGCAAGCCTTCGCGCAGGCCCACGGTGTTCCGCCAGCCGGTGACGCCCGCGAACTTCGACGAGTCGGAATAGAACGAGCCGATGTCGATCTTGCGTTTTTCTTCCGGCCAGTCGATGTAATTCGCGCGGCCCGCCCCCGCTTCTTCGAGCAGCATCGTCACCAGATCGCGATGGCTCACCGGTTCCGGTCCGCCGACGTTGAACACGCCGCCGTTGACGTCATCGGTCGCGCCGGCGCGCAGGAACGCGTCGGCCGCGTCGTCGACGTACACAAAGTCGCGCAGTTGCGAGCCGTCGCCGTAGATCTGAATGTCGCCGCCCTCGAGCGCGGTGCGGATGAACCAGCCGATGAAGCCCTGACGGTTGTGCCGGATCAGTTGGCGCGGTCCGAAGATATTCGTGAGGCGCAGCGAACACGCGCGCACGCCGAAGACGTTGTTGTAGACGATGTGGTACTGCTCGCCGGCGGCTTTGTTGATGCCGTTGATGTCGGTGGGGCGCACGAGGTGCGTTTCGTCCACCGGCAACCGGTCGGGCTTGCCGTAAATCTGCCGCGTGCCCGCGTAGACCACCTTCGCTGAGGGATTGTGCTGGCGGCACGCCTCCAGCATGGTCAGCTGACTCTGGCAGTTGATCGCGAGGTCCGTCTGCGGATCGCGCATGCTGTCGATGTGACTGACCTGGCCGGCCAGGTTGAAGATCACGTCGCGCCCGCGCACCAGGTAGTTCATCGTCGTCGCCTGCCGCACGTCGGCGATGTTGACGGTGACCTGGGACTCGATGCCGGCGATGTTGAAGAGGTTGCCGCCGTAGTCGGGGATGAGGGAGTCGACGAGCAGGACGTCCGCGCCGAGTTGCACGAGCGCGTGCGCCAGATTCGAGCCGATGAAGCCGAGTCCGCCGGTGATCATCACCCTGCGACCGCGGTAGAACTCCCGATACATGTCCGACACGCTAGCGCGCCTACTTCCGCCCGTCAAATCGCAGCGTGGCGATCTGCTCGGACACGAGGCCCAGCCCGAAGAGCAGCACGGCCAGCACAATCAACAGGACCGACGAATTGGTGACGTGGTGCTGGGTCGCGATCGTCCACGCCGCGTAGGCCGTCCCGAGGGCGAACGATGCGCCCGCGATCGGGAGAAACACGCGCAGCGGACTGAAGATCGTCATCACGCGCATCATGATCAGAATGAACTTGCCGCCGTCGCGAGCGAGACGAATCTTCGACGTGCCGATGCGAGGCCGGGCCGTGATCGGTTCGAACGTGACGTTGTAGCCGGCCTTGATAAACGCCATCGTCGTGGTGGTGGGCGTGGAGAATCCATTCGGCAACAACGGGAGGAACTCGCGCAGGCCCTCGCGGGTGGCCGCGCGCAAACCGGAGGTGAGGTCGGGAATCGGGCGGCCGGTGAGGAAACTCGCGAGCCCGTTCAGCAGGTTGTTTCCCGCGCGGCGTTGCCAGCCGGCGTGCATCCCACCCGAGCGTGCGCCGACCACGAGGTCGAACTCGCCGAGGCGCGCGATCAGGCGCAGCGCGTCATCAGATTGGTGCTGGCCGTCCGCGTCAACGATCAGGATGAATTCGCCTGTCGCTGCGCGGATGCCCGTCTTCACGGACGCGCCGTTGCCTTTGTTGTACGGGTGGCGGATCACGCGGGCGCCGGCGGCGGTGGCGGCTTCCGCGGTGCCGTCAGACGAGCCGTCGTCGATGACGAGCACTTCGTGCCACGGCGCGGACTGGAGCAGGGCAGAGACGACCGGACCGACGGCTGCCGCCTCGTTGAAGGCGGGCATGACGACGGTGACTTGGGAGGGTATCGCCATCAGGAAGGCGTGGAAATCGTATCACGCGGGTTTTGTTCGCCTTGCGTTCGCATTCGCTGGGCAGGCGAAAATACAACGTAAGTGCTGATTTTGCTTAAGTTTGCAAAGTTTGCAATTGACAGCCCCACCCCCCAGCCGTATCTTAGCCGTGGAGTTTTCTGGACTAAAATGGAGCTTAACCGTGCTGCGCGGTAATTATCCCGCCAAGATCGATGAAAAGGGCCGCCTCAAGCTGCCCGCGTCGTTCCGCGCGCTCGTGCAGGACACGCACGGGACGGGGCTCTATGTCACCAGCATCACCGGCGAATCCGTGCGCATCTACCCGATGCCCGTGTGGCAGGCCCTCGAACAGCGCCTGGCCAAAATGCCTAGTACGCACCCGGCGCGTCTGAAGTTTCTCGCCCGCGTCAGTTATTACGGACAGCCCGCGGAATTCGACGTGCAGGGCCGCGTGATGATTCCGTGGCAATTGCGCACCGTGGCCGCCATGACCGGCGATGTCGACGTGCTCGGACAGATCGACTACCTCGATGTGTGGAACCACGACCGCTTCGTCCACAAGATGGCGGCCGAGCCGTTCACCGACGACGACGCGAAGGCGCTGTCGGAGTTTGGGATCTGATCATGACGAACGCTGCGCCGCTCCACGCGCCCGTCATGCCGGCGGAAGTGCTCTCGCTGCTCGCGCCGCGTGAGGACGGCCTCTACGTCGATTGCACCGTCGGCCTCGGTGGTCACACGGAGATGTTGCTCGCGGCAGGAGCCGGACGCGTCATCGGCCTCGACCGCGACGTCGTGGCACTCGAGCACGCGCGCGCCCGTCTCGCCTCGTTCTCGGCGCGCGTTGAACTCGTGCACGCCGACTACCGCACGTTGCCGCAAGTGCTGGCCGACCGCCAGATCACCGGCATCGACGGCGCGCTCGCGGATCTGGGCGTGTCGTCCATGCAGCTCGATGATGCCGAGCGCGGTTTCAGCTTCCGCCACGACGGCCCGCTCGACATGCGCATGAACGCGTCGGCGGGTGAGACGCTCGCCGATCGGCTCGCCGACGTCGATGAAGGCACGCTCGCGGACGTGATCTATCAGTACGGCGAAGAGCGTCACGCCCGGCGCATCGCGCGCGCGATTGTCACGGCGCGCGATCGTCAGCCGCTGGCGCGCACCGGTGAACTCGCGTCCGTCGTGCGTCGCGCCGCCGGCGGCGGCACCTGGCAGCGGCTCGATCCGGCGACGCGGACGTTCCAGGCGCTGCGCATCTGGATCAATGGCGAGCTCGATGGCCTCGACACGTTCCTCCGCTCGACGGTGGCGACGTTGCACACGGGCGGCCGGCTCGTCGTGATCGCGTTTCATTCCCTCGAAGACCGAATCGTCAAGCACACGTTCAAGGCGATGGCGCGTCCCGACGACGGCTCCGCGCCGGTGGGTCGCGTGCTCACGCCGAAACCGCTCGAGCCGACTGACGCCGAGCGCGACGAAAACCCGCGGTCGCGAAGCGCGAAGCTGCGCGCGATGGAGAGAGTGGCATGAACAGCATCGACGTCGAATACGCGATCAAGAAGGACGTCCGCAACAACCCCATCGTTCGCGAGGCCGACACGCGCCAGCACGAGGAGTTCATTCGCACGGCGGCGGCCTGGTCGCTCATTGTCGGGATGGTCCTGTTTGCCGCGTGGCAGCACTTTCAGATCCTCGACCACGGATTCCAGATCGAGCGGCTGCAGCACGAACGCGCCCAGGAAGAGGTGCTGAACCGCCAGCTTCGGCTGACGGTCGAGACGCTGAAGGCGCCGCAGCGGATTGAGAACATCGCGATCACGCAGCTCCACATGGTGGTGCCTCCGGCCGGCAGCACGCTCGTGATCGAGCGCGTGGCGCCTGCGGCGGCGGACAAGGCCATCGTGGCGCGCGCCGGCACACCGTTGAGGATGGGACGTCGATGACGGCGCAGGATCCGTTCGGGAAGATCGTGCGGCTGCTGTCGCGGCGCGGGCGCGCCGCGCTCGCGGTGCTGTCTCCGGCCGATCGCCCGAACGAGGCGTTTGAAGACGCGTGGCGCGCCGGGCTGAAGCGTCGCGTCATCGTCGTGGTGTCGCTGCTCGCGGTGTGGGCCGTCGCGCTCGAGGCTCGCTTCATCCACCTGCAGGTCTTTCAGCACGAGTTCCTGCTCGCCGCCGCCGAGAATCGGCAGCAGCGCACCCTGACCGATCCGGCCACGCGCGGCGAGATCGTCGATCGCAACGGCCAGATCCTCGCGTATTCGGTGGATGCCGCGTCGGTGATCGCCGTGCCGTCCGAGATCAAACAACCCGCCGAGACCGTGGCCGCGCTGTGCCGCGCGTTTGGCGACTGTTCGGCCGGCGAGCGCGCGTCGATGCTCGAGCACCTGTCGTCGAAGGGCGCCTTCGCGTGGGTACGCCGCCAGATCGCGCCCGACACGGCCGCCCGGGTGGCCAAACTCAAGCTCGCGGGGATCGGCTTCCGCCAGGAGACCAAGCGGTTCTATCCGAAGAAGGAACTGGCTGCTCACGTGCTGGGGTTCGTCAACGTCGACAACCTGGGCCTCGGCGGCGTGGAATCCGCGTTTGCCAGCCGCATCCGCGGCGTGGACGGCGCATCGCTCGTGCAGGTGGATGCGAAGGGGCACTCCGTGCAGACCCTCGTGGAGCAGCCCGCGACACCCGGCGCCACGATCGAACTGACGATCGACCAATACGTGCAGTACATCGCCGAGAAGGAACTCGCGGCCGGCGTGGAGAAGTTCAACGCCAAGGGCGGCAGCGCGATCGTGATGGACCCGCAGACCGGCGAGATCCTCGCCGAAGCGAGCTATCCGACGTTCAATCCGAACTTCCCGCAGCAAGTGCTGAGCGTCGATGATCGGAAGAACCGGGCGATTCAGGACAGCTACGAGCCCGGCTCGACGTTCAAGATCGTGACCGCGTCGGCGGCGTTCGAAGAAGGCGTGTACAAGGTCGACGACATCGTCGACTGCAATCCGGGCGTGATCAACGTGCCCGGACGGTCGAGGCCGGTGACTGAGGCCAAGGGACACAACTACGGCGCGCTGTCGTTCGAGGATGTGATCGTCAAGTCGAGCAATATCGGCGCGATCAAGATTGGCCTGCGCGTCGGCGCTGAGCGCATGGAGCGGTACATCCGCCGTTTCGGCTTCGGCGAGAAGGTCGGACGCGAACTCTTCGGCGAGAGTGCCGGACAGCTGGCCTCGCTGAGCCAGTTGACGCAGAGCTCGCTCGCGTCGATGTCGATGGGTTACGAAGTCGGCGTCACGCCGCTGCAGATGGTGACGGCGGTCAGTGCGATCGCCAACGGCGGCTCGCTGTACAAGCCGCACGTGGTGCGTGCGCAGATTCAAAACGGCGTGCGCCAGTCTGTGGCGCCCACGTTGATTCGCCGCGCGATCAACGAGACGACCGCCGCGACCCTGACGACGATCATGGAAGGCGTCGTCGAGCGCGGCACGGCGTCGCTGGCGAAGATCGACGGCTATCAGGTGGCCGGCAAGACGGGCACGGCGGCCAAGGTCGTCGACGGGCGGTACTCCAACACCGATTACAACGTGTCGTTCGTCGGGTTTGTGCCGTCGCGGCATCCGCGTCTCGCCATCCTCGTGGTGATCGACACGCCGCGCAACGGCTCCCGATACGGCGGCACCGTGGCCGCGCCGATCTTCAAGAACATTGCCGAGGCGGCGCTGCGTCAACTGGGTGTGCCGCGCACGATCAACCCGGTGCCGCCGTTGCTGGTCACGTCGGCGGTGAACGCGATCAACGCCCCGCGTGTCAACGCGCCGGTCGAGCCGCTGGTGATGGACGCCGGCGGCGAGGCGCTCGTGCCGAATGTGCACGGCATGAGCGCGCGCGAAGCGCTGCGTGTGCTGGGCCGCGCCGGCTTGACGACGCGCGTGGCGGGTGACGGGGTCGTGACCTCGCAGATGCCGGAAGCCGGCCAGCCGCTCGAGCGCGGTGGTGTGATCTCGCTGCAACTCAAACGCTCCGGAGCCGGCCAATGACGTTGGGCGAGCTCGTGGCCGGGGCGCGGACACTCGCGGCGGATACCCGCGACGTGATCGAACGCCTCGGGGTCGGCGGCCGCCGCGTCAGCGCCGTTGTCCACGACTCGCGGGCGGCCTCATCGGGCGGCGTGTTTGTCGCGGTGAAAGGACAGAAGGCCGACGGCACGATCTTCGTCGAACAGGCGGCATCGCGCGGGGCCGTGGCCGTGGTGGCGGAAATGCCGGCGCCGGCCGGCGTGACGGTGCCGTGGATTCAGACGGCCGATGCGCGCCTGTCGCTGGCCGAGCTGTCATCGATCTTCTACGGACGCCCGAGCGAGGACCTGCAGCTCGTGGGCGTCACCGGCACCAACGGCAAGACCACCTGCACCTATCTGCTCGCGGCGATGTTCGATGCCGCCGACATGCCGTGCGGCCGCGTCGGCACCGTGTCATTCAAGGTGGCGGGCCAGGAACGCGACGCCTCGCACACGACGCCCGAAGCCTCAGAGCTGCAACGGTTGCTGCGCGAGATGGTGGATCGCGGCGATCGCGCCTGCGCCATGGAGGTCTCGTCGCATGCGCTGGTGCTGCAGCGCGCGGCGTATCTCAAGTTCCGGGCGGCGCTCTTCACCAACCTCACGCGGGACCACCTCGACTTTCACGGCGACATGCAGCAGTACTTCGACGCCAAACGCCGGCTGTTCGAGATGCTGCCGGCCGGCGCGCCGGCCATCGT
>CAYHEX010000138.1:0-10500 GCA_964355365.1 uncultured Solibacteraceae bacterium | reverse complement strand
GCAGGCCTGGCAGGTGGGCGATTCCAGCGAGAAGGTCGCGTCCTGCTCGCTCACGGTGCTGGCGTATTTCACCACGCCGCCGCGGTCCAGCAGCATCACGTTCTCGACTTGCGGTTGCTCGCCGAAGCTCTTGATCATTCGGGCGATCAGCGTACGGTCGTCCTCGATCATCTGGTGTTCGAGTGCTGCGCGAATGAGTTCGCCCTGGGAGAGTGCGGTGGCGCGGGCCGTGGCGATCAGGGTTTTGCTGTGCTCGACTGAGTAGAAGTACGCGCCTGCGGCCGTCGCAGCGGCGACGGCCGCCGTAATCCCGACCGCCAAACCAACGGTCGAGCTAGCGAGCCGAGGGAGGAATCGCGACACGCATTAACCACGCGCATAGTGGCAGACGCGAACCGGGCGGTCAATGACTGACGAAACGTCAGGTCACTGCCAGCCTGTCAGATGACAGCCGAGACGCATCACGCAGTCTCCCAGAGCAGTAGCCTGCGTGCCCGCGCGAGAGGAGTGGCACCGATCCTGCACTAAGCCCACGCGGAGGGTCGGTTATGGAGATGCTGCTCATGGGTGTCATGTTGAGTTTGCTGGGTGTCGCGGTCAGCGCGGGTTTGTTCGCGGCCGCCACCAGCGATGTGCGTGCAATGGAAACCGCGCCTGCGCTCGAACCAGTGGCCGAGCCGGCGCCGTCGCACTTCTTCACGCCGGCCACCGTGCCGATGGCTCGCCCCATCGTGTCGGTCGACGTGCTCCTGCTACAGATCGAACGCCATGTGCGTATGGAGCAGGCCGCGGCCGAGTCGTTCATGGCGATGCCGACCTCCGAGATGCTGCACATGCGTACGGCGTCGCCGTTGGTTCACTAGGTCCGGGCGAGTTCAGGAGAAGGAGTCGGCCATGCAACAGGCAGAGCTACTGCACGGACTGTCGCCGCGGGACGCGGAGCAACTGCTGGCGATTGGCACGCGGATGACGCTCCCGCGCGGCACCGTCCTCTTCGAGTTGGGCGCGGCGGCCGACAGCGTCTATGTCGTGACGCAGAGTCGGCTGTCCTTGACGCTGCCGATGATCGTCCGCGGCCGCGAAGAGAACGTCCTGATCGAGGAACGTCAGACCGGCCAGGCCCTGGGCTGGTCCGCGCTGATTCCGCCGCACCGGTTCACCCTGACGGCCTCCGCGCCGTTCGGCGCAGAAGTGCTGCGGATTCCGCGCGAGGTGCTCGCCGAATACCTGACGGCGCGTCCCGAGGTGGGCTATCTCGTCATGCGGAACGTCGCGGAAATAGTGGGCCAGCGGCTGCAGGTGTTCCAGGCGATGTGGTTGCGGGAGATGCAGCGCGTTGTCGAACTGTCGGCCGCGCGCGAGGCCTCGGCATGAGGAACGTCACGGCCCTGCTGTTCACGCTGCTGCTTGTCGCGATCGCGACGCGATCCGGCGCGGCGCGTGACCAGGCGGGCGCCAACAAGCCCCCCCCCGGATCGGCGCCCTCGATCGCCGTGCCCTTCATGCAGGATGGGGAGACGCTGGAAGTGCCTCCGCCGCCCTTCTCTGACGGCATTTTCCCGTGCAGTGCCTGCCACGAGTCGTTGAAGCCCAACGCCGTTCGTCGTGTGCTCGAATTCCACGACGAGGTCCAACTCAAGCACGACGAGCAGCACCGGTGGTGCCTTGATTGCCACGACGCGGACAACCGCGATGTCCTGCACCTGGCCGGTGGCCAGCAGGTGACGTTCGACGAGTCGTACATGCTCTGCGGTCAGTGTCACGGTGAGAAACTGCGCGATTGGCGCGCCGGCGTGCACGGGCGACGAACCGGCCAATGGAACGGCCACAAGACCTACCTGCTGTGCGTGCACTGCCACAGTCCGCATCAGCCGCACTTCAAGCCCCTTGCCCCCAAGCCGGCGCCGAAACCGCCGACACGGCCCGTCAGGTAACAGAGGAGCCCTCCGATGGCGACCGAACACCCGTGCGCAGGTGGATGCGCGGCACACAGCGCGGACCACACCGATGACATCGGCGAGGAGTCCCTGCCGGCCGGGGTCACCCGCCGCGAGTTCGCCTCGGTGGCTGCCGCGGCCGCGGCCGGACTGCTCGCCACGGCCTGCGGCAACCGGCGGCTGCACGACATCCCGACCGACAAGCTGAAGACGGCCATCGCCGAGATGGAAACGGAATACTCCGCGAAGTACGGCAAGGCGGTCACGGTGTCCGGCGCCGGTCCGATGCCCGACGTCATGTTTGCCTACGCGCTCGACATCTCGCGCTGCATCGGCTGCCGTCGCTGCGTGCACGCCTGCGTCGAAGAGAACAACCAGTCGCGTGATCCCGAGGTGCAGTGGATTCGGGTGCTGTCCATGGACAAGTCGACGGGCGTGGACTTTCAGGAAGCCGATCCGTACTACGCGCCCGAAACGGTACCCGAGGAGGGACGCTTCTACGTGCCGACGGCGTGCCAGCACTGCCGCAATGCACCCTGCACCAAGGTGTGCCCGACGGGCGCCACCTGGACTGAGAAAGACGGCATCGTGGTGATCGACTACGACTGGTGTATTGGTTGCCGGTACTGCATGGCGGCCTGCCCGTACGGCGCGCGGCACTTCAACTGGGGCACACCCTCACTGTCGTCCGACCAGGTGAATCCCGACATGCACGTGCTCGGCAATCGGCCGCGTCAACAGGGGGTGGTGGAGAAGTGCACCTTCTGCATCCAGCGGACACGCGCCGGACGCTATCCGGCGTGCGTCGAGATCTGTCCGGTGGGCGCCCGGAAGTTCGGCAACCTCCTCGACCCGAAGAGCGAGATCCGCTACATCATCGAGAACAAGCGCGTTCTGCTGCTGAAGCCCGAACTGAACACCATGCCGAAGTTCTTCTATTTCTACGGAACGTGAGGTCCGCGTGAGCCTGGTTCGCCAGTTTCCCCGATTCGTGAGCGGCAGCGTCCGGCTCGTCACCAGAGGCAATGCGACCTACTGGGCGTGGCTGGCCGTGCTCGCCCTCCTGATTCTGTCCGGCGCCGACGCGTTCGCTCGCCAGGTCCAGACCGGACTCATCGTCACGGCGATGCGTGATCAGGTCAGCTGGGGCTTTTACATCGGCAACTTCACCTTCCTCGTCGGCGTCGCCGCCGCAGCCGTCGTGCTGGTCATCCCGGCGTACGTGTACGACTGGAAGCCCATCCGCGAGATCGTGATCTTCGGCGAACTGCTCGCCGTGAGCGCGATTGTCATGTGCCTATTATTCGTACTCGTCGACATTGGCAGACCCGATCGCTTCTGGCACCTGCTCCCCGTGTTCGGCCACATGAACTTCCCGCAGTCGATTCTCGCGTGGGATGTCATCGTGCTCAACATCTACTTCATTCTGAATTTCGTCGTCGTCACACACATCCTGTACCGGGCGTTCAACGGACGGCCCTACAACAAGAAGATCGTGGTGCCGCTCGTGCTGTTGTCCATTCCGATGGCGGTGGGGATTCACACGGTCACGGCGTTCCTGTACAACGGCCTGGCGGCCAGGCCGTACTGGAATTCATCGATTCTGGCGCCGCAGTTTCTCGCCTCCGCGTTCTGCTCCGGACCGGCGATCCTGATGGCGGTCATTCTTCTGTTGCGCAAGTTCACGCGGTTCGAGATTCAGGATGAGGCCGTCGCGAAAATCGCGGAACTGATGGCGTACGCCACCTTCATCAATCTGTTTCTGCACGGCTCCGAAGCGTTCAAGGAGTACTACTCGAACACGGAGCATGCCCTCTACACGCGCTACTGGTTCCAGGGGATCGGAGAACACCGGACGCTCGTGCCGTTCGCTTGGACTGCCGTGGTTCTCAACGTGACGGCGTTCGTGCTCTTCATCATTCCGAAGGCGCGGCGCAACCCCGTGCTCCTCTACACCGGCTGCCTGGCCACCTACGCGGGGTGCTACATCGACAAGGGGATGGGGCTCATCATTCCGGGGCTCACGCCAGACGCATTGGGCGAGATCTACGAGTACTACCCGTCCCTGACCGAGGTCCGCGTGGCCGCCGGGGTGTTCGCGCTCGGGTTCCTCGTCTTCACGCTGATGCTGAAGGTTGCCGTGCCCATCTTGCTGGGCGAGTTCCAGCAGTCGGGCGCACCGGCGCGTCCCGCGCACTAGCGCGGCAAGGTCGGTCGCCTGAGCCTGTATAGTCAGAACTGTGCTCGCGTTGTTCGCCGCCGCATCTGCCGTCATGTTCGTCGGATCGCTCGTGGCGATTCCGTGGATTCTGGTGCGCCTGCCCGCTGATTACTTCGACACCCGCGTGCCGCGGCACTGGATGAAGGGCCGCCATCCCGTGCTGCGCGCGACGGGCCTCCTTGCCAAGAACATCATCGGATTCGTGTTCCTCCTCGCCGGCATCGCCATGTTGGTGCTGCCTGGACAAGGCGTGCTCACCATCCTGATTGGCGTGTCGCTGCTCGATTTCCCTGGGAAGCGCCGCCTGGAAGCGCAACTCGTGAGGCAGCGCCTGGTCCTGCAGGCCATCAACGCCGTGCGACATCGCTTCGATCGCCCACCCCTCGTGCTGGCGCCGGAGGCATAGCGTCCGCTAGCATTCAGTGATGGCATTTCGGGACAAGGCTCGTCACTTTCCGGTCCAGCAGCGCGACACAAACCCGCGCGCGACGGAAGGCGGGTCCGAGGACCGGCCGGCCGTGATGTGGCTCTCGGGATTCGCCGTCCTGGCGTGCGTGGCCTACGCCGCGGCCGCGCCATTCATGGCGCCAGTGCCGCTGGTCAGCTGGGTCGGGATCGGATTGATCCTCATCAACTGCGGCGCCGGATTCGTCGCGGCGCGCCGCGGCGCCGTGCGCCTGTGCGTGTCCCTGATGATCGCCGGTATCTGGCTGGCCGCCGCGCTGCTCCTGGTCGTGGCGGGACGCCCTTCGCCTGCGGCGGAGCTCTTCACCGTCATCGTGATCTTCGCGGCCCTGACCGCTGGCCAACGGGTGGCAGTCGCGCTCCTGGCCGTCTCGATCGCGCTGCTCGGCATCGTGTGGTGGCTGTGGCCCGCCGGTCTGGATCCAGCAGCAGGTGCCCTGATCGTGCGGCGACGGCAGATGCTCGATCTCGAGTTGTTGCTGTTCGGCTCGGCGATCGCGCTGTGGTGGAGCTCGCGCGCGGAGCGGGCGGCACGAGAGCACGAGGAGCTGGCCGGCAGTACGCAGATCCTTGAGACCTTGCGCGAAGCGGTGGCTTCGTCGCGCAGTGGCATCGCGATCGCCGACGCGTCGGGCAAGGTCACGTATGTGAATCACGCGGTACTCGAAATGTGGCGGATGGCGACTCCGGCCGACGCGATCGGCCGGAGTGTCTTCGAGTTCTGGGGCGATCGCGACGCAGCCACCGCGGCGCTTCACAGACTGGCCCAGGGCGAAAACCTGGTCACCAGCCTGTGTGCCAAGCGGCTCGACGGCACCGAGTTCGATGTGGAGATGTCCGGTTCGCAGGTGGTGGGTGACGACGGGCGGGTCGACGGCTACATCGGCTCGTTCATCGATGTGACCGAACGGAGTCTCGCTGAAGAGCGGCTGCAGTTCGAGCGCGAGCGCACACGCGCGATTGTCGAAAGCGTACTCGACATCGTCGTCATCTTGGACGGCCACGGCACGATTGTGTTCGAGAATGCCGCGGTCGAACGCGTGCTGGGGTTCGCGCCAGGGGAGCGCATGGGCCGGCCGATCCTGTCGTACGCGCATCCGGACGATGTGGCGCGGGCGGGCGCTTCGCTGGGAGCGTTGCTCGACGATCCTGAGAAGCAGGCACGGGTCATCATTCGATTTCGGCATAAGGACGGCAGTTGGCGCTGGCTCGAGACCGTCGGCCGCAATCTGATGCACGTGCCCGCCATCGGCGGCATCCTCGGCGTGGGACGGGACGTCACGGAACAGCAGGAAATGCAGGCCCGCCTTGATGCGGCGGAGCGTCTCGAGACGGTCGGTCGGCTCGCCGGCGGCATCGCGCACGACTTCAACAACCTGCTGACCGCGATTCTGGGCAATGCGGAGTTGGCCAAAGAATTGCCCGAAGCCACCGGTGTCATGGGGCGCTATCTCGACGGCGTCATGCAGGCCGGCGGCCGGGCGCGAGACCTCACGCGGAAGCTGCTCGCGTTCGCCAGGCGCGAGATCACGCAGCCGGTGGTGATCGACCTGCGCGATCGTCTGTCGGATGCCACGGACCTGCTGCATCGGATTCTCGGCGAAGACATCACACTGCAGGTTGAGGCCGGCCCGACGCCGTTACCCGTGTTGATCGATCCGGTCCATTTCGAGCAGATCATTCTGAATCTGGCGGTCAATGCGCGCGACGCGATGCCCACTGGCGGCACTTTCAGCATCCACGCTGAATTGGTGCAGGTGCATCGGGTCGAACCGACCTTCATCGGCACGATGTCACCGGGGATCGCCGTGCACCTGACGCTGAGGGACTCGGGCCAGGGCATGCCGCCCGAGGTGGCTGCGCGCGTGTTCGAACCCTTCTTCACCACCAAGGAGCTTGGGCGCGGGACGGGGCTCGGACTGTCAACCGCCTACGGCAGTGTGGCGCAGGCCGGCGGTGCGATTCGCGTCACGAGCCAGGTGGGCTCAGGTACGACGTTTGAGATTTTGCTGCCCCGCGCAGACGGCGCCGTCGCTGCTACGCCCGCCAGTCAAGTCGCGCCGACGCCTCGCCAGTCCGCCGTGGTCCTTGTCGTCGAGGACGATCCCAGCGTGCGCGAGTTTATGGTGGAGGTGCTGGAGAAGGGCGGATGCCGCGTCCTTCAGGCCGAAGATGGCTTGGCCGGTTCCGCCGTGATCGATGCGCACGCGGCAGAAATCGACCTGCTCGTGACCGACGTGGTGATGCCGAATCGCAACGGTCTCGACCTCGCGCTGTATTTCCGAACTGTGCGGCCCGACGGGCCGGTGCTGTTCGTGACCGGATACTCGAAGGACCCGACCATCGAGGAGCAAGCCGAGCGGATGCAAGCGCAGGTATTGCTCAAACCGTTCACGATGGAGCAGTTGCTGGGCCACGCGCGCCACTTGCTCGGCGCCGGCCGGAGTTAGTGCGCCGCCGCTCCGGCGACGCCTAGCCAGCCGCCAGAATCGCCCGGAGTCTGCTGGCGATCGCGCTGCCGGCGTCATCCGCGGTCACGATCTCGATGTCGTCCGGTGAAGACACGCCGAGTTTCAGCTCAACCGCCCGCGCGATCTGTTCCTGTTCGAACACGCCGCGGCTCATGATCGCCTGATTGGCGCCGAGCGATTTCAACATCGCCACGCCGACCGCATCGACGGCCACGCGATCGTGGCCCGCGATCATCACGTTGCCCGGTTTCAGTTCGCCGCGCGACGGGCCGCCGTCGGTGAAGGCCTCCACGCCGTCGAGCACGATGAGCTGCGGCGCGTAGCCGGTGTTGATCTCGGCGATCATGCGGCGCATGTCCGGCGAGCTGTGCATCGCGCGGCGGATGCGCTTCGGCGTCAGGCCCACGGCCAGCTTCAGCGACATGGTGAAGACCCCGCCCGACCCGTGCGTCTTGAGACAGCACGTCGAGACGAGATACTCCGCATCGGCCACCAGCCGTGGCACCGCCAGGCCGTCGGCCCAGTGCAGACCGCCGAGTGGCAGCGGCTTCCATTCGGCATCGGTGAGTTGCTCGAAGTCGACGACGTCGAAGCGGAAGTCCCTCGCGAGGTCGAAGGTGCCCTTCTGCGTCATCACGTTCTTCGTGAGGGGCGGTCCGCTCGATTCGCCGAGCGTGATGCTTCGCGCGCCGCGCTCGTGGAGTTCCGTCACCAGTTGCGACAGCGTGTCGTTGTGCGTGGACGCGGGAGTCGCGTCGGCCGAATTGAAGTTGGGCTTGATGACGACGCGCTTGCCGTTGATGCCGACGGGATTGAGCAGCGTGAGCGCGTCGGCGACGCCGCGCTTGCGGTCGGTCGCATGGATGACCGCGACGCGGGCCCTCGCGCGCGGGACTTCGAAGACGCGTCCGAATGCGTCAACGCGCAGGAGCGGGAAGACCACCAGACCGGCGGCGGTGGTGCGGATGAACTGGCGGCGATTGAGACCATGGCCTGTGGTGCGCATGGGACCTCGAGAATCTCCGTCCACGATGGGCGGGACGTGCTCAGGTCACTCTACACCCGCGAGCGTGGCGCGGCGCACGAGGCGGCCGTTGCAGGCCGCTACAGCTTGAACAGGTCGTCGAAGGCCTTGCGCGCGGCGGCGGATGGGCCGCTGGGGCGGCTCGATGACCGATCGCTCCGGTCGGGAACGGGCGCGGGTGTCGAGTGCGTCTCTTTCTCAACCTTCATGCGTGGCGAGAAGAGCGGGCACGCGTTCGTTTCGTCTTTGGGACTGACGCGCGCCTGCAGCTTCTCCTGACACTCGAACGTGGCCGAGGAGTCGAATGAGGCGCACTGGATGCACGAACGCAGCGCGGTGTTGCACTTGCTGCACACGCTGAGCGACCCGATCGTCGGACTCTCTTCGTGCCCGCAGCGCACGCACCGGAACGTCTCCTTAAAGCCCATCATGTTGGGCGCCTTCGGATCGCGCGGGATGCGGGGATCGAACTTCTCGATGGGCTTGCGGGGAGCGGACGGGGCCGGCCCCCGGCGTTCCCGGTCGCTGTCTTGATAGCCGCGCTGGCTGTACTTGCGATCACTCATGGTGGAGAAACCTTATGAAGGCAGAAGGCAAAAGTCAGAAGGCAGAAGTTCGGAACGTGAACATCGCCCACTGTGTTTGGTTTCTGCCTTGTGCCTTCTGCCTTTTGCCTTCCGCGGCGAAGCCGCGGTCTGTGCCTTCCGCGGCGAAGCCGCGGTGTTGGTGGGCCCGCCAGGATTCGAACCTGGAACCCGCCGGTTATGAGCCGGCCGCACTAACCGTTGTGCTACAGGCCCCGCGCCGGGGCGCAGGGACCACTATAGACCGGCAGGGGCCGATTTGGTCGTTTGGGTGGGCGGGGCCGGGAGCGGGTTCTCGCCCCAATTGGCCGGCGCTCCAGTCCGACCGCAACGATCTCAGTTCGAGTCAAGGCGCCAGGATTGACCGTGGTGATGTGTAAGTGCATGATAAGTGCATGGCGGTCAAGACCATCACCATCGACATGGATGCCTACAATCTGCTCTCGCGGCAAAAGGGCGCCGGGCAGTCGTTCTCGGATGTCATCAAGGCGCACTTCAAGCCGATGCCGACGGTTGGCCGCTTCAAGCGCATCCTGAAGACGCTGCCTCGGATGGACCTTGAGACGCTCGACCGCATGGACGAGGTCGTGGCGTCGAGGCGGAAGGATCCGGCGAGGTACCGTCCGCTGTGATCCATGCTGATGCAACGTTGTTGATTGACCTTGAGCGCGAGCTGACTCGCGAGCGGCTCGGACCGGCATTCGAGTTCATGGAGTCGATGGACGAGCAAGAGGTGCTGGCGGTGTCCGTCCACGTGCTGTGCGAGCTCCGGACGGGTGCAGAACTCGCTCGGCGCTCTCTGGCGCATCAGGAGTTCATCGACCGCCTGGTCGAGGGGATGCTCGTCGTGTATCCGGATGATCGATTCCCGATGCAGTACGCGCGCGTGGCCGCGGCCATGCAGCGATCTGGACAGATCATCGGCAGAATGGATCTGCTGATCGCGACCGCCGCGCTGATCGACGATGCACCGCTGGTCACGCGCAATGTGAAGGACTTCTCGAAGGTGCCCGGGCTGAGAGTGCTGAAGTACTGATCGCGCGTCGGCGGTTCTGGGGCGCGCCGTCCCCGCCGCCCTTCCTCTGCGGTCGACTTGCGAGCGACCCGATCATGAATGCAGGAAATCTCAGCGGAAGGAGTTCGTATTTCGAGCATGACTTCCGTATGGCGTGCGAAGCCAGGCCGGTTAGGAAGTCATGCGATCGGCGGCCCGGGCGAAGTCGGGGGCCGTACGAAATGCGAACGGATGGAGCTGAGATTTCGAGGGTCGTCGAGCCGGAGACCGCAGAGGAAGGGCGGCGAGGACGGGCACGACGGGGACAAGGACAGTGCGCTGGCCGAGCTGAAGCTCGGCCCTGAGTACCGCGGACCTGAAGGTCCGCGGCTACGATTGCTTTCTGCGAGTGAGCCGGGGCCACGTCCAAGGGCGTACGAAATGCGAGCGGATGGAGGCGACGATTCGAGCGGCCGCGAAGCGGACCGCGGAAGAGAATTGCGTCGTCGAGCCGGAGACCGCAGAGGAGGGACGGCGGGGACGGGCCGCGACGGAGACACAAAGCAAAAGGGCCGGTGCATCGCACCGGCCCTTCGTGTGTCAACCGCGGACCTGAAGGTCCGCGGCTACGTATGTCTCGACTATCTGCCTTCGAGGAACGGCTTGAGGCGGCGCGAGCGGCTGGGGTGACGCAGCTTGCGGAGCGCCTTCGCTTCGATCTGACGGATGCGCTCGCGGGTCACCGCGAAGCTCTGGCCGACTTCTTCGAGCGTGTGCTCCGAGCCTTCACCGACACCGAAGCGC
>CAYHEX010000137.1:0-10516 GCA_964355365.1 uncultured Solibacteraceae bacterium | reverse complement strand
CGCGGCAGCCCTGGCCCTTGAGCGCCTGGGCGCAGCCCTTGCCGACGTCGCCGTAACCGAGCACGACCGCGACCTTGCCCGCGAGCATGACGTCGCTCGCGCGCAGAATGCCGTCGGTCAGTGAGTGGCGGCAGCCGTAGAGGTTGTCGAACTTCGACTTGGTGACCGAGTCGTTGACGTTGATCGCCGGGAACAGCAGCGTGCCCGCGTTCATCATCTCGTACAGGCGATGCACGCCCGTCGTCGTCTCTTCGGTGACGCCCTTGATGTCCGCCGCGACCTTCGTGAAGCGGCCCGGGTTCTTCACGAGCTCGGTGCGGAGCAACTCGAGGATGACGCCCCACTCTTCCGGATCGGTCGCTTCGTTAAACGCCGGCACCGCGCCAGCCTTCTCGAACTCAACGCCCTTGTGCACCAGCATCGTGACGTCGCCGCCGTCATCGAGAATCATGTTCGGACCTGAACCGTCCGGCCACATCAACGCCTGCTCCGTGCACCACCAGTATTCGTCGAGCGTCTCGCCCTTCCACGCGAACACCGGAATGCCGAGCGGATTCTCCACGGTCCCGGTCGGACCGACGGCCACGCCGGACGCCGCGTGATCCTGCGTCGAGAAGATGTTGCACGAGACCCAACGCACATCGGCGCCGAGCACCGCGAGCGTCTCCATCAGCACGGCGGTCTGAATCGTCATGTGCAGCGAGCCGATGATCTTCGCGCCCTTGAGCGGGAACTGGCCCTGGTATTCCTTGCGGATCGACATCAGGCCGGGCATTTCGAATTCGGCGAGACGGATTTCCTTGCGGCCCCATTCAGCCAGCGACAGATCTTTCACCTTGAACGGCTCGCGGCCAGCCTTCTTCGCGAGTTCAAACGCGTGCGGTGTCATCGTTGCTGTTGCCATTTACTCTCGTCTCCTTTGAAAGTTCAAAACACTCTCAACATGGGGGGCCATGGAGGGCCATGGGGAAGAACAACACCAACCCCAACACCAACAGATTTTCAAAGAGCCTTTTGACAGCCTGTCGGTTTGGATCTTGGCCTTCCCCATGGCCCTTCATGGCCCCCCATGTTGAAGCTTTTTTGCCGTGGCCGCGAAGAGCGCGGGGCCCTTCGCGGTGGTGGCCGGCGGCAGCGCATGCACCTTCACATGCGTGAAGCCGGCGGTGGTCAGCATCTTCTTCATTTGTTCTTCGGAGAAGCCCAGCCAGACGTGTCCCATCTGCTGGCGGTACTCCTCTTTCTCGTGTGGTGCCATATCGACGATCAACACCCGACCGCCGGGTTTCAGGATGCGCGCCGCCTCCGCCAAGGCCACGGCAGGGGACGGCAGATGATGCAACACGAGCATGAGCGTCGCCGCATCGATGCTCTCGAGAACGATCGGCAGCGCCTCGAGCGTACCGCGTCGCAGTTCGACGTTCGCACACGCGCCCAACCGTTCTCGTGCCGAGTCCAGCATTTCTTCCGAGGCGTCGATGCCGATCACGCGCTGCACGTGCGGCGCGAGGATCGCGGCCATGGCGCCCGTGCCGCAGCCGAGGTCCGCGACCGTCCACTCGTCATCGAGCAGACCCGCAAGCGCCCGGAACGCGAAGTCGTCGCCGAATAACTCTTCGCGCAGCTTGTCCCACTGGCCCGACGACGAAGCAAAGAAGTGCTCGGAGGCGGCGCGACGTTCGGCCAGCACGCGCTCGAGCCGGCGCAAGTCCTGAACCGTCGCGGATTTGCCGTCGAGCTGCGCACGGGTGAGGGCCCACAACTGACCGTGTGGTCCCGGGTCCCGGGTCCCGGGTTCCGGGTTCGAAAGGTTCAATGAGTAATACCGGCTCGTGCCGTCGCGGCGGGAGGTGACCCAGCCGGCGTCAGCCAGGGTCTTGAGCTGTCGGCTCACGGTTGACTGCGGCAGCTGCACCACAGCGCACAGCTCCGACACCGTCAGTTCGTGCCCCTCTAATAAAAGGAGGAGCCGACACCGGGTCGGGTCGGCCAGAGCCGACAGCGAGTCGAGGAGGGGTAGGGTCGCAACAGTCAATCCGTAAATCCGGATTAAAGACTACAAAAGGGACAGCCTGCTCGTCAACAGGAGCCTCTGGACGTAGGCTGTGCAAATGTGTCAATGTGTGTCTGTGGCTGCCTCACCTTCTTCGCTGGCTCTGCAACGCACCCGACTCAGCATCGACATTGATGCCTCTGAGCGACGACGCATTCGCCTCGCGGCCACGCGCCGTGATGAGTCGATCCGCGACTACGTCATGAGGGCGATCGAGGCGCAGCTCCTGACCGATCTGGAGTCTGCCAATCTGACCGCCATGACTGACGCGGCGGATCCGGTACTCGGAGCCCTCTGGAAGAACTCCAAAGACTCCGCGTATGACGACCTGTAAGCGCGGCGACATCGTCCTCGTGTCGTTTGTCTTCGCGGACGAAAAGGGCGTGAAGAAGCGGCCCGCGCTGGTGCTCAGCTCCGAGCCGTACCAGTCGGGCCGACAGGAGATGGTCGTCGCGGCGATCACGAGCAACATCGATCGCGTGTTGACGGGCGATTACCGGATCAAGGACTGGCAGGCGTGCGATCTGCCGCTGCCATCGGTGATCACGGGCATCATCCGAACGATCAAGCAGAACATGGTGGTCCGCACGCTCGGCGTGCTGCCCTCCCCTGAGCGCAAAGCGTTCGACAAACATCTGAAGATCATGTTGTCTCTCTGAGGAGGTGCCCGTGCCATCTCGTGCCGCTCTGGCCATCGCGCTCGCCTGCTCAACCGCCCTCTTCGCTTCGCCGCAACGGCAGGCGCCGGCGTCACCCGCCAAGACGCCCACCCTGGCCGAGCGCTTCCCGGTGCCGGACGGCTACAGCGCCGAGCAGGACACCGAGAGTGACGGCACCCAGAACTTCTCGACGGCGCACGACATCCGCGGCCACATCCTTCGGCGCTTCGTGCAGGCGGGCGACGATGGCCCGAAGCCGGTGGCGGAGATCGTGCGCTTCTTCGCGGATCGTCTGCACGCGCAGAACGGCGTCCTGTTCGACGATCGATTCAGCAGCGCCGGCGGCCGTCTCGACGGACGGATTCCCGGCCCCAAGCCGGTGTGGCTGCATGTCGACATCACTGACGAAGGTCGAGGACTCGACATCATCGCGCTCGAAGAGAGCGCGGCCTCCGCGCGCACGATGCCGGTGGACGAAGCGAGCATCCCCGGATCGTGGTCGACGAGCGAGATGTTCGTCGACATGCCTGCTGGTGATCGCGCAGCCGCGATTCGCACGCGGGATGCAGTCGCCGCGTTGGCGTCGCCATCGTTCCGCCCCTATCAGGGCTGGGCGTGGCGAGCCTCGATCGAAGACTTCCAGGACAACAGCGCCGCAACGGCCTCGACGTTTCCGTATCAGGTGCATGTGTTCGGTCTCCAGCGATCTCAGCCGTGCGCGACGTGCGCGATCACGACCGACACGCACGGCGTCACGGCGTTCACGGTCGACATCAACCGCGTGGAGTCGCTCGGCGAACCCGATCAGGCAACGCTGACAACGGAGGGCTTCTTCCTCGACCCTGGCTTCGCGCCTTCTGGCCAGGTCACATCGTTCAATGACGGCGGCAAAGTGTTGATCACGCGCGCGGGCCGGCCGGCGCTGTTCGTGCCGGTGACGCGTGACGCATACCTGCAGGCGCGCATCACATTCACGCAATCGACCGGCGTGGCGTTGCCTGGTGCTGGCGTTGAGGACCTCCGCAAGGAGTTGGCCGCGCTATCGGCTGATGACAAGAAGGTCCCGGCTGAGGATCCCGTCGGCCGGCGAGTGGCGCGGCTCAACCCGGCGTACTTCGAAGCCGGTCGCGCCAGAACGGCCCCGCACTTCGCGGTGATCGACATCCCGTGGAAGTACGGCGTCCACGAGGTCTCGCTCTACCAGCGAGACCTCGTGGAGCAGTTTCTGAAGACGACGGTGTTGGCGGATCTGGTGAAGTAGCTACTTCTTCAAGTGCGTGTTGAACCACTCGAGAATGCGGGTCTCGAAGTCGACCGCTTCGGTCACGCTGTTGGGCGGCCGATGCGCGCCGGTGGCGTAGTGGACCCATTCCACGGTCTTGCCCAGACGGCGCAGCGCGTAGAAGATCTCCCGGCTCTGATTGCCGGGCACGTTGGGATCCTGATCGCCGCTGATCGTCAGTAGCGGCGTGACGATCCGGTCTGCGTTGAGGATCGCGGAGTGGTCGAGGTACCGCTCCGGATATTCCCACAACGTGCCGCCGATGCGATCCTGGCTCTTCTCTGGCGCGTGCGTGTTACGCACACCGAGCCGTTCGCTGGCGGTGTAGAAGCTCACCGTGTCGGCTTTGCCCGGGATGTTCACGGCCGGCTTGAACCGATCTGTCTGCGTCAGGAGCAGCACCGTGGCGTAACCGCCGTAACTGGTGCCCTCAACACCCAGACGATCAGGATCCGCCACGCCCATGTCGATGAGCCTGTTCGCGGCGGCCGTGACGCCCTTGGCCCACGACTCGCCCGGCCGGCCCACCACCAGATTCACCGACGGCGTGAAGAACGCGTAGCCGTGCGCACCGAGAAACGCGGCGCGGGCGCTGAAGCCGTTGTCAAAAAACGTCTCGTAGAGTTCGAAGACCACCGGCACGCGCGTGCCCGACACGTAGTTGGTCGGATACCGGAGCACGCCGTAGAGCTCCTTGCCGTCGGCGTCGCGATACTTGACGAGTTCCGACTTCGGCAACGAGCGGCCGTCGAGCCACCCGTTGAGGGTCGTGAGCCGCGTCAACTTCGCAAATGACGGATCGGTCACGTAGAGATCACCCGGGCGTTCACCATCAGCCACGGACAACACGAACCGCGATCCGTCTCGCGACTGGCGGATTGCGCTGTAGAGCCGCGCGTCCTTCACGAGCGTCGTCATCGCTCCCGTCGCTACATCGATCTTCACGATGCCACGCTGCCAGGCGTCGCGCGCGCCCCACGAGGCATACACGCCGCTGCCGTCCACGGCCCAGTCGAGCACCGTCACACGCGGATTCTTGTTCTCGTCTTTGTCGAGCGTCAGGATCTGCTTGCGAGCGCCGTCGGCCACATTGACCACGTACCAGCCCTTCGACGACGTCACGAGCAGCTTCGCTCCGTCACGGCTGAAGGGCCCGGCGGAGAACGACTCAGCCGGTTCGTCGGGCTTGGCGTCGGGTTTGGTCTCGGGCTTGGCCTCGGACTTGGGCTTCGGCGTCAGATTGCGCGCGTCCCCGCCGTCGATGGCACGCACGAACACTTCGCCCTGCTTGCTGTACGCGAACGTCCTCCCATCGTCGGTCCAACGGAATGACAGCCCCTTGGCGTCCTTCGCGGCGAACAGCACTTTCGGCGCGGTCTCGCCCTGCGTCCACGTCTGCACGGTGTTCTCGGTGCCGCCGATGACGTCGTAGTCGGTCTTCTCGGTCACGTCTTCCTGGAACACGAGCGTTCGCTGGTCGCGCGTGATCTGCACGCTCGAGAGCTTCCGTTCGGGCAGGCGTTCCTTCACCGCGCCGGTCGTGACGTTCACTTCCGCCAGGCTCCGCCACTTGGCCTCGCGTCCGAGCGCGTCCCAATCAAGAAAGGGATCGGCCGACTTCTGGACGATGATCGGTCCTTTGGTGAGCGCGCGGAATTTCGCGGCCGCCTGCGTGTCCCGCCGGGGCGCGCGCATCGAGACGATCACCGCTGAGCCGTCGGCCGTCCATTCGAGTGCCGAGTTGAGGGCGATGCCTTTGGCGTCTTTCACCGCGACGGGCGTCACCGGGCCGGTCGCCGGACCGACATGCAGCGTGATCTTGTCGACGAGCGTTACCGCGATCACCGCGAGGCGTTTGCCGTCGCGGGCGAAATCCGCCTGCCGCACGTTAGCCAGCCGATCGCCGAGCGGGTAGCTCCGCTGGCCGGTGGTCGTGTCGATGACCACCAGGCGAACGGCGGACGGCGCGATGAAGGTCGGATCACCGTAGCGGAAGTTGTCCGTTTCGGCGTTGTCGTAAGTCCGCCGCTCGGTCACGGCGATCAACCTCCCGTCGTCGGTCATCGACAGCACTGACGCCGTGACCACCTTCAGCATTTCCTCGGCGCTGAACGACGATGCCGGCGGGGCTTGGGCGTGGAGGGCCGGAGCCCCGGAGGTCGCGACGGATGCGACGAGGACGAAAGCCAGGAGTGTGCGGACCATGCGAGTCACCTACTTCTTCACCAGTTCGACGCGACGGTTCTGCGCGCGACCGTCTTCGGTTGTGTTCGGGCCAACGGGCTTGGCGTCGCCAAAGCCGGCGGCCGTCAACCGGGCGGCCGCGATGCCAAACTTGGTGATGAGGTACTGACGTACCGACTCGGCGCGCTGTTGCGAGAGCGTCTGATTCGCGGCTTTCTGCCCGACATTGTCTGTGTGTCCCTGAATCTCGAGCTTCAGCGCGGCATTCGCCTTGAGCACGTCGCCAATCGTGGCGAGCACCTTCTCTGAATCCGGCTTGATCGTCGCCTTGCCGGTGTCGAACAGGATGCCGTGAATAGCCACGGATCCGTTCGCGTCGAGGGCCTTCGCGAGCTCCGATGCGTTGAGCTCGATCGACTGCTCCATCCCCGCCTTCTCGACGATCTCGATGTTGTAGGTCTCGCCGCTCCCGCCGCCGGGCCGCACCCGGCACCACATCTCCGACTGCGCGGTCTTGAGCGAGAACACGCCATCACCCGGCTCGGCGTAGAACTCGGTCTTGAAGTTCTTCGATTTGAACGCGTTGGCGTAGTTGCGCAGGATCTGCAACTCCGACGGCGGCTTCACGCCTTCCTTGATGGCGTACGTGAACCTCCAGTGTTTGCCTTCGACGCTGGTCTCCTTGTCGTTGCCGACAGGGAACGACGCGGCTTCGAAGTCGTTGAACTCGTATTCGGAGATCGTGAAGTTCGGCATGCGCGGGACCATCGGATGGTCCTTCGCGCCGGGCGGCTCCTGGGCCGCGGACACGCCGGGCGCCAGCGCCACGATGAACAGGACCGCCCACACACCGACCAGAAGCCACCATCTGCTGCGACGCGCCATTCAGTGAGCCTCCACGCTCGGCGGGAATATGCCCGAGTACCGCGTCGAACGCTAGAGTTTTCGCAAGACGACGGTGTGGGCGCCCCGGTCGTGGGCGAGGCGGCGATTCGGGTCGCGCCAGAGATCGGCGAGGCCGATGAAGAAGGTGCCGGGAATCTGCGCGTAACCGCCGAATCGATCGAAGCTCTCCAGCCATGACGGGCGATGGCCATCGAGCCGGACCACTTCGAGGGCCATCAGCCGTTTGCCGATCGTTCGGCCCCGGAAGCGGCCGAACAGCGTGAAGTACACCATCGGCACGAGGAACATCGCGAACCAGCGAATACTGGCGGGGATGAAGTTGGCGACCTGGACCCGCACCCATCCGGGCTTGAGTGCGCGCGAGTCCTCCTCGGCGAAGGTGATCGAGAACTCGAAGTTGGCGTCTTTGAGGAACGGCACGCCGTCGGCCGGACGCCCGGCCTTCGTGGCCGTGATGGCCTCGAGCGGCAGACCATCCGCTCTCGTCTCCACCAGTTTCGGCAGCAAGTCGGTCATCACTCTGGCGGTGTCCGCCTCGGTCTTCACCTCATGCGCGTACAGCGCGCGGACGGCATCGAACGCGGGCCGGTCGGTCAGATAGAGGGACGCTGCGGACAGCACCCCCGCGGCAACGACGGTCGGCGGCACCAACAGCGCCGCGTCGATGGCGAACGCCATGATCCGCCGCAGCGGCGACGGCACTTCGCGGCCGATCAGGTCAGGGGCGGTGACAAGGTGAGTGACTCCGGTGAGCGTGCGCGCGGCCATCGGGCAGAGGATACCAGCGACCAGCGCGGCGCGGGACGGAGGAACCCGGAACCAGGGACCCGGGACCCGGGACCACGATGTTCAGTGCCCTGTGTGCATCCGCTCCAGCCGCTTCGTGGCCAACCGCGCCAGCAGCGAGGAGATGAACACGATCGTCACGAGCACGAGCGCGCCCGCCCAGGCCTGGCGATGCCAGTCGTCGTACGGCGAGATCGCGTAGGTATAGACCTGCACGGTGAGCGACGCCATCGGCTCCGTGATGTTCGTGGACCAGAACTGATTGTTCAGCGCCGTGAACAGCAGTGGCGCAGTCTCGCCCGCTGTTCTGGCGAGCGCAAGGATGATGCCTGTGATGATGCCTGGCAACGCGGCCGGCAGCACGACCGTCCACATCGCCTTGCTGCGCGTTGCGCCGAGCGCGTAGGCGCCCTCGCGCAGCGCCATCGGCACCAGGCGCAGCAGTTCCTCGGTCGTGCGCGTGATGATGGGGAGCATCATGACGCCCAGCGCCGCGCCGCCGGCCAGCGCGCTGAAGTGCTTCACGGGCAACACCAGAACGGCGTAGACGAACACGCCAATCACAATCGACGGCACGCCGTTCAACGTATCGGCGGCAAAGCGGACGACAGACGCGAACTTCGTGCCGTGAAACTCCGACAGGTAGATGCCCGAGACGATGCCAACCGGAATCGCGAACGCCGCGCCGAGGCCGACCATGGTCAACGACCCCAGGATCGCATTCGCCATGCCGCCGCCGGTTTCACCAACGGGCTTCGGCATGTGCGTGAAGAAATCGAGATTGATGGCGCCGATCCCCTTGCCGACGACAAAGAACAGGATCATGCCGACAGGGATGAGCGCGGCCAGCACGGCGGTCGCCGACAGACCGATCATGACGGCCGAGAGCGCGCGACGTCGCATGTCGCGGAACGTCATGCGGCCTCCTTTGCGGCGACGACCGCACGCGCCTTCGGCTTGCGCTCGCGGTTCATCTGCCAGAGGAGCGCGCGCGATCCGAAGTTGACGATCAGCGTGATGATGAACAGCACCAGCCCGATTTCGACGAGTGAGTCGAGGTGCAGCTGATCGGCCGCTTCACTGAACTCATTCGCGATGACCGCGGCCATCGTGTACTGCGGTGCGAACAGCGACCACTTCGCCTGCGGCGTATTGCCGATCACCATCGTCACGGCCATCGTCTCGCCGAGTGCGCGGCCGAAGCCGAGCATGATGGCGCCGATGATGCCAGTGCGCGCGTAATGCAGGGCCACACGCGTCGCCTCCCAGCGCGTGGCGCCGAGGGCGTACGCGGCCTCGCGCTGCGACGACGGCACGGACTTGAGGACTTCGCGCGCCACGGACGAAGTGAACGGAATGATCATGACCGCGAGAATCAACGCGGCGGACAGCATGCTCACACCGACGGGCGGGCCGCTGAAGAGCGGCAGCGCACGGACCCACGGCGGAAGCGCGAGTTGCAGTTCACGAACCGCCGGCACCAGCACGAAGATGCCCCAGAGGCCGTAGACAATCGAGGGAATGGCCGCGAGCAGCTCGGTGAGAAACACGAGCGGGGTGCGCAGCGCCAGCGGACACCAGTCCGACAGAAACACAGCGATGCCGAGCGCGATCGGGGTTGCGATCAGCAACGCGAGAATGGCCGAATACAGCGTGCCCCAGATGAAGGGACGCGCGCCGAATTCGCCGGCGACCGGGTCCCAGACCGAGGTCTGCCAGAACTGCCAGCCAAACTTATGAATGGCCAACGCCGCCTCGTCCCAGAGGACGAAGGCGACGCCGGCCACGATGAACACGAGCACCGACGCGATCGCGCCGGTGGCCAACCGGAACTTCATTGCGTTTTGATCTTCTTCAGCGCGTCCTGCTCCATCTTCACGACGGTGGCGGGCAGCGGCGCGTAGCCCAGGTCCTTGGCGAACTTCTGACCGTCCGTCAGCATCCAGGTCATGAAGTCCATGAACGTCTTCGAAATCGCCTTGTTCTTCGGGTTCTCGTAGAGCAGCAGCCACGTGAACGAGGAGATCGGATACACGCCCTTACCGGGCGCGTTCGTGATCGACACGCGGAAGTCCGCGGGCATCTTGGCCGACGCTTCAGCCGCGGCCGCGGTGACCGACTCGAGCGACGCGTTGATGAACTCCCCCGCCGCGTTCTGCACCGGGCCGTAGGAGATCTTGTTCTGCAACGCGTAGATCAGCTCGACGTAGCCGATCGCGCCCGGGGTCTGCTTCACGAGACCCGCGACGCCCTCGTTGCCCTTGCCGCCGAGGCCGACCGGCCAGTTGACCGCCGTGGCCACGCCGACCTTCTGCTTCCATTCGGCCGAGATCTTCGAGAGGTAGTCCACGAAGATGTACGACGTGCCGCTGCCGTCCGAGCGGTGCACGACGGTGATCTCCGTGTTCGGGAGGGTGACGCCGGCGTTGAGCTTCGCAATCGCTGCGTCGTTCCAGCGCGTGATCTTGCCGAGGAAGATGTCGGCGATGACCGTGCCGGTGAACTTGATCTGACCCACACCCGGCACATTGAATACCGGCACCACGGCGCCGAGCACCGTCGGGAAGTGCATGAGCTTGCCGGGCGCGGCCAGCAACTGGTCGTTGGTCATCGGACCATCGGTGGCGCCGAAGAACACGGTGCCGT
>CAYHEX010000136.1:6062-10638 GCA_964355365.1 uncultured Solibacteraceae bacterium | reverse complement strand
TTCCAGTTGTTCAGCTTGATCGTGAACGGCACCTGCACGCCGGCCACGTCTTTGTAGTCGCTGTAGTCGATCGTCTCGATGAGCGCGCCGTTGAGCGCGGCGCGGCTGACGATCTGACGGCGGAGCAGCAGGCCGGTGGTGGTGTCGAAGTACAGCCGCTCCTGCACGTTCGGGGCAACGTCGCCCTGCACGAGATTCACGTTGATCGCGGCACCGCCCGGCGTGCGCGACGGCAAACGCGTTGGCCGGCCGGCCTGCAGGTTCGTGTAGCGCTTGCTGAAGTCCGATGCGCGGCGCAGGTCGTTGAGACGCGTCGCCTGCTGCAGCACGAAGTCGTCAACGTCGGCGACCTTCGTGCCGGTCTGAGTCCAACCTTTGGCGCCGTCGAAGCCGTAGCTCACCGGCGCTTTCGGATCGGTCACCACGCTGTGGAACTTGTTGCCCTTCTCTTCGAAGGTGAACGGCATCGACTGGCTGGCGCGGTTCACCACCGTGCCGACCGTGATGCGCGACTGGAGTTTGTCGAGGTTCGCCTGTCCGCCCATCGCTGCGATGTACTTGGCGATGATCGGCTCAACAGGCGGTGGCGGCGCTTGCGCACCGCGGCCACCGGGCTGGCCGCCGGGCGGCGGCTGACCAGGTGCGCCACCGGGCCGTCCGCCGCCGGGGGCCGCGCCTCCGGGGCCTGGACCCGCGGCGCGCGCGGCCTGTGCCGCGGCTTGCGCGGCCATCGACGCGAGCTGATCGGCGGTGTACATCTGCGCCGCCTGCAGGCCTGCCGGTTCGTTGCGACCCTGGTGGCAATCCGCGCAGTTGATCTTGGCGCCGTAGTCGCCGGCGTTGACGATCCTGACCATCTCGATCATCTCGCGCGCTGTTGTCTTGAAGCGGTGCTCGGCCACGTAGTTGAGCTCGCCGGTGGCTTCATCGCGCACGTGGCAGTTCTGGCAGGTCCAACCCATCGACGCGCCGAAATACTGCATGGTGATGTCGAACTGGTCCACCGGAACGTCCTTGAGATGCTGGATGTCCTTGTACTTCGCCGGCGCGAGTTGCGGCGTCTGAGCCGTGATGGCGACCGACGCCGTGAAGGCCAGAGCCGCGCAGATGAAAACAGATAGAAAGGTCGATCGACGATGCATGGATAAGTCCTCTGAGGTGCAATACGCCCGCGTGCCGGGCAGCGCTTCACTCCGACGCAGCGAAATAGTATCGAGCCGAGGGGAGTCTGGCAAAACTCGTCCCGGTGTCAGATCGGGCTTCGTCTGGCCGGGGCTGGGTTCGCGTAAACTCTCGCCATGTTTCGAGCTGCCATTGTTGCCGCCGCGCTGTTCGTCACGGTTTCCGGTCAGTCAGTCCCGTTCGATATCGCCATCGTGAACATCACCGCCGGTGGGGGCGGAGTCTTCACGGGAATGGCACCCGGCAACTCGGCTGATGCGAGGCCCCGTGCGATCGGCATTCGCGGCGGCAGGATCGTGGCGATCGGGCCGGCGAGCGAGGTCGATTCGAAGAACGCGCGCGTGGTGATCGACGCGACCGGGCTGATGGTCACGCCGGGTTTCATCGACGTGCACTCGCACGGGCTCGAGACGCTCGGCCGCGCTGAGCTGCGGAACGCGGATGCCGAACTGGCGCAGGGTGTGACGACGATCGTCGGCAATCCGGACGGCGGCGGTCCGGTGGACCTCGCGAAGCAGCGCGCGACGCTCGAGGGCAGCGGCGGCATTGGTGTGAACGTGGCGCTGCTCATCGGACATGGCAGCGTGCGGAGCTCGGTGATGGGCGGCGCGAATCGTGCGCCGACGCCTGATGAGCTCGCGAAGATGCTCGCGATCGTGAAGCAGGCGGTCGCCGATGGCGCCTTCGGCATGTCGAGCGGCATCTTCTACACGCCCGGCCGTTATGCGAAGACGGATGAACTGATCGCGCTCGCGCACGAGGCGGGCGGCGTGTACACGAGTCACATTCGCGATGAGGGCAACTACGACGCGGGCGTGGTGGCGTCGGTTGACGAAGTGATCCGTGTGGCCGAAGACGCGAAGGTCACGGGCATCGTCACGCACATGAAGGCGCTCGGGCCGGATAGCTGGGGAAAGAGCACGACGTTGATCGAGCACATCGACGCGGCGCGCCGACGCGGTGTCAGCGTGTTCGCGGATCAGTATCCGTATGAAGCGTCATCGACGAGCCTCGCGGCGGCGGTGCTGCCGGGCGTGACGACAGCTGATGCGCGTGCGCGGTTGGCGGACGCGGCGAAGAAGCCGGCGCTCCTGGCCGAGGCGAAGGAGAACATCCGTCGTCGTGGCGGCCCGCACTCGATTGCGATCGCGTCGATCTCGAACGGCTCCGGTCGCTCCGCGTCGGCCTCCACCGGCGCGCCCTCGCTGAACGGCAAGCGGCTCGATGACATTGCCACGGCGAAGGGCGTGTCGCCCGAGCAGGCGGCGATCGACATCATCCTCGAAGGCGGCGCGCCGATCGTCTCGTTCAACATGAGCGAGGACGACATTCGGGCGATCATGCGGCAGCCGTGGACGATGACGTCGAGTGATGGCGCGTTGTCGCTGCCGGGCGAGGGCGTGCCGCATCCGCGCAACAACGGCGCGTTCGCGCGCAAGTTCAACGTCTACGTGCGCGAGAAGGTGGTGGGGCTCGATCAGGCGCTCGCGTCGATGACGTCGTTGCCGGCGCAGGTGTTCGGATTCAAGGATCGTGGACAACTGCGCGTCGGTGCGGTGGCGGACATCGCGATCTTTGACCCCGCGAAGGTCGTGGACCGCGCGACGTACGCGAACCCGCATCAGCTCGCGACGGGCATGAGCTACGTGATCGTGAACGGCCAGGTGGCGTGGACGGACGGGAAGGGGACTGGCGTTCGCGCGGGGCAGGTGCTGAAGAAATGAACAAATGAAATCGGGAATCAATTCATCGAATTGATTCCCGATTTCATTTGTTCATTTGTTGCCGTAATGCTCCAGGTACGGCTTCATCCGCAGCTTCTTCATCGTGCTGTCGGAGCTCATGTAGCGGATCATGCCGAAGATCTCGCGCTCCGGCGCCCAGGGGCGGTCGTAGCGGCCGAGCGTCCAGAAGTAGCCCGTGTAGGAGTTGGGATCGCGGCCGTCGAGCGCATGTTTGTTCATGATCCCGGTCATGTGCTCGAGCGCTTCTTCGGGTGAGCGCGACCATTCCAGGATCTTCTTGCCCCACAGCATGCGCAGGTAGTTGTGCATCCAGCCGGTCTGGGTGAGCTCGCGCTGGGCTGCGTTCCACACCGGATCGTGCGTCTTTGCGTGCTCGAAGTCGTCACGCGAGTAGATCCACTTACGAGTGTCGCCCGCGTGCTTGGCGAGCGTCGCGCGCGCCCAGTCGGGTAGTGACGCGTACTTGTTGTAGTCGTCAGGTCGCTGCACGCACATGTTGAAGCCGAGTTCGCGCCAGGTGATGAGCTGGTCGAGGAAGCCCTCGGCGTTCGGTGACACGCCCCACCAACCTTCGCGCTTGCCGCCCCCCTTCGCGGCGAGCTTGCGCGTCGTCCACTGCTCGGCGTTCATCACAGCGGAGAACACGTCGTGCGCGCCGATGTGGCCGAAGTGCAGATAGGGCGACAGGCGGCTCGTGCCCTCGACGCTCGGCTGGTTGCGATCGTCGCCGTAGTTGCCGAGTCCGTGCGCAACAAACCTCGCCAGCGTCGCCTGCGCGGCGGCTTCGCCGCCGCGCAGGCCGACGGGCGCGATGCTGTGGTCAATCGTCAGTGAGGCGATGAGCGCGTCGGGCGCGTCGAGGTCGGCGGCGGGGGTGACGCGCCAGCGGCGCGTCACCCCCGCGGGCAGCGCCGTGAGGCGCCGCAGGTCGCTGAACTGCAGCTCCGCCGGCCATGTCTGGATGTGCTCGCGCAGCGTGTTGTGGATGTACGCGCGATGCGAGAACGCCGTGACGAAGCACTTCGGCGCTGCGCGCATCGGCAGGATGCCGTTCGAGTCGATCGCCTCGAAGTGCACGGGCACCTGCCGCGCGGCCGATGCGAGCATGCGCGGCAGAAAGAACGCCGGGTAGTCGTCGGTGATGACGAGGACGGCGTGCTGTGACAGGGCGGCGAGGAGCCCGCGCCCGTCGCCGGGCGCGGGCTCCACGTAGGGGAGGTACGTGACCGGCGTGGCCGCAAGCACGCGCGCGTGCTCGGCCATGCCGTCGATCACGAAGCGGTGCAGCCGATCGTTCGCGTTCGGGTAGCCAGCGCGCAGCGCTTCGAGGATGACAAGTGGTTTGCGATGTTCGCGCGCGAGCGCCACCGCGCGCTCGAGCGCGAAGTTGCTGCGAAGCCGCCGCGCGGACGTCATCCAATACAGGACGAAGTCGCCGTCAGTGCGGAGCGGATGCGATGTCAGGAGTCGGGTGCGCAAGGGTGGGGCCAAAGGGGGTCAGAGCCCTTTTCCACAGCTTTCCACAGAAAGGGGACAGAGGTCGGGCCACAGGGTGTGACGCCTGTGGCCCGACCTCTGTCCCCTTTTCGGCGGTTTCTGTGGAAAAGGGCTCTGACCCCCTGACTTGCCACTTGCCACTTGTTACTTGC
>CAYHEX010000136.1:0-5962 GCA_964355365.1 uncultured Solibacteraceae bacterium | reverse complement strand
ACTTGCCACTTGCCACTTGTTACTTGCTGTATCTCAACGTCAGCAACGACGACGTCCGCAGGCCGGACGCGGGGGCGGTGTTGGCGTTGATCCCCATCTTGTCGTCTTCGGCCAGGGTGGCCGTGGCCAGGATCGCATGCGTCTCCGGGTCGAGGAGCAGTTGCCGAATCACCGCGCGGGCGTCGATCGTTTGAACCGCCTCCAGCCCGAACTGGCCGATCCGCGCCACGCTGATCTGATTCTGGCTCCACACCGCAGAGACCAACGCCGTGACCGGATCGCACACGATCGATCGCACCTGATCGCCCACGTGGATGCGGCCCATCTCTTTGCCCGACTGGCCGTCCAGCATCTTCAGGAATTTCCCCGAGCTGACAAAGACGCGGCGCCCCGTGTCGTCGACCGCCATCGCCGACTGGCCCTCGGCGGCTATCGGCCACGAGACCGCGATCGCGCGCTCCGTTGTGTCGATCACCTGAATCAGATCGTGATCCGCCAGGCGGACCAGGATCCGCTGTCGCGCCGGGTCCATCAGCACGAACGATGGGTGACCGTCGAGATTGAATGTCGTGATCGTGTGTCCGTCGCGGCGGTCCGCCACCCGAACAGCGCGCGTGTCCGCGCGGAAGTAATACAGCTCGTCGCGTGACGCGTCGAAGAACACGTTGAACCAGGCCGGCGCTTCGAATGACCGCACGACCTTGCGGCTGTCGATGTCGATGACGCGCAGCAGATCCTCATGGAGGCTGAGCAGGTAGAGCTCGCGGTGTGTGGACGAAAAGGCGAGCGAGCCGGCGCCACTCACGCGACCGATCTGGCCGAGCACCTTCGATGATCGGGTATCCACCTCGTAGACGCCGTCGCGGGCTGACGCGTACAGCCTGTGACCGGTCGGATCGTACGTGCTCGACGTCAGTGTGAAGCCCAGCCGCGCGTTGCCCGTCAGGTTATACGGGCCTTTCTCGCGCGCAACGACCACCGTTGCCACAACGCACAAGACCGCGGCCACCACTCGTCCGGCAAATTGAGGTGACCACGGTCTGTGCATAGGCAGCGGCTAATGTTACTTCCTGAGCGTGAACGTCACCAGCGTGCCGTAGCCGTCGCCGCCCGCCATGTCCGGTGCGTTGACGTCCATCATCAGGCCCTCGTCGGCATAGCGGCTCGCGCCGAGGATCGTGTGCGTTTTCGGATCGAGAAACAGCTCGTGAATGAGCGCGCCCGTGTTCAGGCTCTGCACCAGTTTCACGCTTGAGGCATCCGCCTTCACCACATTGAGACGGCCCGGACCCGACAACGCTCCGACATACCCCGTGGCATCGTCGAACACCAGCGAGTAGGTCGGATCGCCGACCGACGTCCGCGCAATCTCTTTCCCGGTCAGGCCGTCCAGCATCGCGATGTCACGTCCAGCGCTGATGAAGACGCGCGTGCCATCACGGCTGATGGTCACCGCCGACGGCCCGTCCGCCCGCGCCGGCCATGACGCAACGATGGAGCGATCCTTGGTGTCGATCACTTGAATCAGTGGTTTGTCCGCCAGGCGAACCAGCACGCGCTGCCGCGCGGGATCGCCGACCACGAACGACGGCCGGCCGCCGAGGGCGATCGTGCTGAGCGTTCGGCCATCTGTCCGATCGGCCACGCGCAGTTCCTTGGAATCGCCGCGCAGGAAGTACAACTCGCCGCGGTTCTCTTCATAGAACACGTTGAACCACGCCGGCGCTGGGAATGTTCGGACGACCTTCTTCGTCGTCACATCCAGCACCTGCATCGTGTCGTCGTGCAGCGCCAGCACGTAGAGCTCGCTGCGGGCCGCGTCGAGCGCGAGCGAGCCGGCGCCGCGAACATCCGCAGAGCGCCCGATCACTTTCATGGTGAGCGTGTCGTACTGATACACGCCGCCGCGCGTGGAGGAGTAGAGGCGATTGGCGGCCGGGTCATACACGTGGGCCACCGCCACGTAGGTGACGCGCGCGTTGGTGCTCAGCTTGTAGGGGCCGTCGCTCGTCACGATGCCCTGGTCGGCGACTGCCTGCGCCGCATGTCCGCTTCCGGCCGCAAGGGCCGCTGTCAGTGCACACCACACACTCCGGCGAAGTATTGAGTGTTTCATCGCGCCTCTCCTCTATGGCAGGGTTGCCACGCACTCCCGACAGCAAGCTGCGTACCAGCGCCATTGTCACCGTAGGGAGAAAAACATCGGGAGTTAATTCAACGAATTAACTCCCGATGTTTTAGACTGACGCGATGAAACGCACCCTTTTGATCACTGTGCTGGCCGCGGCCGCAGCCGTCACCAGTCTGATGGCGCAGGACCGGTTGAAGCTGATGCCGGGCTTCGACAACTACTCGAAGATGCAGCCGCAGCTCACGGGCACGGTCGTGCCGGGCTCGATCACAGGCGCGCAGTTCTCGGCCGACGGCAAGACGCTGACCTACACGTCGGCGGGCAAGCCGATGACGGTTGACCTGGCGACGATGAAGGTCGCCGAAGCCCCCGCTGCAGCCGCCGGCGCAGCCGGTGTCGGCGCAGGCGGGGCTGGCCGTGGCGGTCGCGCTGGTGGTGTACCTCCTGCCGGTGGCCGCGGTGGCGGACAGAGTCAGGGCGGCATGGAGCAGGCGCAGCACGAGATGCCCGTGGCGCCCATGGCCGGATGTCCTGCGGGTGGCGCGCCGCGCGGTCGTCAGCTCGAGTGCGCGCTCTCGCCCGACGGCAAGTTCAAGGCGTTCTATCGCGCGCGCAACTTCTGGGTCGCGAACGCGGACGGCACCGGCGAAGTGCAGGTGACCACCGACGGCAGCGTCGAGAAGCGCATCAAGAACGGGTCGGGCAGCTGGGTTTACGGCGAAGAGCTCGGCCAGACCACGGCCATCTGGTGGGCGCCCAACAGCCTGCAGGTCGGCTACTACCGCTTCGACGAGAGCGACGTGAAGGACTTCTACCTCGGCATGAATCAAACGGGCATTCAGACGGCGCTCGACGTCGAGGCCTATCCGAAGGCCGGCGCGGCCAATCCGGTGCCGGAAGTGTTCGTGTATGACGTCGCCGTGGGCGCCGCGAAGAGGATCGATGTGCGCGACGGCAAGCCCTTCTCCAACGACGTCGTCGGACACTACGTCTATCAGATGAAGTGGGCGACCGACAGCTCCGAGCTGATGATGAACCGCACGAATCGCAAGCAGAACATCCTCGAGTTCGTGGGCTGCAGTGCGGCGACGACCAAGTGCCGCGTCATCATCAAGGAGGAGTGGCCGACCGGCTGGGTCGAGAACCATCCCGGCATGACGATCCTTGCGGATCAGAAGCGCTTCATCTGGGAGTCGGAGCGCAACGGCTTCAGCAACTACTACCTCTACGATTTCACCGGCAAGCTCATCAACCCGATCACGAAGCTTGCGACGGCCGAAGCGGGCGCGATCGTCAAGCTCGACGAAGCGCGCGGCGTCATGTTTTACACGGCGCGCGACGGCGACAACTGGATGAAGACGCAGCTGCATCGCGTGAACCTCGATGGCACCGGCGATGTGCGTCTCACGGATCCGAAGTTCAATCACAGCGTGGGCGCCTGCCCGGTGGGCGGCGCGCCGGCCGGTGGCGGACGCGCGGGCGGCGGCCCAGGCGGCGGTGGCGCGGGCGGCTGCGGAATCTCGGCGGACAACAAGTACTTCATCGACGTCTATCAAACGCACGACACGCCGGTGGCCACGCAGCTTGTGGACATGACGGGCAAGGCGGTGGCTCAGCTCGCGAAGGCCGACACGACGAAGTTTGATTCGCTCGGTCTCAAGAGGGCCGAGCAGTTCACATACCTTTCGGCGGATGGCAAGACGACGCTGTATGGGCAGATTCAGTTTCCGTCGAACTTCGATCCGACGAAGAAGTGGCCGACGTTGATTCCGGTGTATGGCGGTCCGGCGAGTGGCAGCAATGTGCCGACGGAGAACTTCGCGAATCCGAATGCCACGGCGGAGTACGGATTTCTGATTGTGAATCTCTCGTCGCGTTCAGCGCCGGGGCAGGGCAAGCGGACGCTCGATCAGGTCTACATGAAGTTGGGCACGGCTGAAATGGATGACATGGCGAACGGCGTCAAGGCGCTCTGGTCGCGGCCGTATTTCGACAAGGACCGCGTCGGCATGTATGGCACGTCCTACGGCGGCACTTCGTCGGCGCTGATGATTCTGCGGCATCCCGACGTCATCGCCGCCGCCTCGTCATCGTCACCGGTGACCAGCTGGTATCACTACGACTCGGTTTACACCGAGCGTTACATGTGGATTCCGCAGGAGAACAAGGAAGGGTACGAGGGCGGCAATGCCGTCAACCTCGCGCCGAATCTCCGCGGCCGGCTGATGCTGTACTACGGCACGGCGGACAACAACGTGCATCCGAACAACATGATGCAGCTCGTCACGGCGTTGCAGAAGGCGGGCAAGAGCTTCGAGATGCAGGTCGGCCCCGACCAGCCGCACACGGGCGTGAACAGCCAGCGCATGATGGAGTTCTTCATCGAGAACCTCGTCATGCGGCCGGAGCGAATTTTGGGGAAGTAGGGTTCGCGGGCCCGAGCAATGGCTCGGGCGACGATTCGCGTGACACTCGTAGCCGCGGACCTTCAGGTCCGCGGTTTTTTTGTTTGGTCTGTCGGTACGGGGCGTACGTGACCGCCGGCCTGGCTGTTCGCCTCGCGATTACAGCGTCACATGACCGACCGGACAAATCGGAAACCGCGGATTGAACGGCGGCGCGCCGGCGACATGCGGCTGAGTCCAATTGGCGGGTTTCTTGGCCATCAGCGCGTGCGAGGGCGCAGCCAACGCGGTTTCCGGGATCGGTCGGACGGCCGGCGCGACGGCCAGGAGTGAATAGAACGAATCGAACTCGCTCAGGATGACCTTGCCAGCGCAGTTGAGCTCAAGGGTTGGCACCGGCGTGTCGACATTGGTGATCGTCATCACGTCGCCATCGGCGAGCGCGTGAGTGTCCGTGCCGTTCGTCAGTTCGTACGAGTGGCCAGGCAAGGGCGTGATCTCGAATGCGCAGCGATTGGTGAGCTTCTGCGCCACGTCTCCGATCGTCCAAACAGCGATGATGTAGTCCTCATCCCCTTTCACCATTGAAATAGCCGCCTCGTCATTGAAGACGCCACTGTGGACGCTCACGACCGCTTGGGCGAGCCCGTTGGTCAAGGCGTCGTTCACGCTGACGGTTGTCGCGGTGTACCCCAGGATTGCGTTGATTGGCGCAATGAGGCCGTTGGGAGCGGCGGAGCAAAAACCGGGTTGTTGAATGGTGCCGGCCTTGCGAACTACGAGCCTCCAGTGTCCCTGGAGTCCTTGCGTTACACCTCCGTTGACCTCGAATTGGGCGCCGTGTCCGATGGCGGGGAAGAAGATGTCCGCACCGTTGGCTCGGTGGCCAACGAGCGCGATCTGTCTGATTTCGAGTGTGATCATCTGCCTGTCTCCTGTGAGTGGCCGAGCGTCGGGGAGCGGATGCCTGCGGGCGTCAGGCCTCCCACGACTTCAAATGCTGCCCATACTTCGGCGGCGTGCCCTGCGGATCGAAATGCACGTTGGGTCTGTGCGAGGGCTACGGCCGTCGCGACGCCGGCGATCAATCTCTGGTGCAGGCTTGAGAGAAAGCGCGCCGACGGCTCGTCGCGAACAGGCCACAGGGTGGCGACAACGGCCGATGCTCCGGCGGACAGGAATGGGCGGGCCAGCGACATGGCGCCTTCGCCACGAAACGGTACGCCACGGCCTGTTTCGCATGCGGCCAGCACAACAGTCGCGCCCTTCGTCAAACGTACGCCGGCCAGTGAAGGCGCGGTGAGCGCGTGTCCCGATTGGTCAGCAACCAGCACGAGTCGAGACCGAGCCGGGATCACGGCGTCTGCGACGGCGTGCCCTGAAAAATGCACGAGCGATCGGGATCGCATAGCTTTGAGCACGGCGG
>CAYHEX010000135.1:0-10708 GCA_964355365.1 uncultured Solibacteraceae bacterium | reverse complement strand
GAGTCAGATGCTGACGGGCCTGTTGTTGGCCTGGACGGCCGCGAGCTTCGCCGCCAGATCCTCCATCGACCACTTCATGTCCTGCGGCAGATCCTTCTCGGCCGCCGCCTTCTCCGCGCGTGACGCGAGCTTGGCCGCCTCCGCGTCGGTGGTCTTCGCATCGGTGGCGCCGGGCTTCTGGCCTTGCGCCGCCTGCGCGGCCTTGGCCATCGCCGCCTGCAGCTTCGGATCGAGTTGCGCCAGCTCGTCACGCAACGCGCTGATCTTCGCGCGCGCCTCGTCGAGCGGCATCGTGCCCTTCTGGATGGCCGTGATCAGATCGTCGATCCGCTTCTGCAGATCCGCGGGCAGCGCTGCCATGGCGCGGCCGCTGACGCGAACGCCGGCGGCGTCGGCCCCTGCGGCTCGCCGGGCGGCAGGCCATGCCGACGAGAGCACCAGCGCGATGGCCGCAAGCGCCACGATCGCGGATGCCGACCACACACGTGCGGTCTTCACCGGCGGATAGACCGTCGGCCACGACACGCCGTCAACACGATCAGCGGCTTTCGCCAGATGGTACGCGGCCCACGCGTCGGCATTCGGATGTGACGCGAACCAGTGCGCACTCCGCAGCTCACCCTGCAGCGCCGCATCGGCATCCAACTGCGCCGCCGCCGCATCGGTCACACTCGGCACCCGGCGGCCAAACCAGGCAACCACGACGATGCCAACGAGAGCAATCACCAGGAGCGACCAGAACACGGCGAGCGGCAGATGCGCCAGCTTCACGAGTGCGGCGGCAACGAGCAGCCCACCGGCCACGGCAGGGACGACGCGCAGCAACAGACGCGTGAGCACACGTCGACGCCGAATCTGCTCGGCCTGCGCCACCGCGTCGAGGATGCGTCCGTCAGCCATTAAGGACCGGTAGGATATCAGTCAATGCCCGACTTGCTCATCGCAACGACAAACACCGGAAAGATTCGCGAGATCCTCCCGATACTGGCGGGGACATCCTTTCGACTCCTCACGCTCGCCGATCTCGGCCGGCCGATCAATGAACCAGAGGAAACCGGCCTGACGTTTGCCGACAATGCGCGACTGAAAGCGGAGTACTACGCGGCCGCGAGCGGCCTGCTGACTGTGGCGGAAGACTCCGGGCTGGCGATCGACGCGCTTGACGGCCGTCCCGGCATCCACAGCGCGCGATATCCGGGGTCGACCTATCCGAACAAGTTCGCCAATCTCTACAACGAGCTCGCGTCATTCCCGAGGCCCTGGACCGCGCGATACGTGTGCGCCCTCGCAGTCCAAAGTCCAAGGTCCAAGGTCCAAGGTCCCCTGTTCGAATGTTCTGGCATCGTTGAAGGCGAGATCTGGCCCGAGCCTCGCGGGACGCATGGCTTCGGCTACGACCCGATCTTCTACTTTCCGGAGTACGACGCAACGTTCGGCGAAGTCGACGACGCACGCAAATCCGTCGTCGCCCACCGTGGCCGCGCCTTCAGGTTGTTGAGGACGTTCCTGGACCCTGGACCCTGGACGCTGGACCCTGGACTCGTCTAGTCCCGCATCGCCTCGGCGATGCCGAAGAACAGCAACCCGCCGATCACGAAACCGACCACGGGGAGATTGCGCGGTTCAATCAGGATTTGCACGAAGCTGCCGAACACGCCGCCGAGCAAGCTGGCGAGCACCTGACGACGCAAGCGCCTGATCCAGATAGGTCGGCAGTGATGACCGTCAGAGAGGGGGCCGAGACAGCGGGGGCAGGTAGCCATTCAGGGGCGGTCGGCAGTGTACCACGCGAACGAGGCCAGCCGAGACCTCAGCCACCGAAATCAGCGCGCGCCCGCTCGAAGCAGTCGGGACAGATGCCATGACTGAACTGCGCGCGGGAGTGATCGCTGATGTAACGCTCCATCTGCTCCCACTGCTGCGCGTCTGACCGGATCCGTTTGCAGTAGCTGCAGATCGCGATGAAACCCTCGAGTTGACGCACGTTTGCGAGGGCCGTTTGCAGCTCGGCAACGCGTTCCGCCAGCCGCTCCTGCAGGGAAGCCACCCGCGCGCCCACCTGCACGCGCACCTGGAACTCCTCGCGATCGAAGGGTTTGGTGACGTAATCGTCGGCGCCGGCGTCGAGCCCATGAATCAGATTCGCGCGGCCCTCACGGCCGGTTAACAAAATTATGTACGTGCCCGCACACTCGGGACTCTGGCGCACGCGGCGGCACAACTCGGGTCCGTCAGCGCCGGGCATCTCCCAATCAAGAATGGCGATGTGCGGTCGCTGCTCGCGGATGCGGCTCCACGCCGCTTCGCCATCGTGCACGACCTGGACTTCGAAGGGCCACGGCTGGAGCGCTGCCACGAGAATCCGCGTCGCGATCCTGTCATCGTCGGCGACGAGTACGCGCAGCGCTGCGCGATCCGGGTCTGCAGTCATGACGCCTCCAAAGAAGACACCAGTCGGGCGATCTCCAACTCCAGCCGACGCACGGCGTCGCCGGCGCCCGTCAGATCGCCCCCCTGCGCCATGGTCTCCAGCGACCGGGCCGCCACCGCGACGGCAACAGCCGAGAGGTTCCCCGCAGCGCCCTTGAGCGCGTGCGCGGCGGCTTGCAGTGACGCCGCGTCACCATCGTCGACAGCCCGATGCATGCGGACAACGGCGCCGGGGTAATCCTGCCGGAACATATCGATCAACTCTCGCGCCAGCGCATCATCGCCGCCGAGCCGACCCATCAGCGCCTGCCGGTCGAGAACGGGATCATCAGCCAGGCTGGCGACCGATTCCTGCGGAAGGGGCACCGGAGTGTGCTCAACGACCTCAAACAGCTGCAATCGGTCGATGGGTTTGGAGAGATAGCCGTCCATCCCGGCCGCGAGACAGCGTTCACGATCGCCGCTCATCGCGTGCGCGGTGAGCGCAATGATCGGCACGTGACCGCCGCTCACGCGTTCGAGCGCGCGGATTTCGGCGGTCGCCTCGAACCCGCCCATCTCGGGCATCTGCAGATCCATCAGGACAAGATCGTACGTGCCGCGCGTGAACGCGTGCAAGGCTTCACGGCCATTGTTGGCCACCGTGACGATGTGGCCGCGTCCGGCGAGCAAGCGTTCCACGACACGCTGGTTGACGAGGTTGTCTTCGGCCACCAGCACGCGCGATGGCGCGGCGGCCGGTGGTGTGCGAACCACCTGCCGTTCCACCGGATCGGGCGCCGGCTGCATCGCCGCACAGAGCGCATCGAACAGTTCGACCTGCCGGACGGGCTTGGTGAGGTAGGTCCGCACACCCAGCGCACGGCACCGGGCGGGATCGCCGGGACGCGCCGACGACGTCAGCATCATGACGTGCGCCCCCGCGAGTTCGGGTCGACGCTGCATTTCGGCCGCCACGTCGAAGCCATCCAGGTCGGGCATGTTGGCGTCGAGGAGCACGATCGCAAACGGCTCGCCGCGCTCGGCGGCTGCAGCCAACACCTCGAGCGCTTCGCTCCCGTGCGCCACCGCCGAGGCGATCAGTTGCCAGCGCGTGAGTTGCTCGGTGAAGATGCGTCGATTCACCGAGTTGTCATCGACCACGAGCGCCCGAAGACCAATCAGCGACGGATCCGGCCGCTCAACCGGCGCATCGGACGCGCTGACGGGCAGCGTGACCGCAAACTGGAACGCACTGCCCGTGCCCACCGTGCTCTCCACCCAGATCCGGCCGCCCATGAGCGCGACGAGCTTGGCCGAGATGGACAGGCCGAGTCCCGTGCCGCCAAACCGGCGCGTCGTCGAGCCGTCGGCCTGCACAAACGCTTCGAAGATCGAGTGGAGTTTGTCGGAGGCGATGCCGATGCCCGTGTCGCTCACGACGAAATGAAGCCCGACGCCGGACGCGCCGCGCGTGTCGACGAGCACCTGCACGAGGATGTGGCCGCGCTCGGTGAACTTGATCGCGTTGGCCACGAGGTTCGACAGGACCTGACGCAGACGCAGCGGATCGCCGATCACGAGGCCGGGCACGTCCATGGCGACGTCCGTGATCAGCTCGAGGTTCTTCTGGTCGGCCATCGGCGCGAGCGGACGCAGCGCCTGCGCGACGACGTCGCGCACGGAGCACTCGACATGTTCGAGTTCGAGTTTGCCGGCTTCCACTTTCGAGAAGTCGAGAATGTCGTTCAGGATGGCGAGGAGCGACTCGGCTGACGATCGTACCGTCTCGAGGTTTTCGCGCTGATCGCGATCCAGTTCGGTGTCGAGCACGAGCTCGGTCATGCCGATGATGCCGTTCATCGGCGTGCGGATCTCGTGGCTCATGTTCGCGAGAAACTCGCTCTTGGCGCGGCTCGCATCTTCGGCCGCGATGATCGCCTTCTGCATTTCCTCCTGCGCGAGCCGCCGGTCGGTCACGTCGATCAGGGTGCTTTCGATTTCCGCCGGGTGTCCGTCGCGGCGGTCGATGTAGGTAGCGCTTTCGAGCACCCACACGGGTGTGCCGTCCCTGCGGGTGAGCCGGCTCTCGCGATTGACGAGTCCTCCCTGCTCCCGCACCGACGCCACAAACGCCGCGCGCTCGGCCGGACTGGAAAAGTCCACGGCATTGCTCTGCAGCAGTTCTTCCGGCGACGCGTATCCGAGCAGTTTCGCACCAGCCATGTTGACGTTGAGGAAGCGGCCATCGATCGCCGTTCGGAAAATACCGGCCAGGCTGCGCTCGAACAGCATGCGATAGCGTTCGCCGATCACGCCGAGCCGCGTGCGCAAGGGCCGAACGATGAACCACCACGAGAGCGGGGCCTGCACGAACACGAGGCCGACAGTATCCGCGCCCCATTCGAACCGTCGCGGCGCACCATCGGGGAAGAACACGCCCATCAACAGACCGATGCCCATTTCCGTGGCGAACGTGATCCCCAGCAGGGCCAGCAGATAGCGGGCGGCCGGACTTTGAACCTGTCGATAGACCTGTGGCATCAGACCTCCCGCCGCGAGGACGCGGCGTGGAGCGTGAGGCTGCAATAGATGTGCCGAGGTCCCGTTTCCGAGGTGGACCGATTTTCGGAGGAAATTGGCCTATTTCCCGGCTGGCCGACGGGTTCGGGCCGGCACGTGACGTTGGGCCGTCACTGCGACGGTCGGTAGTAGACATCCGCCCCGCCCTTTGGCACAATCCGCCCTCACCCCCTGGAGGCTCTACCTATGGGCTCGACCCGTTTCCGTACTGTACGTGTGTGGTGTCTCGCTGTGCTCGCGCTGGCAGCCGCCACAGTAACCGCTCAGTCCCCGGCCCCTGCGGCCGCCGTGGATCCCATGTTGAAAGACTTCGCGTGGCGCAACGTCGGCAACGCGAACCTCATCGGCCGCATCTCCTCGATCGATGCCCTTGACGATGACTGGACGTACGTCATCGCCGGCGCGGCCTCAGGCGGTGTCTGGAAATCCACGAATGGCGGCACCACGTGGACCACGATCTTCGATCGATACGGCGCGGCCTCGATCGGCGCGGTGAAGATCTTTCAGAAGAACAAGAACCTGATCTGGGTCGGCACGGGCGAGTCGTGGGCGCGCAACTCTGCCGCGTGGGGCGACGGCGTCTACAAGTCAACCGACGGCGGCGAGACGTTCACGAACATGGGCCTCTCGGACACGTACAACATCGAGCGCATCGTGACGCACCCGACCAACCCGGACATCGTCTACGTCTCGGCGGTCGGGAACATCTGGGCGCCGATCGGGAGCCGCGGCCTCTTCAAGACGATCGATGGCGGAAAGACCTGGACGAAGCTGACCGACGGATTGCCGACCGAGCGGACCACCGGGGCGGCCGCCCTCGTGATGGATCCGTCGAATCCGGAAGTGCTCTACTCGTCGTTCTGGCAGCACTACCGCCAGCCGTGGGTGCTCAACAGCGGCGGCCCCAACAGCGGCATCTTCAAGACGCTCAACGGCGGACGCACATGGACGAAGTTGGCGAAGGGTCTGCCGACGGGCGATCTCGGTCGCATCGGTCTCGCGATCGCGCGTTCGAATCCGAAAGTGCTCATGGCGCAGGTCGAACACGCGTTTCAGCCGAATTGTGGTGGCCGCGGTGGCGGACGCGGCGGCGCACCGGCCCCGGCGCCGGATCCCGCGTGCACCGACATGACGAAGCTCGGCGCCGGCATGTATCGCTCGGAGGACGCCGGCGCCACGTGGGTGCAGGTCGATCGCACGAGCACGCGGCCGTTCTACTACAGTCAGGTCGGCATCAGCCCACTCGACGACAAGTACATCTTCAGCTTCCTGATCAGCTACCGGCGCTCCACCGACGGCGGCAAGACCTGGACGAACGGCGGCGGCGGCGACGGCGGCCACTGCTGGCACGCCATGTGGTACGACCCGCACAACAAGGGCCGCTACTACATCGGCAGCGACGGCGGCCTGAACCTGACGCATGACGACGGCGCGAGTTCGTTGCGCTTCAACAACATCAATGTCACGCAGTTCTATGACGTGGCCGCCGACATGCAGGAACCGTACTGGGTGTGCGGCGGTCTGCAGGACGCCGGCGCCTCATGCGGCCCGGCCGCGACGCGCGCCGGCGGCATCTACACGAGCGATTGGGTGAACCTGTCGGGCGGTGATGGCTATCACGCGGAAATGGAACCTGACGGACCGTGGGCCTATACCGAATCACAGCCCGATGTGAACGGCGGCAACATCGGACGCACGAACCTGAAAACGCGCGAGCGCGTGAACATCCGGCCGAGCAAGAACAACATCGTGAACTACTCGGAGTACATCACGCCCGAGATGGAGAAACGCGCCAAAGACACCAACTGGGGCGAGCAGCCGCAAGGCATGGGTGCGCTCCGCTACAACTGGTCGACGCCGTTCATCCTCTCGCCGAACAACTCACGCACGATCTTCATCGGCGCCAATCACCTGATCATGTCGACCGACCGCGGCGACTCCTATCGTGTGATTAGCCCCGATCTCACACAGAACATGCCCGAGAAGACCATCCGTCGCTCCGGCGGTATCACCGCCGACGAAGATCCGGGCGGCGGCGCGGAGTACCACGGCACGATCATCTCGATCTCCGAATCGAAGATCGAGCCCGGCAACATCTGGGTGGGCACCGACGACGGCAACATCCAGGTCACGCGCAATACGGGCGCGACGTGGGACAAAGTGGGCGTGGCCAACATGCCCGGCATGCCCCGGCCCGACATGTGGGTCAGCCGCGTCGAGGCCTCGCGTTTCGCACGCGGCACCGCGTACGCGACGGTCGACGGCCATCGCTTCGCGATTCACAAGCCGTTTGTGTACAAGACCACCGACTACGGCAAGACGTGGACGTTGATCACCAACGGCATCCCGGACGGCAATCCCATGTACGTCGTCAAAGAGGACGTGAAGAACCCCAACCTCCTGTTCGCGGGCAGCGAACTGGCGGCCTTCTACTCGATCGACGGCGGAGCCAACTGGAAGAAGATCAACGCGAACCTGCCGACCGTGGCGGTGCACGATGTGATGGTGCATCCGCGCGATGGCGATCTGATCGCCGCGACGCATGGTCGTGGCATCTGGGTGCTCGACGACATCACCCCGCTCCAGCAGATGACCCCCGCTGTGCAGGCGTCTGAGGCGACCCTGTTTCAAAATCGTGTGACCACGCAGTGGCTCAACGTGCAGCCGCAGCACAACGGCGGCAACCTGGCGTTCGTCGGGCGCAACCCGACGCGCAACGCGGTCATCAACTACTTCCTCAGCGAGCGCGTGACCGGCGACGTCAAGTTTGACGTCACCGATTCGGGCAGCGATCGTACCTGCTCGGCGTCATTTGCAGCCAAGCCCGGTATCGGTCGCGTGGAGTGGAACATGAACTTCACACCGGCCGCGGGTGCGGCGGCGGCCCAGGCCGCTGGCGGTGCTGGTGGACGCGGCGGTGCTGGTGTTGGTGGTGGTGGCGGCGCGTGCCTGTCGCTGCCGTCCAACGCGGCGCCCGCGGGCCGAGGTGGCGGCGGTGGACGTGGCGGCGGCGGGGCCGTGGGTCGTGCGACACCAGGCACCTACAAGGTCACGATGACAGCCAACGGCAAGACCTACACGAGCACGGTCACGCTCAAGGCGGATCCGCTCAGCGGGCAGTAGTTAGAGTCCAGGGTCCAGAGTCCTGGGTCCAGGGTCAGTCCGGGGTCCGGGGTCCGTCCACAGTCCGGGGTTCAGGGTTAGCACCAACGAGCGCTTGTCAGTCCACATGACTGACAAGCGCTTTTCACTGCACCCGACCGACAAGCGCTTTTCACTGCACGCGACCGACCAGCGCTTCTCACTGCACCCGACCGACCAGTGTTTTCCCTTCACACGACCGACAAGTGTTTTTCACTGCACGTGACCGACCAGTGCTGTTCACCGCACGCTAACTGACCTTCGTGATCTTCCCCGTCGCCAGTTCGAGCGTGTAGATCTGGCTCGACCCGTTTGGGTCGGGCTCCTCGGTGGGCGAGGTGGCGGGCGTCACGACAAAGACCACGCGAGTGCCGTCAGGCGACCAGCGCGGGTCGATCGACGAGCCCGCGGGCGCGGCGGCGATCTGCTTCTGGTCTGATCCGTCGGCGTTCATCATGAACAACTGCGTCACACCGTTGCGCCAGCTCATAAAGACGATGCGCCGGCCGTCGGGCGACCAGGTCGGAAACATGCCGTTGGCCGGATCGGCCGTGAGGCGCGAGATCTGCTGCGTCGCGATCTCGAGCAGGTGCACATCGCGGCCGGTGTGCATGGCCAGACGTTTGCCGTCGGGCGAGAACTGCGGAAACCAGTTCGTGTGTCCCGTGGTCAGCCGCTGCACGTTCGAACCGTCGGCGTTCATCGTGTAGATGTCGAACTCCGGATTGTCGCGATCCGACATGAAGACGATCGATTTGGCGTCGGGTGACCACGCCGGCCCGACATCACGGGAGGGTGTCGTGGTGATCCGCCGCGGGTTGAAGCCGCTCGCATCCATCAGCCAGACATCGAAATTGCCGCCCGCCGCGTCCGACTCGTACGCGATCGTCTTGCCGTCGGGTGAGACGGACGGATAGCCCTCGGCCGCGCTGGGAGTATTCGTGAGTTGCCGCACATTCCGGCCGTCGGCGTGCATGACGAAGAGGTCGGCCTTCTCCTGTCCCCGCTCGCGGTAGAAGACGATCTCCTTGCTGTCCGGCGTCCAGGCCGGTGCGCCATCGCGAGTTGCAGCTCGGCTGCAACCGGCAGAAGGCAGAAGGCAAAAGGCAAAAGGCAGAAACCAGAAGTGAGAAGAAGAAAACCAGGTGGTCCTCGACATCGACGCGAACTATAACCCGTTCTAGACTTGATGGATGACGCGCCGCCCCCGCCTCGGGTTCTACGCCATCAGTTTCGCCGCCCTGCTGTCCGTCGTCCTGGCCGCCGACCAGACCACATCGCTCCGGGTGATTTCGGCCACCCCATCCGGCGAAGTGGCCAGCCGCGAAGACGCCAACGAAGTCCGCGCCATCTTCTCTGAGCCGATGATCGCGCTCGGCGAATCGCCGCGCGAGGCGCCGGCGTGGTTCCGCATCACGCCGGCCTTCGACGGCACGTATCGATGGTCGGGCACATCGATCCTGATCCTGACGCGCAATCCCGCCGCGCCGATTCCCTACGCCACGCGATACGCGGTCACGATCGATCGCACGGCCACGAGCGCGTCGGGCCGCGCACTGACACAGCCGTTTCAGTTCACGTTCACGACGCCGACGGTGAAGCTGACAGATGTGCGCTGGAGCCGGCAGAACGGCCGGTTCGATGGCCCGCTCACGCTCGCGCTGTACTTCAACCAGCCCGTCCGCCCCGCGGACATCCTGGCGCACACAACGGTTCGGCATCGCGTGCACCCGTTCGACATCCCGGCGATGAACGCCGAGGGACGCGCGCGGCTGGCGAGTACCGATCCGGACGGCCTGGCGCGCTACGACGCCAAGATGGCCGCGTCGCGTCAGACCTACGCGTCCACCGCCGCCGTCAGCGTCCGCGCCGCCACTGCGTGGGACGAGCGACGCTTTCCCCGCACGCCCGACATGGTCGTGCTCGAAACAACATCGCTCGTCGCGCCCGGCGCGTGGCTCGACGTGCGCGTGGATGCCACGACACCGAGCCCAGGCGGCCCGGCCGTCCCGGGCGCACCGCAGACCTCCGGGATCGAAATGGAACCGCCGTTCTTCGTGGCCGGCATCAGTTGCCGCGTGGCATGCGAACCGTCCAACTACAACGCGATCGAGTTCCATCGTCCGGTGCAAACAGCCGCGTTCGCGAAGGCCGTGACCGTGCGCAACGTGACGAACCCGGCGCAGGAGATTGACGTGCAACCGAAGACCAACGCGCCGGGCACCGGCGCCGCCGATGCAAGTACGAGCACCGCACTCGAGAACGCCGGCTTCGACCGGCAGCCCGGCAACTCGCGCTGGATGGTACGCATCGACGGATCACTGACGTCGGGCGACGGAGAGACGCTCGGCTATCCGTGGATCGGATTTATCCAGAACGGCCGGGACGCGGTGCTCACGAGCTTCGGCGACGGTCACGGCGTCTGGGAAAAGGACAGCGGTCCGCTGCTGCCGTTCAGCACGCGCAATCTCCGCTCGGTGCGACAGTGGCTCGAACCGCTGAAGCCCGGCGACCTGATGGGCCTCCTCCGTTCATTGGTCGCCAGCGATTTTCACGGCCGACCTGACGGCACAGG
>CAYHEX010000134.1:0-10740 GCA_964355365.1 uncultured Solibacteraceae bacterium | reverse complement strand
AGACGGTGTTCGCGGGCGACGTGCTCGCGAAGATTCCGCGCGAGACGACGAAGACCAAGGACATCACGGGCGGTCTGCCGCGCGTGGTCGAGCTGTTCGAAGCGCGCAAGCCGCGTGAAACGGCCATCATCTCGGAAATCGATGGCGTGGTGCGACACGGCGGCATCGTCAAGGGCACCCGCAAGATTCTTGTGGTGCCGGACGAAGGCGGCGAACCGCGTGAGTACTCATTGCCGCGCGGCGTGCACGTGAACGTTCAGGAAGGCGACCGCGTCCGCGCGGGTGAGCCGCTCATGGACGGTCCGCGCAATCCGCACGACATCCTCGCGGTCCTCGGCGAGCGCGAACTGCAGGGCTACCTGGTCAATGAGATCCAGGAGGTCTATCGTCTGCAGGGCGTCGGCATCAACGACAAGCACATCGAGGTCATCGTTCGACAGATGATGCGGTGGGTGAAGGTCGAGGAGGTCGGCGACACGGAATTCCTGATCGACGAACAGGTCGACAAGTTCCGCTTCCACGAAGAGAACGAACGCGTGCTTGCGAACGGCGGCATGCCGGCGAAGGGGCGTCCGTTGCTCCTCGGCATCACCAAAGCGTCGCTGTCCACCGACTCGTTCATCTCCGCAGCGTCGTTTCAGGAGACCACGCGCGTGCTCACCGAGGCGTCCATTTCCGGCAAGGTCGATTTCCTCCGCGGCCTCAAGGAAAACGTCACGATGGGCCGCCTGATCCCGGCCGGCACGGGCTTCGACTTCTACCGCCATGTCACCATCCCGGCGGACGAGCCGCCGCCACCGCCGCCGCCGTCGCCTGAAGAGCTCGAGCTGCAGCGCGAGATGGACGACTACGCCGACGCCGATTTCGGCTTCGGACGCGACGACGAGTAACACCACCATCAACCGTGGAGGACGTGAAGGCACCTTGCCTTCACGTCCTTCACGGTTATTGATCTTGTGACTACTCCAATCCCCCAGGGTCCCCGCCTCTGTCCGCACTGCGGACTGCTGGTGAGCGCCGACGTGCCGGCGTGCCAGTGCGGCTACGTCTTCGCGACGCCGCATCAAGTGGGCGGCACCGCAGCCGCTCGTCTTCGCGACACCTCCGACCTCTTTTCCGCGCGTGAAGCGCTGGCCATCGCCTTTCACGCGGTCTCCGAGCTGAAGGGTGGCATCGTCCGCTGGATGGCCGTGGTGGGCGTCTTGCAGTTGCTGCCGATGGCGCTCGTCGGTCCCGCACCGAAAACGTCTCGCGAGCTCGGGATTCTCGCGGCATGCGCCCTGGTGTCCGCGTGGGTGACCTACGGTTTGGCGAGAACGGCCCTGGCCGGTGTTCGCGGCGAAGGCGTTGATTTTCGCCGCGCGCTCCTGTCGCCCGTGACCTTCGGCGCGATCGTTGTCGCGGTGCTGGTGACGGCCGTGCCCATCCTGATCGGCTTGGTGCTCTTCATCGCGCCGGGCATCTACCTGATGCTGACCTGGTCGCAGATCGGGTTTCTCATTCTGGACGGCCGCGCGCGGCATGTGGACGCGTTACGCGCCAGCGAGCAACTGACCCGTGATCGTCGTTTCGAGATCTTCCTGGCGATGGCTGTACCGATCGTGCTCCAGTTCCCGGCGCAGGTGATCCAGGCGCAGGTGCCTCTGGGGGGGGCCGTGGTGTCCCCGGGGTTTCTGCTATTCCTTGTTTCAACCGTCTGGCAGATGCTAATGATCACCTATGGGACGTGGGTGAGCGCCGTCGTCTACCAGATGTTGCTCAATCACCGGCGCACACCTTCGATCTAGCGCCGGGCGGGTAAACAGGCGAGGCGGTTTGATAGTATGCCGCCACGATGACTGCATCAGTTTCGACCGATTCGACGCCGCACGCCGCCCACCGCGCCCTGCCGATTCTCCTCTTTCTTTTCATTGGCAGCGGCTGCGCCGCGCTGATCTACGAGATCGTCTGGTTCCAGCTGCTGCAGTTGGTGATCGGCTCGTCCGCCGTGTCCATGGGTGTGTTGCTCGGGACCTTCATGGGCGGCATGTGCCTCGGCAGCTTGCTGCTGCCCAAGTTCGTCAGCGCCAAAGAGCACCCGCTCAAGGTGTATGCGTTCCTGGAACTCGGGATCGCAGCCTGCGGATTGTTCGTGTTGTTCGGAGCGCCGCTCATCGGCGGTTGGTATGACGCGCTCGGCTTGCAGGGCATGCCCGGCATCTTCGGCCGGGGCATCGTCGCGGCGATCTGTCTGCTGCCGCCGACGCTGATGATGGGCGCCACGCTGCCGGCGATGTCGCGCTGGGTGGAAACGACACCGCAGGGCATCTCGTGGCTCGGCTACTTCTACGGCGGCAACATCGCCGGCGCGGTGATCGGCAGCCTGCTGGCGGGCTTCTACCTGCTGCGCGTGTTCGACATGACGACGGCGACACTGGTCGCGATCGGCTTCAACGTCCTCGTTGCCTCCATCGGCCTGTGGCTCGCGGGTCGCACGCCGCACAGCGCGCCGGCCCCAGCGACGCGCGCCACGGGTGCGCGGGGTGTTCGCTCGGTCTACGTCGCGATTGCTATCTCCGGGATGACGGCGCTGGCGAGCGAAGTAATGTGGACGAAGGTCCTGTCGCTGCAGTTCGGCGCGACGACGTATACGTTCTCGCTGATTCTCGCGGTGTTTCTCACCGGGCTCGGCATCGGCAGCACGATTGGCGCCTCACTGGCGAGCAGCGTGGCGCGGCCGCGCGTCGCGTTCGGCTGGTGTCAGATGTTGATCTGCGGCGCTATGGCGTGGGCCGCCTACCAGATGTTCGTGTCACTGCCGTTCTGGCCGATCAACCCGTCGATCTCGTCGCAGCTCACCGGCACGGTCAATACGGACGCATTCAATTTCCAGCTCGATCTGGTGCGGTGCTTCTGGGTCGTACTGCCGGGAGCGATTCTGTGGGGCGCGAGCTTCCCGCTGGCACTCGCGGCTGCCGCGACGAAGGGACAGGATCCCGGCAAGCTCGTCGGCGGTGTCTACGCGGCCAACACCGTGGGCGCGATCGTGGGCGCGCTCTTCGCCAGCCTGCTGCTCGTGTGGTGGATGGGCTCGCAGCACGCGATCCAGTTGATGATGGCGCTGTCCGCCCTGTCGGCATTGATGATGCTGGCGCCGGCCGTGAGCGAGTCTGACGGCAACAAGGGTATGCAGTGGGGGCCGGCGATTCTGCTCATCATCGCCACTGGTGCCGCGGGCCTGCTCGTGCGGAACGTGCCGGAGATTCCGGGAATCCTCATCGCCTACGGCCGCTACGCCGCGACGTGGGTGGGGCAGAACGAAATCATCTACGCCAAAGAGGGCCTGCAGGCGTCGGTCGCCGTGTCGCGGACGCCCAGTGGCGTGCTGAATTACCACAACGCCGGCAAGGTGCAGGCGTCAAGCGAGCCGCAGGACATGCGCCTGCAGCGCATGCTCGGCCACTTGACCACGCTGATCCCGAACGATCCGAAGCGCGTCCTCGTGATCGGCTGCGGTGCGGGCGTCACCGCAGGCGCGGTGTCGATCAGCCCGTATGTGACCAACCAGACCATCGCCGAGATCGAGCCGCTCGTCCCCGAAAGCGTGTCGAAGTACTTCGGCGAGCACAACTACAACGTGGTGACGAATCCGAAGGTGCACGTCACGATCGATGACGCACGGCATTATCTGCTGACGTCGAAGGAGAAGTTCGACGGCATCACGAGCGATCCGCTCGATCCGTGGGTCAAGGGCGCGGCGACGCTCTACACGGAGGAGTTCTTCACCGTGGCGAAGGAGCATCTCAATCCGGGCGGCGTCGTGACGCTGTTCGTGCAGATGTATGAGAGCAACGAAGCGGCGGTCAAGAGCGAGATCGGTTCGTTCCTCGCGGCGTTCCCGAACGGTATGGTCTTCGCCAATACGCAGAACGGTCGGGGATACGACCTCGTGCTTCTGGGCCAGGCGGAAGAGACGAAGATCGACGTCGACGCGATGCAGGCCAAGCTCGACCGTCCGGAGATGGCGCCGGTGGCGCAGTCACTTCGCGAGGTGGGTTTCGGTAGCGCGGTGGAGCTGTTCGCGACGTTTGCCGGCCAGAGGGGCGACTTCGCGAACTGGCTCAAGGACGTGCAGATCAATCACGACCGCAACCTGAAGCTACAGTACCTCGCCGGGCTTGGGCTCAATCTGTATCAGTCCGACAAGATCTACGCGAGCATGCTGCAGTACCCGTATCGTTTCCCGACCAACGTCTTCAGGGGGTCGGACGCGACGATGCAGGCGTTGAACGACGCCATGCGCCGGGCGCAGGGACGGCAGTAACGTCAGTGCGGATCAGGGCCGCACGCCGAAGGCCCTGATCTCTGCGACGCTCCAGGTGAACTTCTCGCCCTTCGGGTGGCTGATGAGCTGCATCGCCCGAGCCGGCGCGGAGGGCGCCAGCGGGATGCGCATCGTCACGTCCCGTGAGGCCAGCGCGCCGCGGACAGCGAGGCCGCCGGTCGGGCCGCGAAACACCGTGATGTCGCCGCTGTCCGTGGTCAATACGACTTCGAGATCGCGCGGGAAGTAGCCGCTCCACAGGCCCTGATCAATCTCGATCGAGTTGATCGTCACGGGCGCGTCAAACGTCAGCGTGACCGTGTCTGCGTGTGACTCGCCGTGGATGTCTCCGGACCAGCGTGTGTTGGACCGGCCGTCGTTCAGCAGCGGCGTGTCGCCGGAATTCGTGGTTGCCGCGATCGCACTGGGCGTGAGCTGCGTCGTGAGCGCTGCCAAGGCAGGCGCCACGCTCTGCGGCAGGAAGAACCAGGCGCCGCGGTCGTTGGTCTCGAGTCGGTTCGCGCCGCCGGCCCCCGCGACCAGCGCCGTTTGGACGCCACCGGTGTCGCGTGCCGCATCAACAAACACGACAAGGGGACCGATTTCGCGAATCGCTTCGAGCGCGGTGGCATCTCCGTCTTTCAGCGCCAGCCCGAGCGCGTAGTAGTGCGGCGGAATGTACCCGCTGAAACCGTTGACGATCGGGCGGCCGTGGTCGAGCGAGCGCAGGAGCGCGAGCGTGTTGGGTTCGAAGCCGGCCTCGACGGGCAGTTCAAGCACCGGGGCTCCGGCCGGGGATCGATCGGGCAGCGGCAGGGGCCTGGGCAACGGCGCGACGGGCATCACGATCCAACCCTCGGCCAGAATGGCGAGCGACATGACGCCGAGCCACGTGCGTGAGTTGATTGCGATAAGACGGGCGTAGGCGAGTGCCCCCACCTGCGCGAGGCAGATGATCATCAGCAATCCGAATCGCGCGGGCACCCGGACAGCGTCGAAGCCGGGCAAGTACATGAGCCATGCGTACGGCGGCTTGTAGAGGATTTGTGTTGCGCCGGCGTGAGGCTCCGGCCCGAGCGCGAGAAGGTACATCACGGCCGCGGCCAGCGCGTAGAAGCCGAGCGGTGACCGTGACGTCCATGCACGCCTGACCGCTGTGTGCGTGGCGATCACGATGAAGGCGAACCAGAATGCGACTGTGAGCAACCGCGACGGCCGATGCACGCTGAGCAGCCACGGACCGAGGTGGAGTTCCGACCCGCCCGACCACATCACCAACAGGGCCAGCGCCGCCGCGACAATGGCAAGTGCACCGACGCCCCATCGCCAGAGGGCGCGCCGCTCTGTTGACGCCGTGCTGCCGGAGCGACTGGCCGCGATCACGACGCCGGCGATTCCCAGCGCGACGATGGCCAGGCCCGGGTAGAGTTCGCCCTCGGGCCCGGGCGGCAGGGTCCAGTGCGCCGACAGCCATGCGCGCGGTGACGAAGCGAAGAGCGCGGTGACGTCGGCGCTGAAGAGCCGGATTTCACTGATCTGGCGCGATACGCCCAGCGCGCGCTGGCGGCTGGCGTAGCCGGCGAGCATCGGCAGGATGGGGAGCGAGGCCACACTGGCCGCGATGCCGATCGCTGTGAGGTCCTGCCACCGGCGGCAGAACCACAGCATCCAGCAGCCTACGAGGACGGGGAAGTAGACGAGGAAGTAGCCGTTCGTGAATCCGTTCATCATCCAGCAGAGCGCAAACCAGATCAGCGCGCGCCGGCGGTGGGTCGTGATGTAGTCGTGAAGTGCGGCGAGCCCGAGCGGCATCCAGCACGCCCACAGCACCTGCATGTGCGAGATCTGGGCGATGCGGTACGGGCTGAACCCGAAGGCCAGTGCGGCGATTAGTGCCGCATCGTTTCGTCCGGTGAGCTTGTGCGCCAGGACGAACGCGCCGACGGCGGCCATCGGGCCTGACAGCAGAAAGACGATGTTGTGGGTTGCCACCGGGCTGAGGCCCGCCCATTGGAGCGGCGTCGTCAGTGGCACAAATGCCAGGAGCGCTTCCGACAATGCAAACGCGCCTGGCAGCGGGACGAACATCGGCGCGTCCCACCACCGCGTCGTGAGCGGCATTGCGTGGGCGTTCCACCAGAGGATCCAGGTTTCGAGGATGGGATCACCCAAGTCGGAGGGCAGCGCCGACGACAGGTGCCGGACGAGGGACCAGGCCGAGATCAGCGTCAGCGCCGAGGCCAGCGCGAACACACGGGCGGTCGGGGACCGCGCGAGCGCTGCGAGCCGTCGCATCAGTAGCGCCAGCTGGTGAGATCGGCTCCGGCCGGTGCGTATTTGGTGATCTGGGCCACCATCTTCTCCAGCATCTGGTCGCGGGGCGGTCCCCAGCAGTGCGGTGCCATCGGCTGGAACACGGTCTCGCCCGTCCACTTCGGGCTGTCGGCTTTGCGCAGGAACTCGTCGAGCATGTGCACGCCCATGTTCAGGAAGTACGAGTCGGCGTCACCGACGTACACGTTGAGCTTGTGCGCGAGCTTCGGCCCGAGCGTCTTCCAGTTGGTCTCGAGGATATTGCGCAGGTCGTAGTGTTCTTTCCAGTATGCGGCGACGTCCTTGTTGATCTTGCCCGTCTGCTTGTCCCAGATGCGCTGCGGGTAGCCGTCGGCGCCGACCGGACCGTAGGTCGCCTCCCAGATGTCCCACTGGCCGCCCGAGCGCGACTTGTCGCCCTGCACGAGCTCGAACCAGTTCTCGTCTTTCATCATCGACTGGATGTTGCCGTCGGGCCGTCGCTGATTCGGGCGCTCGATCTGCATCCAGCCGCGATCGATGACGTACGCGTTGTCGTCGTTGTAGACGTTGACGATCTGGTGATAACGGAAGTCGACGCCATCGGGGCACGTGGAGAACACGCCGCCGTAGAAGTCGGGATAGAAGATCTGATGCGCGAGTGAGATCCAGCCGCCCGTGGACCCGCCGCTGAGCATGCGCGCCCACGGCTCGCGGATCACGCGGAACTTCGTTTCGATCGCTGGTAAGAGTTCATTCATGATCGCGTCGCCGTACGGGCCGTTGTTCGCGGAGTTCACGCCGTACGAGTCGTCGTAGTACGGCGACGGGTGCTGTAGCTGCACGTTGATCATGCGCGGCTGTGGGCCGGTGGGCGTTGCTGGTGCCGCGCCACGTCCGCGCGCACCGCCGCCTCCACCGCCGCGTGGGAAGTGGCCCTGCACGTAGTTGATCGGATACTTCACGTTCGGATGCGCCGCGTATCCGTCCGGCAGCGTCACGATCGCGCCCAGGAACATCGGTTGGCCCCACCACTTCGTGAGGATCGCGCTCTGAATCTTGAGGTGCTTCACGGTGTCGGTATCGACGGCCGGCGCGATCGGCGGAATCACGTTGGCCGCCGTCAGCGCGATGGGGGCCGACGCATTCGGGTCCCAGTGAATCTGCATGGGCGTGCCGCTGATGTTGCCCGGTGAGATCTTCCAGTTCTGGCCTTCCCACTGATCCTGATGCAGCCACACGGTGTGACCGTCCGCGCGCGCGAACTTCGTGTAGACGTTCACGAACGCCTGAGCCCAGTAGTCGCCGGCGGGGAGGTCTCTGAGACTCTTGACCGGATAGCCGAGCGTCGTCGCATCGATGGTCGCGCTCGCGCCGGGCGCCAGTTGGTCGACGTTGACGCCGAAGAGCGGGACGCCCGTCGTGTCGGTCTGCTGGATCGGCGCGCGGTCGTTGGTCTTGCTGATCGCGACGTACACGCGACCGGTGATCGGGCCCGCGTGCGCGGCGGCGGGAAAGGACACCGTGAACCTTGGCCCCCCGGCCGAACGCTGCGCCAGCACGGTGGCTGATGACGCCAGAATCAGAGCGGCGCCGACGCCGGTGGCGAGCCGAAACAGACGAGTAACATGAACGGCCGAGATCGTCATGTCGCGCATGGTAGCATCCCCGCCATGTCACCATTTCGCCTTCGCGCGGTCGCTCCGCTGGCCCTGATCCTGAGCCTCGGCGTCGTGGCGGCCCCGATGGGTCGCACGCGCGCCGTTGACGTGCCGCAACGGTTGACCGACGCGGAGTTCTGGGCGTTGTCGAATGACATCTCCGAACCGAACGGCCAGTTTCAGTCTGACAACTTGCTGTCGAACGAGATCGGTTTTCAGACGATCATCCCCGCGCTGAAGACGACGGTGAAGCCCGGCGTCTACATGGGCGTCGGCCCGGAGCAGAACTTCACCTACATCGCGGCCCTGCGGCCCAAGATGGTCTTCATTACGGACATCCGCCGCGGCAATCTGGATCTCCACCTGATGTACAAGGCGCTCTTCGAGATGGCCAGTGATCGGGTGGACTTCGTGGGGATGTTGTTCTCGAAGGCACGGCCCGAGGGGCTGGCCTCAGGCGCGTCCGTGTCTGAGATTTTCAAGAACTACGACAGTCTGCCGGTGAGCGCCGACGTACATGCGGCTGTCTGGAAGCGAATTGTTGATCATTTGACCAAGTCTCCGCACTCCTTGCCGCTTCCAAAGGACGACATTGACGGCATCCAGTATGTGTTCGACAGCTTCTACGCCTTTGGCACGGCCATCAACTACCGGTCCAGCTCTGGATCGGGGTTCGGCGGCGGCCGCGGAGGCGGTCAGATGGCGACCTACGAGACCCTGATGCTGACGAATGACGGCGCTGGCGTTGAGCGCAGCTATTTGGCGAACGAGGAGCTTTTTGGCGTGATCAAGGACTTGGAAACCAGGAACATGCTGGTTCCGACGGTGGGTAACTTCGCAGGTCCAAAGGCCTTACGGGCGGTTGGCAGCTACATCCGCGAGCACGGCGAGACGGTCATGGCGTTCTACTTGTCCAACGTCGAAGACTACCTGACGGGCGGGCTCTGGCAGTCGTTCTGTAACAACGTCTCGACCCTGCCGCTCACTGAAGCGAGCACATTCATCTACGGTGCTCGGGGCGGGGGCGGCGGATCGGGCCTGGCGTCGTGGTATCGACCGATGGTGAAGGACGTCAAAGACTATAATTGCAAGGCGAGTTGAAAAAAGTGTGTTATCCTCGCAAGGTTGTTACGGGCTCTAGGACACCCTATCTAGAGTCCCCGCCAGAAGCACCTGAAGCTTCTCGGCAGTTTCCGCGCAACCGGCGCGCAGATCCTTTGTGGATCGCGTCTTCCGGCGGCCACCGCTGATTTCAGCAATAGGGAAAAAGTTTCAAGTGCCGAGTCGCAAGGCTCACAGGCTTGAAACGCACCAAGCGCCACGTGCGCAGCGATGCCAGGGCATCGCTCGGTCGCGCGCTCGTTGTTTGGAATGTCATTTCGGGTTGTTGAGGATCAAAGAAGCTGCCGACGATTAGCCAGCTTGTTCGACAGGGACGCGACAAGGTCCTGAGCAAGACGAAGGTCCCGGCGCTGCAGAGCAGCCGGCACAAGCGCGGTGTCTGCGTGCGCGTCTTCACCCAGCCCCCGAAAAAGCCGAATTCGGCGCTCCGCAAGGTGGCGCGTGTTCGGTTGACCAACGGCATCGAGGTCACCACTTATATCCCCGGCGTCGGCCACAACCTGCAGGAGCACTCACTGGTGCTGATCCGCGGCGGCCGAGTCAAGGACCTGCCTGGCGTGCGCTACCACGTGGTGCGCGGCACGCTCGACACGGTCGGCGTTGCCGGCCGCATGCAGGGCCGTTCGAAGTACGGCGCGAAGCGCCCGAAGAAAGCGTAAGGCGAGGACTCTATGCCGCGTAGACGAGAGATTGCGAAACGGGAAATTCCGGCTGATCCAATTTACGGCAGCACGCTGGTGACCAAGTTCATCAGCACGATCATGAAGGACGGCAAGCGGTCCACGGCCGAGCGCATCATGTACAAGGCGCTGTCGATCGTGCAGGAGAAGACGGGCGACGAGCCGGTCAAGACCTTCAAGAAGGCGATCGAGAACGCCAAGCCGAGCCTCGAAGTGAAGTCGCGCCGCGTTGGCGGCAGCAACTATCAGGTGCCGGTGGAAGTGAATCCGAACCGCCGGTTGTCGCTCGCGATCCGCTGGGTCGTCAGCTACGCCTCCGAGCGCGCCGACGGCAAGACGGCGCAGGAAAAGCTCGCGAACGAATTCATGGACGCCGCGAACATGCGCGGCGGCGCCGTCAAGAAGCGCGAAGACACTCACCGAATGGCCGAAGCCAACAAGGCGTTCGCCCACTACCGCTGGTAAGGACGACGACGCATCATGGCTCGCACCATTCCTCTTAATCGTTTTCGCAACATCGGCATCTGTGCCCACATTGATGCCGGCAAGACGACGACGACTGAGCGCATTCTGTTTTACACCGGCATCACCTACAAGATTGGTGAAGTCCATGAAGGCACGGCGGTCATGGACTGGATGGAGCAGGAGCAGGAGCGCGGCATCACGATCACGTCGGCCGCGA
>CAYHEX010000133.1:0-10847 GCA_964355365.1 uncultured Solibacteraceae bacterium | reverse complement strand
GTTCGGTGCGTGAGGGCGGTTCGTAGGGCGCACCTCCCGAACCAACCTCACGAACCCCTCGCACCTTAGGAACCTCTCGAACAGAACCCCACGAACCTCACGAACCTTCCGAACCCACCGAACCTCAACCACGCCGTCGTTCCTGGGTTCGAGCGGTTCGGAAGGTTCGAGAGGTTCTGTTCGTAAGGTGCACAGGGTTCGCGGGGTTCGTGAGGGTGGTTCGAATGGCTCCCGCGAACCGCGAACCAAACCTTACGAACCCCTCGCACCCCTTGAACCTCACGAACAGAACCCCTCGAACCGTACGAACCAGGCGAACCTTGGGAACTTCAGCGCTGTGAGGTTCCTGAGGTTCTGGCGGTTCGCGAATCCCACGAACCTCGGTGTCTATGTCTGTGTCTGTGCGGTCTCGAACTCTTTCGCGAGCTGCACGAACTCGCCGTCGGGCGCCAGGTCGCGATACTGCTTCCAATGAGGACGGGCCTCGGCGGAGCGCCCGAGTTTCTCGAGTGCGACCGCGAGGTAGAAGTGCGCCTCGGGATACTCGGGGTTGATCACGAGCGCGTCGCGATAGGCGGCCACCGCATCGGCGTAGCGCGTGAGGTCGTGGTGGATGTTGCCGAGGTTGAAGTACGCCTCAAAGCACTCTGAATCGAGACGGATCGCGCGCTCGTAGATGGCCTCGGCCTCCACGAGCTGATCGCGCTCGTAGTGGATGTTCGCGAGGTTCACGAGCGCCGGCACCAGAATCGGATCGAACATCAAGGCCTTGCGGTACGAGGCCGAGGCCGCGTCCAGATCCGGATCGTCGCCGTCGTCGAGTTCCGCGCCTTCGAGGAAGAACTTCGCGGCCATCGTGTAATTCGCCGCCGCGATGCGTTCGTCGCGATCGGGGCTGGTGAGTCCGGGCCCGTCGCCGGTCGCCGACGCCGCCCAGTCCCGTCTCGAAGCCTCGAGCGGCGACTCCGGTTTCGACGTGGCACGCAGCGCCACGACGCGGGCAGTCGGCCGATCGCTGCGGGGAGGCTGGAAATCAAAGGCCAGTTGACCATCCCGCTCGGCCACCAGGGCCCGCATCGCGACGTTCAGGGGCGCGCCGAGCTCGAGCTCTGAGGCGGCCTGCTTCACGATGTGGAGGTCGTTGAAGGAGTAGTACCGGCCTGCGACCGGGTGCACGAGGCCGCATTTTTCCAGATAGCGGAGGTGGTCGTCGCGGAGGACGGGATACATCCCCCGGAGATCCTTTGAAGAGTAGTACTGGCCCTTGAGTGTCTCGGCGTCGGGCAGGCCGGCCGCCCGACAGAGCTCGTCCTCGGTGACTGTCAGCGTGGTTCTGGGTGTCACGAGCGGCGAAAACGTCCCGCCGAGCCGCTCGATGAGGGCTCGGGCATCGCGTCGGGTGAGCAGCCCCAGGCGGCCGGAAACGAACACCACCTGCCCGGAAAACCGGGGTTCGGGCCGTTGGAGGTCGCGCGCCTGCACGTGGCCACAATACCGTACCGGCTGGGCCCGTCGTTTCGGGGTGTTACGAGCGTTGCATGAACGTTATAATCGCCGTTCCAATCGTACTTAAGGAGACCCGAATGTATTCACGCGTCACGCGTACTATCCTGTTCTTACTCATGGTGTTTTGCGCCATGCCCGCGTTCGCCCAGCAGACCGGGACGATCAGCGGCAAGGTGCTCGACCAGTCAGGCGCGGCCATGCCGGGCGTGACGGTCGAAGCACGCTCCACAGTACTCCCCGGCCCCCGTGTGGCGGTCACCGGCGGCAACGGCACGTTCCAGCTGGCGGCCCTGCCGCCTGGTGAATACACGGTGGTGTTCACGCTGTCCGGCATGCAGTCGGTCACGCGCAAGGCGGAGGTCCTGCTCGGTCAGGACGTCACGCTGAACTCCACGATGGCCGTGTCGGGCGTCAAGGAATCGGTGACGGTGACGGCGCAGGCCGGTTACATCGAGAAGTCCTCGGCGGCGATCAACAGCACGTTGTCGAACGACATCTTCAAGAACCTCCCGGTCGGCACGGAATACCGCGACCTCGTGAAGCTCATCCCCGGCGTGCAGTACACGCAGGATGCGGTGCGCGGCCCGAGCGCCGGCGGCAGCGGCCAGGACAACGTGTACAACTTCGACGGCGTCAACGTCACGCTGCCGCTGTTCGGCACGCTGGCGTCCGAGCCGGCCTCGCATGACATCGCGCAGATCGCGGTCGTCAAGGGCGGCGCGCGCGCGGTGGACTTCAACCGCGCCGGCGGCTTCTCGATGGACTCAGTGAGCAAGTCGGGCACGAGCAAGTTCTCCGGTGAAGCCAGCTACCGGTTCCAGCTCCCCAGCATGCGCGGCAAGCTGGAGACGTGCAAGACGGCGACGACACCGCTGACGTCCTGCAACAACTCGACCCGCATGTTCACCGACGTGAACATCGGCGGCCCGGCCGTCACAGACAAGCTGTTCTTCTACGGCTCGTACTACCAGCCGCATTCGTCGCGCGTGAACGTCTCGAACGCCTACGGCTCGCTGCCCAACTACAGCAGCAACCGCTACGAAGGCTTCGGCAAGCTGACGCTGACGCCCAAGAGCGGCATCCTCCTCAACGCGAGCTACCGGGGTTCCAAGCGCGTGGACAAGAGCAACCTCTTCGGCACGTTCGCCACGGTGTCGACGGGCACGGGCAACGAGACCTCGCAGAAGATTCTCACCGCCGACGGCTCGTGGATCATCAACGCGAACAGCTTCTTCTCGTTCAAGATGACGCACTTCGGCAACCCGAACCAGAGCCGCCCGGACAACACGTCGCCCGCGGCGGTCAGCACGGCGATCGGCACGGCGCTCGACCTCGCGGCGCTCGACACGATGGGCCTCTTGAATGTGCCGCTGGCCAACAGCACGGCGGCCAACGCCGCGGCCATCAATGCGTTCCGCCAGACCTACATCAGCCGCTACGGCTACGATGCCAACGGCCTCAAGAACGGCGGCGGCATCGTCGGCTACGGCTCGACGTTCGACAAGGACGACTTCTTCCGCAACGCCGGCCAGATTGCGTACAACCTCACGCTGAACGCCGGCCAGACGCGACACGAAGTGCACGTCGGCTACCAGCGCTACACCGACTCCGAAGACCTGACCCGCAACTCGAACGGCTGGGGCTCGATCTCGGTCATCGGCGGGTCGACCGCACTGGCCTGCACGACCGGCCAGACGGGCGGCGGCTGCTTCAACGGCACGCCGATCTTCTTCCAGACGGCGTTCCAGCAGCAGACCACCGGCGTCATTCCGAAGATCCACTCGGAGTACAAGTCGCAGAGCGTCGAGTTCAACGACGCGATCGCCTACAAGAACCTCGCGCTGAATCTCGGCGTGCTCGCCAGCAACGACACGCTCTACGGCCAGGGGCTGAACGAAGCCTCGGGCACGCTGTCAGGGTTCATCAAGGCGACGGGCAACCTCACCGAACTGCGCCGCTACAAGATGTACGAGATCCCCTGGAAGAAGATGGTGCAGCCGCGCATCAGCGCGACCTACGCGTATGACGGCACGAACACGGTCTACGCGAGCTGGGCGAAGTACAACCCGGCGGCGTCCTCGCTGCCGCGCGCCGCGTCGTGGGACCGCAATCTGGCCACCACGATCAACGGCTACTTCGACGCGAGCGGCCGGCTCTTCGGCAGCGACACGATCGCGTCCTCGTCCGGCAAGCTCTTCATGCCGAACATGACGCCGCGCACCACGGAAGAGTACCTCCTGGGTTCGGCGCGCCAGTTCGGCAGCCTCTCGCTGCGCGTCTACGCGCGCTACCGCGAGAGCCTGCACTTCTGGGAAGACACGAACAACAACGCGCGCGTGGCCTTCCGCACGGCGGCCACGCCCGCCAGTGTGCCGAACGCGCTCTACATTGAGGACCTGACCGCGCGGATCGCCCAGATCGGCAGCGGCTCCACCTACGTGATCGCGGACCTCGATGGCGCCTTCACGAAATACAAGGAAGTCACCACCGAAGGCGAATGGCACGGCAACGTGGCCGGCAAGCAGCTGTTCCTGCGTGGCTCGTACACGTGGAGCCACTACTACGGCAACGTGGACCAGGACGGCAGCACCACGGCGTCTGCCAACGACGGCAACATCTTCATCGGTTCGTCGAACATCGGCGACTCGGGTGGCCGCCAGCTGTGGGACAACAAGCTCGGCGACCTGCACGGCGATCGCCGCCACATGGTGAAGGCCTACGGCACCTACCAGATGCCATGGAACGGCAGCCTCGGGTTCTACGCGGTGTACCAGTCGGGTCAGCCGTGGGAAGCCACGAACCGTCTCGCCTACCCGACGTCGATCATCGGCACGTCCACGAGCGACACGGTCCGCTACGCGGAACCGGCCGGCTCGCGCGTGACGCCCAACCACTACCAGATGGACCTCAACTACTCGCAGGTCCTTCACGTGAGCCGGTACCGCATCACGCTCGTCGCCGACCTCTACAACATCGGTAACAAGCAGACGGGCTACAACTTCCAGCCCAGCCAGAACAGCGCGGCGTTTGGCGTGGCCCAGAGCTACTGGGAACCGCGCAAGCTGCAGCTGACAGCGAAGATCGGCTTCTAGTCCGCCGCTCTCACACACACGCAAGGCCCGCTGAGGGAAACCTCAGCGGGCCTTTTTCATTTGTACCCTCTGAGAAGGGCAAAGGGCAGAGGGCAAAGGGCAAAGGCGAGGGAGAAGGTTAGAGGGCAGAGGGAATTAGCGGATGGCCTGAAACAGGCGCTCGCTCGCGATCAGCGGCCGGGTCGTGGCGTCGGCCTTGGCTCTGGCCGCGGCAATTCGCGCCGCCGCGTCCGGCTCCTTCATCAGCACGCTCACCTGCGCGCGCTTGAAGAGGGCCATCGCGAAGCCCGGCGATGACGCGGGCACGCGGTCGAGTGCGGCGGCGGCATCGGGCAGGCGCCGTGCCGCCAGATACAGGACGCCGAGTTCCAGATCGTAGCGAAACGCGCCGCCGCGCAGCGCGCGCGCGTGCTCGAACGCGGCCGTGGCCGGCGGCGTCTGCCCCGCGTCCATCGCGGCAAGTCCCTGACGCTCACGAATCGACGCGAGCGCATCCACCACCGGCGCGCGGTCGGGGGTGTCTTTGATCGCCTGCTCGAGCACGGGCACGGCCCGCGCCCAGTCCTTGCCGCGCGCCTGATGCAGCGCACGATAGAGCGTCACGTCGGCCGACGCCGGCGCAGCGGCCGCCGCCTTCGCGAACATGGCGTCAGCATCAGCGACGTGGCCGAGCGCGGAATGCGCGGTCGCCAGACGCAGCATGGCGTCGAGATTGTGCGGATCGGCCACAAGGATCTTCGCCAGCAGCGGAATCGCCTGCGCGTATCGCGCGTTCACAAACAGCGTTGAGACCAGCTCCATCGTTGCGAGCAACCCGACCATGTCGGCGGGACGCGGCGCGTCCTTGCGCACGACCGGGGTCGATCCACCGCTGACGTAACCGAGCGCGGCGAGCTTCTGTCGCGCATCGGAATCGAGCGCGGCCGCTTCGGGCGCCCCGCCGGGCACGGGCACCGGATAGTCATAGAGCGCGTTGCGCACCACGCCGGGCAGTTCAGGACCGGCCGCCAGATCCTTGCGCTCCGCAGGGTCAGAGACGATGTCGTAGCCCTCGACTCTGCCGGCGAGGATCGCCTTGTGCCGCCCCAGAACGCTCATCACCTGAGGCTGCCATCCGTACTCGAGAAAGGGCTTCATGGCTTCACCGAGCACGGCATCAGGCTCGGGCTTCGTCGCGCGCAGACTGTGCGCCGTGCCGAGCCCGGCCCAGTCGAGCAGCGTGTGGTAGATCCGTCGGGTGCTCACGGTGTCGTCGCTCGTGCCCGGCGTCACGCCAGGGCCAACGATCACGAACGGCACGTGCATGGTGGATTGATAGAGCAAGTGCCCGTGCTGCGCCTCGCCGTGTTCGCCGAGTCCCTCACCATGATCGGCCGCAATCACGATCGCGAGCGGTCCGGTCGCGCGACGCTCGAACGCCGCGACGACGCGGCCAATCTCGGCGTCCATCGCAGCGATCTCACCGCGGTACGGCGCCGACGCGTACTGCGCGCGGAACGGCTCGGGTGGCGCGTACGGCGCATGCGGGCCGTTGAAATGCACCCACACGAACGCCGGCTGCGGTGACGGCTGGGCGAGATCCGCGATGGCCGCGTCGGCGGTGGCGGCGTCACTGCGCTCGGCCTCGGCGCCAAGCCGATCGTCGTACACATCAAACCCACGGGCCAGCCCGAACTGCCGCGCCAGCACAAAGGACGATACGAACGCGGCCGTGCGGTAGCCGGCCTTCTGGAGTTGCTCAGCCACCACGGGGTGCGCCGACGACAGGTAGCGCGCGTTCTCGTGCACGCCGTGACCCGCGGGATACAGCCCGGTCATCATCGAAATGTGGGATGGCAGCGTCTCAGGCACCGTCGAGTACGCCTGCCGAAACCAGCGACCTCGCGCGACGAGGTCGTTGAACCCGGGCGTCGACACACCGGACGCCTGCGGGCCGATTGCGTCGGCGCGCGTCGTGTCGAGCGTGATCAACAGCATCGATGGACGAGTCGCGGCCGGCACATTCGCCGCGGGCGTCGAGTCTCCGCCGCAGCCTGCAGCCGCCAAGGTGCATGTCACGATCGCCGTTCGAAGAAAAGACGTTGGCGCGAGCACGCTCACGACGTGACAATATCATCCACGCATGTGGCTCTCGGCCGATGTTGGCGGAACGAAGACCCTGATCGGAGTGTTTGCCCCGGGACCCACGCGGCCCGAGCCGCGCATCGTGCGTGAATACGCCACGCTCGACTTCGACAGCCTTGACGACCTCATCACGACGTTCCTTGACGAGACCGGCGCCACCGGAATCCGCGCCGCCGCATTCGGTGTGGCGGGCCCCGTCACCGGTTTGATCGCACGCCTCGTGAACGTGCCGTGGCTGGCGGATGCCGCGCCGATCGGCGAACGGCTCGGCTGCCCGGTGGCTCTGCTGAACGATCTCGAAGCGATGGCGCACGCGGTGCCGGTACTCGAGCCGGACGAACTCGCGACGCTCCAGCAAGGCGTCGTGGTCCCGACCGGCAACGCGGCGGTGATCGCCGCAGGCACGGGCCTCGGCGAAGCCCTCCTGCACAACATCGACGGACGATTCGTGCCCTCGGCCTCAGAGGGCGGTCACGCGGACTTCGCGGCCCGCACGCCGCGCGAACTCGCGTTTGTCGCAGATCTGAGCCAGAGCCTTGGCCGCGTGGACCACGATCGCGTGATCTCGGGCCCGGGCCTCGCCAATCTCTTTCGCTTCACCCATCGCCAGCGCCCGTGCGTCATCGTGGACAACGACGACGACGCGGCCACGCTGCCGGCGCGCGTGAGCGAGAGCGCGATGGGCCGGCGCTGCGCCGCCTGCGTGGAAGCGCTCGATATGTTCGTGGACGCGTACGGCGCCGAAGCCGGCAACCTCGCGCTCCGATCGGTGGCCACCGCCGGCATCTATCTCGGCGGCGGCATCGCGCCCAAGCTGCTGCCCGCGCTCGAGTCGGGACGATTCATGGACGCGTTCAGAGACAAGGAACCCCTCGCGGACCTGCTCCGGACGATTCCCGTCCACGTGATCCTGAACCCTTCGGCCGGCCTGCTCGGCGCCGCCACCTTCGCCGCAACACTCGAAAACGACGAATTAACGAGTTAATCCGCTAATTCTTCTTGTTCAGCTCGTTGAGGAGTTGCTGCACGTTCGTGTCGGCCGGATCGAGCTTCAGCGCGGCTTCGGCTTCCAGCCGCGCTTCGGCTCGGCGTCCGGCTGAGGCCAGCGCCACCGCCAGATTCACGTGCGCGGAAACGACTGAGCCGTCACGCTTGACGGATTCAGCCAGCGCGGCGATCGACTCGGCATCGCGGCCCACCATGCCCCACGACACCCCGAGCCGCTCGTAGTCAGACGCCTCGCCCGACAACTCCGCCGCGCGCTGCCACGCGGCGATGCTGAGGTCCACGCGGCCAGCATCCGCGATCGCAGCCGCGAACTGCCGCGACTGATCGGCGTTCCAGCGCGCCGGATCCAGATCATGGATCACGGTGTTGGTTTCCTCCTGGCGGTTGGACCGCGCGAGCGCAATCACGAGCAATCGGCTCGCCGCGTCCTGCTGCGGACCGATCCGCGCGCCGGCCAGTTCTCGAATGGCACCGCTCAAGTCGCCCGAAGAAATCAGCGCTCGACCGAGCACGAAGTGAATCACCGGCTCTTTCGGGTCGGTGACCAGCGCCTGCTTGTAGTGGGCGATGGCTTCGCCGGCCTTGCCCTGCGTTTCGTACGTCTGCCCGGCCCGGATGTGCACGAGACCCGCCGGCGCCTTGCGCGCGATGGCGCGCTGCACCCACGCCTCGCCTTCCGCCACACGTCCGCCCTGAATCTCCGTCAACCCCATTCGCACCAGCTCTTCCGACCGGCCGTCGTCCAACCGCGTGGGATAGACCGCGACCGCCGTCAGCGCTGCCAGACACACGGCGGGGACGGCCAGCATCCCCCAGGAGCGTTCTCGCGCACGATCGAGGGCCCAGGCGATGGCCGCGCCCGCGCCAGCCGTGAGCGCCATCTGAAACGGCAGTCGATACCGCGCCGCCACGAAGATGAGCGCCACCGAGAGAATCGAGAGGGGCGCGAACGCCGCCCAGACACCGTACCCGCGACGACCGCGCGGACGCGCAAAGAGCAGCCCGACCAGGCCGAGCGGCACGATGAGCGCCGGTCCGACGACGAGGAACGTCAGCGGCCCCGTCAACTCGCGGGCAAAGAACACAAAGGAATGATTGAGCGTGAGGAATGTCGCGCTCAGCGTGTACCAGATCTTCTTGACGAAGAGCGCCATCGCCGCGCCGGGGTTGCGGAACGTCCAACTGCCGGCCTGGCGCAGGAAGAAGAACGACGTCTGACGCGGCGAGGCCGGATGGCCGAGCGCGGCGCCGGCCACGAACGGCGCAGACACCCACTCCCCGCTGACGTTGGGAACGATGCCCATCACTTTGGTCACGGCGCCTGTCGCGTCGGGGCCGTTGCCGGTGAGCACGTTGATCCCGAAGCTCGACGCAATCGGAATGAACTCGCCTCCGACGCGCATGTTGCGAATCGACGCCGGCGCGATCACCACGCACGCCGCGATCGCCAGCGCCGCAGCCGACTTCGGGCGCGCGCGCCACGCCACGACGACGGTCATGAGCGCGAGGACGATCGCGATGTGCGGACGATTCAGGGCGTGCAGACCGAGCGCGGCGCCGGCGAGCGCCCAGTTCTTCGTGCCGCCTTCGTCAGCGGCTTTGCCGATGAGATAGAGGTCGAGGGCGGTCAGAAACGGGTCGAGCGCGGTCGGCAGGATCAGCACTTCGAAGAACGTGAACAGGCCCGTGAAGGCCGCGAGTCCACCGGCGATCCACGCGGCGCGTTCGCCGAACCAGCGCCGCACCGACAGCGCCAGCAGGAACACGCCGGCGGTGCCGATCACGATCTGGATCGCGCGCGCGGCCATCACCGAGTTGGCCGACAGCTTGAACACGAACGCCAGGAAGTAGATGTAGAGCGGCGCGATCATGAACGGCGCGGGCGCCTGGCCAAGGAAACTGTCGCGCGAACTGAGGCCGACGTCGCCGCGGGCGACCATCTCGCCGAAGTGGCGATAGTAGGCGCCGTCCAGCTCGCCGGTCGGGTCGAGCAAGGGATGATGGCCGAGCTGAACGAGCACGGCGGCCTTTATCGCGAGCACGGCGAGCAGTGCCAGGATCACACTCGGACGGAGTTTCATGCGCACATTCTATCTGGACCCTGCGTGCCGCACGACGTAGCATGTCTCCCATGTTGGTCATCCTGCGTCGCTGCCTGCTCGCCCTTGCTGCCGTCACGTTCGTCGCGTCCACGCCCCAGGCTCAGGCCCCCGCCAAGGTGAACCTGGCGGAGCTGAAGACGACAGCGGAAGCGACCGACTACAAGTCCACGTCGACCTACGAGGACGTGGTCACGTTCATGAAGGCGGTGGACGCGGCCTCGCCGATCGTCACCTACACGACCTACGGCACCACGTCAGAAGGTCGCGCGATGCCCATGGCGGTCGTGGGCACGGGTCTGGCGGCGATCACGCCGGCTGCGGTGAAGGCCACCGGCAAACTGCGCGTGCACATTCAGGGCAACATCCACGCAGGCGAGGTGGAGGGCAAGGAAGCCGCCCAGGTGCTGCTCCGCGAATTCGCGATGGGCATGCACAAGGACTGGCTCCAGACGACGGTGTTCCTGATTACGCCGATCTTCAACGCCGACGGAAACGAGCGATTCTCGATGACCAACCGTGGTCCGCAGAACGGGCCGATCAATGGCCAGGGCACGCGCGCCAACGGCACGGACATCAACATCAACCGCGACTTCATGAAGCTCGAGACGCCCGAAGGCAAGGCGTTCGTGAAGCTGTGGAATGAGTACGACCCGCACGTGGGCTTCGACCTGCACACGTCGGACGGATCCACACATGGCTACTACCTGACGTACGCGCCGGGCCTCAGCCCGAATACGAGCGCGGCCATCATGGACATTCAGAAGAACGAGTGGTTCCCGGCGGTCACGAAGAACATCAAGGCCAAGCACGGTTGGGACACGTTCTACTACGGCAACGTCTCTGGCGGCCCACGTGGCGCCGGCCGTGGCGGCCGTGGCGGTGCGCCGGGCGCAGCCGCGGCGCCGCCGCCCACGCCTCCGCAGCCCCAGGTCGTCGGCGCGCCGCTCCCGGCCGCGCCGGCACCGCCGCAGGCCTGGCGGTCGTTCGAGGCCCTGCCCCGGTACCACAACACCTA
>CAYHEX010000132.1:0-10897 GCA_964355365.1 uncultured Solibacteraceae bacterium | reverse complement strand
CGACCCTAGTTCAAGGGCGCTCAACATGGGGAACCATGGGGAGCCATGGGGAAAACCAACACCAACACCACCCCAACAGGCTTTCAAAGAGCTCTTCGAAAAGCCGTCGGTGTTGGGGTTGGTGTTGGGGTTGATCTTCCCCATGGCTCCCCATGGCCCCCCATGTTGAATGCTCGCAACGCGCGGACCGGCGCGGCTTACTGCACGCCGAGTTCCTTCAGCAGGAAGCCGGCCTTGCCGACTTTCTCCGTGATCCACAGCACGTAGCGGATATCGACGCCGATTGAGCGGCTGTAGGCCTCGTTCCACGCGAAGTCGTTGATCGTGGCGCCCCACGCGCGGTCGAAGTTCACGCCGACCAGTTCGCCCTTCGCGTTGAGCAGCGGACTGCCGGAGTTTCCACCGGTCGTGTCGGTGTTGTAGAGAATGTCGACCGGCAATTCGCGCTTGCCGGGTAACGCGTAGCGCCCGTAGTCCTTCGCCGCAAACAGATCCCGAACGGCCTGCGGTGTGTTGTAGAAGTAGTCGCCACTGGTTTTCTGCATCACGCCCGTCAGCGTCGTGAACGGCAGCATGATCGACGCATCGGCCGGCGAATAGCCGCGCACGTGCCCGTAGGTGAACCGCAGCGTGCTGTTGGCGTCGGGCACGAAGCTGGCCTGCTGATACTGCTGCTTCACGTCGATCAGCAGCGCGGCCAGCTTCGACAGTTCAGCCGTGCGGCGCGCACGTGTCTCGCGCAACGCCTTCTGCAGCGGCACCAGCTCACGCGCCAGCGTCACGATCGGATCGCCCACCGGCGCCGTCGTCATCGCCGCGGCCAGTCCTTCCGCCGTCTTCAGCGACGTGCGCGCGAACGCGTCGTCCACAAACCGCGTCACCGCGGCATCCGTGGCGGCGCCGCCCAGTGCCGCGTCGATGGGCGCAATACGCTGCCCCGCCGGCAACGCCGCGGCCATGCCGATCACCTTCTTCAGATACGCGCGCTCGGCCGCCTCGTCATAGATCGCGTAGCTCGCCGCGCTCGTGCGCGCCCCGCCCTCGGTGCCCCCGGCCACGGTGGCGCCCGCGCCCATCAGCAACGACGTGGACATGAGGCTGTCGAGCGTGAGTTCATAGGCGGCGCGCGCCGACATCTCAGCGTAGATCTTCCCCGTGTCGGCCAGCACGGTGCCGTACGTGGCCGCGCGCTCGGGCGTGGCGGCAATGAACTTCTGCAGACCGGCCTCTTCGGTGCGCTTCAGATCCACCAGATGCATGCGCGGCATGCCCGCGAGTTTGCCGCGGTAGTTCTTCATCGTGTTGGCCAGCCCCTTCACGCGCGCGTCGAACTTCAGCGCCACCGCGCGATTCCCCTTCCCCAATCCCTCCATCGTCTGGATCATCCACTCGTTCATGTCGGCCACAAACGGCATGCGCAGCCGTTCTTCGTAGTCCATGTAGAACGAGGTCTGATGGCGGAACGTGCGGCCCGGATAACCGAGCACGAAGACGAAGTCCTCGTCGTTCGCGCCAGCGGGATTCACTTTCAGGAACTTCTTCGGATGGAGCGGCACGTTGGTCGGCGCATAGTCCGCAGGCGAGCCGTCCGGCGCGGCGTACGCGCGGATGAACGAGAAGTCTCCCGTATGGCGCGGCCACACCCAGTTGTCATCTTCGCCGCCGAACTCGCCAATGGACCGCTGCGGCACATACACGAGCCGCACGTCGCGATAGGTCGTCGAGATGAACATCACGTACGACTTGCCGGCGAGCATCTCCGAGATCGCCACCGTCTTGCCGGGCCGCTCGGCCTGCGCGGCCTTCGTCAGCTCGCCGATCTTCGTCTCGATCGCTTTCGCGCGCGTGAGCGGATCCATCGCGCCGGTCACCACACTCAGCACATCCGTCGAGACGTCACGCATCTCGTCGAGAATCCTCGCCGTGATGCCGCGCGCGCGCTGCTCGTCGGCGCGCGTCGGCGCGAGGTAGCCGTCCGTCACGTAGTCGCGCTCGGCCGTGCTCGCCGCCTGCACCGCGGAAAACACGCAGTGGTGATTCGTGATCATCAGCCCATCGCCCGACACGAATGACGCGGTGCATCCCGAGATGCTCACGACCGCCTGAACCAGGCTTGTTGCGTTGGGGTTGTAGATCTCCGTGGGATCGATCTTCAGGCCTTTGGCTTTGAGGTTCAGCCGGGCGAGATCGTTGACCGGATACATGCCCTCCTCGCCACGGCCGGTGGCGAAGAACACACAGAACGCGAGGGTGGAGACGATGGCAATACGCTTCGTGATTTTCATCATGGGGAAGCTCCGAGGCGGGACCGAACTGCTCTCACGAGTGTAAACGAACTAATATGCGGAGAGTCACCTCGGAGGCCCCATGTCCGTGTCCGCGCGCGTCATCCTCACCACCGTTTCCGTTTTCACTCTGACACTCGCCGCCGCCGCCCAAAGCGGACGGCCGATGTCGCTCAACGATGTGCTCACCGCTGTTCGGGTGGCCGATGCGCAGCTCTCGCCTGACGGCAAGACCGTGCTGTATCAGCGCACGACGACGGACCTGCCGAAAAACCGGCGGCATACGGAAGTGTGGTCGGTGCCGGCAGCCGGCGGCGCCGCGCCCACTCGGCTGCTCTCCTCCGACAAGAACGACAGCACCGCGCGCTGGTCGCCCGACGGCACGAAGATCGCGTTTCTCTCCACGCGCGAGGGCGGCTCGCAGGTCTGGACCGCGAACGCGGACGGCTCGAACGCGAAGAAGCTGACGAGCATCGCCGGCGGCGCGCAGCCGCCGCTCGTGTGGTCGCCCGACGGCGCGATGGTCGGATTCGTGGCTGACGTCTATCCCGACTGTGCCGACAATGCGTGCAACCAGAAGCGGATGGACGACGCCGAGGCGAATCCGGTGAAGGCGCACGTGCTGACGCGCTTGTTCTACCGCCATTGGGATGAATGGCGCGACGCCGGCATTCGGCACCACGTGTTCGTCGCGAACGTCGCCGACGGCGCCGCGAAGGACGTGACGCCTGGCGACTTCGACTCGCCGCCCACGCAACAGGAAGACGCCGCGATCCAGTTCACCACCGACAGCAAGAACATCGTCTTTGTCTCGAACCGTGACGGCAACGACAAGGAAGCCTGGTCCACCAACAACGACGTCTTTTCGGTGGCGGTCAGCGGCGGCGCAGCCAAGAAACTCACCGCCAACCCCGCCTCCGACGTGCAGCCCGTGCTCACGCGCGACGGCAAGTCGATGATCGTGCGCGCGCAGCGTCGCCCCGGCTTCGAGTCGGACCGCTTCTATCTCGACGTGTACGACCTCGCGACCGGCGCCAAGCGCACGGTGTTCACCACGCCGGATCTCTCGGTCGGCGACTTCAGGCTGTCGAACGACGGTCAGACGATCTACTTCACCGCCTCGAGCAACGCGACCGACAACTTCTACAGTGTGCCGCTGGCCGGCGGCGCGCCGAAGGAACTGCTCCACGGCGGCGCGATCAGCGGCCCGAGCGTGGGCACGTCGCTTGTCGCCTACTCGCGCGCGTCCCTGCGCGCGCCGGCGGACATCTACTCGTCGCCGATCGCCGGCGGAGCTGCCACGCAGCTCACACACGAGAATGATTCGTGGCTGAAGGCCGTGACCACGGCCGCGCCAGAGAGCCAGACAGTTGCCGGCGCAGGTGGCACGCCGATTCAGTACTGGATCGTGAAACCGCCGTCGTTCGATGCGTCGAAGAAGTATCCGGTCGTGTTCCTGATTCACGGCGGGCCGCAGGGCGAGTGGGGCGACGGCTGGTCGTATCGCTGGAATCCCACGCTGTGGGCCGCGCAGGGCTGGGTCGTCGTGGCGCCAAATCCGCGCGGGTCGTTCGGCTTCGGCCAGAAGTTCGTGGACGAGATCTCGCAGGACTGGGGCGGCAAGGTCATGACCGACCTGAACGCCGTCTTCGACGTGGCAGTGAAACTCCCGTATGTCGACGCGACGAAGCAAGGCATCGCGGGCGCGAGTTACGGCGGCTACGCGGTGGACTGGATCATCGGACATACCAACCGCTTCAAAGCGGCCGTCACGCACGACGGCGTGTTCAACATGGAGTCGATGTCGCTGACCACCGAAGAACTCTGGTTCAGCGAGTGGGAGGCGGGCGGCCCGGCCACGAGCGCCGCTGCGCGCGCGAACTTCGCGAAGTGGTCACCGCATCTGTTCGCGCAGAACATCAAGACGCCCACGCTGGTGATCACGAACGAACTCGACTACCGCGTGCCGGTCGATCAGGGGCTGCAGCTCTTCAACACCCTGCGCCGGAACGGCGTGCCGAGCCAGGCGCTCGTGTTCCCCGACGAAGGCCACTGGGTGCTCAAGCCGCTCAACAGCAAGTTCTGGCACGAGTCGGTGTTCGGCTGGATGGCGAAGTACCTGAAATAGTTCAAGGGCTTTCAACATGGGGGGCCATGGGGAACCATGGGGAAAACCAACACGAACACCAACACCACCCCAACAGGCTTTCAAAGAGCTTTTCGAAAAGCTGTCGGTGTTGGTGTTGATCTTGATGTTGGGGTTGATCTTCCCCATGGATCCCCATGGCCCCCCATGTTGATCGCTCTGAGCTGTTGGCTAGTACCGCGGCGCCACCGACTTGGGGAGCGCTGCGATATCGACGAGATCCTGATCGGTCAGCACGACCTTCACCGACGCCACGTTTTCTTCGAGCCACTTGCGCCGCTTCGTCCCGGGAATGGGCACCACATTCGGCGTCTGACGCAAGAGCCACGCAAGCGAGATCTGCGCCGCCGTGGCGCCGTGGCGGTCGGCGATCGCGGTGATGCCGCGCACGATGGCGGTGTTCGCCGCCATCGCCTCCGCGGTAAACCTTGGATTGGTGCTGCGGAAGTCGTCGTCGTGAATGGCCGAATGATCCAGCGCGCCGGTCAGGTATCCACGACCGAGCGGCGAAAACGCGAGGAATCCGATGTCGTGATCGCGACAGTACGCGAGGACGCCGTTGTCGACGTTCTCGCTGGTCCAGATCGACAACTCCGACTGCACGCTGCTCACCGGATAAATGGCGTCGGCCCGCCTGATCTCGTCCACCGTCACCTCAGAGAGACCGAGATAACGCACCTTGCCGGCCTCGACCAGTGCGGCCATCGCGCCCCAGGTCTCCTCGATCGGCACCTGCGGATCTACGCGATGCAGTTGATACAAATCGATGCGGTCCGTCCGGAGCCGCTTCAAGGAGGCGTCGCACGCGTCGCGGACGTGGGCCGGCGACCCATCGCGACCGTAGCTCGTCACGCTGTAGGGAATGAGCCCGCACTTGGTGGCGATCACGACCTGGTCACGCAAGCCGTCGTTGACCAGGTACTCGCCGAGCAGCGTTTCGTTCGTGTAGGGACCGTAGACATCCGACGTGTCGAAGAGCGTGACGCCGAGTTCAACCGCGCGGTGCAGCGTGGCGCGCGACTCAGCCGGGTCGGCGTCAGCCGCGTTGTAGCCCCACGACATGGGCATGCAGCCCAGTCCGATGGCGCCGACTACGAGATCGCCGAGCCTGCGCGCAGGCAATGTCCTCGTCTCCATCACCAGGTCACCTCCCTCGCAGCCGTCGTCGAAGCTCCGTCACCGTGATGGCGCCCGCGGCCACCGCGCCGCCGAGATACAGCAGGCCGAAGACGACGAGGATCGCGAGGTCGCGCAGGATGCGCTGGTCTTCCGGCAGGACCCAGCGCAGGCCGGTGGCAAGCGCCGCCGCGACGATGGCCACGGCCCAGCACCGCGCCATGAAGCTCACCGGCACGCTGAAGTCGCTGATGCGCTGCTTCAGCGCACGACGCAGCAGCGTGAACTCCACCCAGCCCGCGATGCCGGCGGAGAGCGTGAGGCCGGCGGTGCCAAGGCTGGGATCGAGGTGCAGCCATCGCGGTACGCCCAGCGCCATGAGAAAGCCCAGCGCAATCACGAGACCGATGCGGATGAACGCGAACCGCGCAGGCGTCTTCGTGTCGCCGAGTGCGTAGAACGCAGACGCGTAGAAGCGACCGACCGTTGTCGCGATCAGGCCGACGGCCGAGCCCGCGAGCACCATCCACACGTAGCGCGAGTCCTGGTGCGTGAAGCGGCCGCCTTCGAACAGGAGCCCGGCCATCACGTCACCAAACGCGACGAAGGCTACGACCGAGGGCACCATCAGCACGATCAGCATCCGCTGGCCGGCCACAAGATGATCGGCCAGCACGCGCGAACGGCTGTCGTGGCTCACCGCGGACATCGCCGGCAGCGCCGCCGACGAGATCGCCATGCCGAAGAGGCTCACGGGAAACATGTACAGCGACTGCGCGTAGCCCAACGCCACAACGGCCCCGTCGGGCAGGTAACTGGCGATGAGGCCGTCGATGAACGCGCTCACCTGCACGGCGCCGCGGCTGAGGATGACCGGAACAGACGAAGTGAGCACCTCACGCACTTCGGTGGTCAGCGTCAGGCGCGTGCGCAACCAACCGGACGTCATGAGGCGGATCACCTGCGGCAGTTGCGCACCGACCTGCAGCACACTGCCCGCGACGGCGCCCCAGGCCGCGGCCACCGCCACGTTCGCGAGCGTGTCGTGTCGGTACCACACCAGGGCCGCCATGATCGCGGCGTTCCACAGCGTCGGTGCCGCGTACGAATTGAAGAACCTCCCGTGCGTGTTGAGGACCGCAAGACACCAGGCCGACCCAACAAGCAGACCGACGCCCGGGAACATGATCCGCACGAGGGTGATGGTCAGCTCGCGCTTCTCCCCGACGAATCCCGCGGCCACCAGGTCCACGAACACTGGCGTGAACATCACCCCGCAGACAACGATGAGGGAGGTCACCAGCGCCAGGAGCGCCAGCACCGTCCGCGCGACTTCATCCGCCTCTGCCTGTCCGCGCTGTTTCACCAGGCGCGCGTACACCGGGATCATCGAGGCTGAAAGCACGCCGTCGCCGAACAGGTTCTGCAGGAAGTTTGGAATGCGAAGCGCCGCCGTGAAGACGTCGCCTTCCCAGCCCACGCCGAAGACACCCGCGAAGAGGTTCTGTCGAGCCAGGCCGGCGATCCGGCTCAGCAGCATGCCGGCCGACACCAAGGCCGTCTTCCACGCGAGCGACGCGCCGGGCCCGGCAGGCGGTGGGGCGTCGTTGGGCTGCGAATCGGACATGCGCAGGGTGATTGTACGAAGAAACGGACGGGTATCCTGCGGTCTGTGGCCCATATAATGACCGCGCCTGAGGCCCGACCCTATGGATGACACCAAATCTACCCGCCGCGACTTCATCGCCACCGGCGCCATCGCCGCCGCCGCGTTCATGATCGTGCCGCGCCACGTGCTCGGCAAAGGTCAGACGCCGCCGAGTGACATGGTCAACATCGCCATTGTCGGCATCAACGGCATGGGCGCCGCCAACGCCCAGGCCGTGATGAGCCAGAACATCGTCGCCATCTGCGACGTGGACCGGCAGCTGGTGGACGACCGGCTCAACGAGTGGCGCAAGTCACTACAGCCGCCTCCGCCCGCCGCGCCGCGTGCACCGCGCCCGGCCGGGGCGCAGGGCACACCGGCGCCGACACTCGATTTCGAGAACTGGGGTCCGTCGAAGCTGCAGCAGGCCGCGAATCAGAAGTGGCGTCCCATGCCGAATCGTGACGGCGTCCGCCGCTTCGTCGAAGAGCAGATCCCGCGCATCAAGCGTCACGAGGACTATCGCGAGATGCTCGCGCAGCAGAAAGACATCGACGCGGTGATCATCGCCACGCCCGACCACATGCACGCGCCGATCGCCTCGGCCGCCATGGCTGCCGGCAAGCATGTGTACGTGCAGAAGCCGATGTGCTGGTCGGTGGCCGAAGCGCGGCACCTCGCCAAGCAGGCGGCGGCGAATCCGAAGCTCGTCACGCAGATGGGCAATCAGGGCCATTCGTACGACGATGCGCGACGCGGGCAGGACTATTTGGCGGCGGGCGTCATCGGCGACATCAAGGAAGTGCACGTGTGGACGAATCGCCCGCTGGCGTACTGGCCGCAGGGCGTGCCGCGACCAGCGAAGTTCGACGGCGACTGGAAGAAGCTCGGCTGGGCGAATGCGGGTGTCAATCAGCGGCTCGCGGACGGCTTCATGAAGAAGACCAACACGCACATCCCCAAGGGCCTGCGCTGGGACCTGTTCCTGGGCGCCGCGCCGGACGTCGACTATCACCCGCTCTACCATCCGTTCAACTGGCGCGGGTGGGTGGACTGGGGTCAGGGCGCGCTCGGCGACATGGGCGCGCACCTGATGGACCATCCCGTGTGGGGCCTCAAGCTCGGGCATCCGACGTCGATCGAGACGCTCTCGACGCCGTTCAACGGCCTGAGCTATCCGACTGCCACGAAGACGCACTACGACTTCCCGGCGCGCGACGGCATGCCGGCGGTCAAGATGACGTGGTACGACGGCGGCTTCATGCCGGAGCGGCCGGCCGAGATGGGCGACGTGAAGCTCGAGGCCGGCGGCGGCGTGCTCTACATCGGGACCAAGGGCAAGATGCTGCAGGACAACACGGGCTCGCGTCCGCGGTTGCTGCCGGTGGAACTGCACAACTCGCTCGGCGCACCGCCCGAGAAGATGCCGCGCGTGCCGAATCAGGGGCACGAGATGAACTGGGTCAACGCGATCAAGGGCACCGACACGATCTCGTGTCCGTTCTCGTATGCCGCCCACCTCACCGAGATCATGCTGCTTGGCGTCGCGGCGCTGCGCTCCGGCACACGCCTGCAGTACGACGGACCGAACATGCGCGTCACGAACAACGTGGCGGCCAACGATTTCCTTACACGGAACTACCGGAAGGGATTTGAGCTCTCATGAACACCCGCACGCGTCTCTTCGTCATGATGGTGCTCCAGTTCTTCATCTGGGGCGCCTGGCTCCCGCTGATCTTTGGCTACCTGCCGAGCCTGGGGTTCACGCCCGGGCAGCAGGCGCTGATCCTCAACGCCTTCCCCGTCGCGTCGATCGTCGGCATGTTCTTCAGCAACCAGTGGGCCGACCGGTCGTCGTCACCCGAGCGGGTGCTCGCGATGTCGCATCTGATCGGCGGCATCACCATCCTCGGGTGCGGCTTCACGCGCGACTTCATGCCGTTCTTCCTGCTGATGCTGGTGCACTGCCTCGTGTACGTGCCCACGATCTCGATCACCAACTCGATCGCGTTCGCGAACATGAAGAACCCCGACAAGGAGTTCGGCATCGTCCGCATGGGCGGCACGATCGGCTGGATCCTCGCCGCGTGGCCATTCGTGTTCGTCTTCGTCAACTGGGCCGCGGTCGATGCGGCGCATCCCGTGGGCCTCGTGAACTGGCTCGGCACCGCGCTCGCCAATCCCTTGACCGGTGACGCCGCCAAGGCCGCGACCCGCTGGACGTTCGTCGTCGCCGGCCTCGCATCGCTGGCGCTTGCAGCGTTCAGCCTCACGTTGCCGAAGGCGAAGAAAGCGGCCGCTCGCGCTGCGGGCACGGGCACCGCCTGGTCCGAGGCGTTCGGCCTGCTCAAGCATCCCTTCATCCTGGTGCTGTGGCTCGTAACCTTGGTCGACTCGTTCGTGCACAACTGCTACTTCAACTGGACGGGCGTGTTTCTCGGCACCGCGCGCGAGGCCGGCGGCGTGGGCATTGCCTCGAACTGGATCACGCCCATCATGAGCATCGGCCAGGTCTTCGAGATCCTGACCATGTTCATCCTCGGAGCCACGTTGAAGAAGCTCGGCTGGCGCGTGACGATGATCGTTGGCATCCTCGGGCATGCGGCGCGGTTTGCGGTGTACGCCCTGTTCCCGGCGAGCGCCGGCATGATCATTGGCGTTCAGGTGCTGCACGGCATCTGCTACGCGTTCTTCTTCGCCACGATCTACATCTTCGTGGACGCGCACTGTCCGAAGGACATCCGCAGCAGCGCGCAGGGGCTCTTCAACATTCAGATTCTCGGCATCGGCGCGCTGCTCGCCAACACGATCTGCCCGTGGCTGATTCAGACCGTCTACACCACGAACGGCGTCACGGATTTCCGCGGCCTGTTCATGGTGCCGCTCGCCGCCGCGTCGCTGGCCGCGATCGGGCTCGCGCTGTTCTTCAGACCCCCGACGTCCGGCCCCGCCGAGGCTGCGAAAGCGGCCTGACGTGACCACCACGAACATCTCACGCGGGGATCGCGGAGACCACGGAGAGTGCTACGGCTTTTCGACGTTCTTCGGTGTGGGGTTTAACCATCCGTTGATCTCCCTGCGTCCTCCGCGTTCTCCGCGAGAGATGGTGTTGATCTAATGCCACCGCGTCTTCGCGTCCTCGTCGTCGGCTGCGGTCATATGGGCACGTCGCATGCGCGTGCGTATCACCGCCTGGGTGACGACTTCGAGGTCGTTGGCCTCGTGTCGCGCGGGGCTGAGTCCCGGCAGGCGCTGAACGCTGATCTCGGCGGCGGATACGCCGAGTTCGGCGACTACCACGAGGCGCTGGCCACCACGAAGCCGGATGCAGTGTGCATCAGCACCTACTCGGAGACGCACGCGGAATACGCGATGTCGGCGTTCGAGGCTGGCGCGCATGTGTTTCTCGAGAAGCCGGTCGCCGACAACATCGCCGACTGCGAACTCGTAATCTCGACCGCGCGCCGGCTCAAGCGCGCGCTCGTCATCGGCTACATCCTGCACGTGCATCCGTCGTGGCAGAAGTTCACCGAACTCGCGCAAACGCTCGGCACGCCGCTCGTGATGCGCATGAACCTCAACCAGCAGAGCTCGGGCGCCAACTGGGAGACGCACAAGAAGCTGCTCGCCAGCACGTCGCCGATTGTGGATTGCGGCGTGCATTACGTGGACGTCATGTGCCGCATGACCGGCGCGCGGCCG
>CAYHEX010000131.1:0-10903 GCA_964355365.1 uncultured Solibacteraceae bacterium | reverse complement strand
CTCGACGTCGGGCGTGAAGCCGAACAGCGTGACGGACGACATCCGGCCGGGAAATCGCTGCGCCACAAGTTGCGACACGATGCCGCCGTTGGACCATCCGAGCAGCGCGGGTTTGTCGAGCGCCGGGTGTCGTGTGGCGATCCACTTCAGCACCTCGGCCACGTCCGAGGCCGCGCGCGTCGGCGTGTTGTAGCCCGAGGCGTCGCGCGGCGTGGCGCCGTAACCGCGCAAGTCCACGGCGTAGGCCGCGATGCCGCGATCGGCCAGCGACTGGAGCACGGAGCGTTTCAAGCCGGGCACCTGCAGATCGAAGTCGGGCCGGCTGCTCCACGTGCGGCCGTGCACGAGCAGAATGGCGGCGCGAGGCATAACGGGCGCGCGCGCCCACACCGCCATCGGATGCCCGTCGGCCGGCACGGTGAAGCGCTGCGGCGCACCCGGCTGCGCCGGGGCCTGCGCCCACCCGGGCGCGGCCGCGCTCAACAGCAGGCTGCAGAGCACGATCGCCGCCCGCTGACTTCGAAGTACTTCAATAGTCATCATCGCTGGCCGGTGAATTATGCAAGGGTCTTGGGAAAAATCGCCTCATCGCATCGCGTCCGTGCGAGTCTGGCTCGAAAAGTGATCATGAACGCCCATGCCGGTACATAATGTCAGAACCAAATAGACGCAACCTACGCCTCCCCAGCGTTCGCAGTCTTGGCGGTTCATGGATCCATTTCAGGCATACCTGATCTACAGCTCGCTCGCTCTCGCACTCGTGGTGGCGATCTTCGCCGGCTATCGATACCGCATGCGCCGGATGCGATCGCTCGCCGATCGCCTGAAGTCGCTCGTTGAAGAGCGCACGGCCACGCTCGAGCGGCTCAATCAGGAACTGCAACGACTCACGGCCACCGACGGACTCACCGGCGTCGCCAATCGCCGCCGGTTTGACGAAGTGCTCGAACAGGAATGGCGGCGAGCCATTCGCGCGAACGCGCCGCTGGCGTGCGTGATGATCGACATCGACCACTTCAAGGCGTTCAACGATCTCTACGGGCATCTGCAGGGCGACGCGTGCCTGCGTCAGATCGCACAGGCGCTCGTCGGCACGGCGCGACGCGCCGGCGATATCGTGGCGCGCTACGGCGGCGAGGAATTCGCGGTGGTGCTGCCGGCGACGGCGGTCGCGAACGCGCGACTGGTCGCCGAGCAGCTCCGCACGGACGTCGCGGCGCTCAGGATTCCGCACGATGCATCCACCACGGGCCCGCACGTGACGATCAGCCTCGGCGTGGCGTCGATCGTGCCGAAACAGGGCGTGGCGCCCGCCACGCTGGTCGCGGCCGCGGATCGCGCGCTGTATCAGGCGAAGCGCAGCGGACGCAACTGCGTGGAGTTGGCCGCGCAGTAGATGTTCCGGCCCGCCTCGTTCAGTGCGGCAATCCTTCTACTGGCCAGCGTTTCAACGCCGGCCGCATCGGCCCTCGACCTCTACCGCGACTCACGTCGCGTCGAGCTCTACCGCGACTCGCGTCGCATCATGGGCACGTTCTGCGAAGTGCAGCTGTATCACTCGGATTCGGCGGCCGCCCGCGCGGCGTTGAGCGGCGCGCTCGACGCCATGGCCCACGTCGACACACTGCTGAGCAACTACGATCCGGGCAGCGAATTGAGCGCGATGAACCGTCAGGCGGCGACGGCGCCCTTTCAGGCCTCGAGCGAGCTCTTTGATTTTGTCAGCCGCAGTCACAGCTACTTCGTGTCAACGGGAGGCGCCTTCGATCCCACCGTCGGACCACTGGTGCGCGCGTGGGGGTTCTTCACACCCGCACCTGCGGCACCCACCGCCGGCGCGATCACCACCGCGCGACTCACGTCCGGCTTCGACAAGGTGCGCCTGGATCCGGCGTCGCGGTCCGTACGCTACGCGCTGGACGGCGTCGAGATCGATCCGGGCGGCATCGGCAAGGGCGTGGCGGTTGATCGTGCCGCAGATGCCCTGCGTGCCGCAGGCATTCAGGCCGCGCTGATCAGTGCGGGCGGCAGCACGCTGTACGCGATCGGCCACCCTCCGGATCGCGAGGCCTGGCGGGTGTCGATTCGCGACCCGCTCCATCCCGATCAGTCTCTGGGCACGGCCGCCTTGCGCGACAACGCGATTTCCACGTCCGGAGTGACCGAGAAGTTCGTGATGGTCGGCACGCGGCGACTGAGCCACCTCTTTGATCCGCGCACGGGCGAACCGGTGGAGGGCATGTGTCAGGCCAGCGTGGTCGCGCCGGACGCGACCGGTTCGGACGCGCTGACGAAAGCGGCGTTCGTCCTCTCGCGCGACGATGCGCGTCGAGATTTCGAACGCCGCGGCCCGGCCTTTCACGCGCTGCGCGTGGAAGGCGACTGCGCCGCGGCCAGAACGGTGTGGACCACGTCCTGGTCTGCGGCCGTCTTCACGTTGACGCGCTAGGCGTGCCAGGGGCGGGTGCGCCCCAGCTTGTCCTTGTCGATGAAGATCTGCTTTGCCGGCCCTGCTGCGGCCAGTCGGGTGAGTCGAGCGCGTACACAGTGCCGAAGCTCGCGCCCTTGTTCGTGGACACGGTGTAGTACGACTGCGTGCGCAGCTTGTCGGGCGCGCCGGTGTCGATGTTGGTCTGACCACCTGACGACGTGAGGTAAATCGTGCCGGTCTTGTCGTCGAACGTGAGCCACGGCCGATCCCATGGAGAGTTTCCGCCGAAATACGGCTTCAGGTCCGGCGCGAATTGCGGAAACGCCTTGATGTCCACATCGGTCTTGTACTTCCCGTTCGGCGTGTAGGAACTGATGCCTTCAATGCGCTTGCTCCACGTCTTGCCGTGATCGGTCGAACGGAGCATCGCCGTGCCGCCGGGCGGATCGATCGCGACCGGATCGGTTTCGCGCGGCTCACAGCCGATGAACAGGATGCCGTCTTTGGTCGCGCCGGCGAACGGATCGGGGCAGCGCGTGCGCTTGCCTTCGAGGATCGGCAGGACGAAGTGCTTCCATGTGCGGCCGCCGTCAAACGTTTGCGCGCTCACCGGCCATGTGGAGTTGGGAAAGTTGTGGAAGTCCTTGCAGTTGACGTTCGGCGGCTCGCAGCCGGGGATGGCCTGCCAGGTGCCCATGCCGGTGCCGATGATGTTGTTCGCGTCGGTCGGATCGACGACGAACTGCGCCTCGCCGGAACCGCGCGTCTCGTCGCCGAGCAGCAGGAACTCCTCAGACACGGGCTTCGGCGGCGGCGGCGCGGCTTGTCGTCCGCCTCCCGGCTGAAGCTCCTGCGCGATCAACCAAGCCGCGCTTCCCACCACGGCAAGGCCGACCACAGCCAGACCGATCCACGTACGCATGCGCATTGTCATGGCGCTGTTTATACGCCACTTCAGAGGGGCTGGTCCGGCTGTTACGGTTACACCCGTTAATTCGTTAATTCTCTCGCAGCGCCTTGAGCACCGCATCGAGGCTCTTCTTCGCATCACCGAAGAGCATGCGCGTGTTGTCTCTGAAGAACAGCGGGTTCTCGACGCCGGCGTAGCCCGTGGCCATGCCGCGCTTCAGCACGATGGTCGTCTTGCCCTTCCAGACCTGCAGGACCGGCATGCCGGCGATCGGGCTGTCCGGCTCGTCTTCGGCCGACGGGTTGACGATGTCGTTCGCGCCGATGATCACCGAGACGTCCACATCCGGAAAGTCTTCGTTGATCTCGTCCATTTCAAAGACGATGTCGTACGGCACCTTCGCTTCGGCGAGCAGCACGTTCATGTGACCCGGCATGCGGCCGGCCACAGGATGAATGGCGAACCGCACCTTGATCTTCTTCTCGCGGAGCAACTTCGTGATGTCGTTCACCACGTGCTGCGCCTGCGCGACCGCCATGCCGTAGCCGGGGACGATGACGACGTCCTTGGCGTCGAGGAGCAGGGCGGCCGTCTCTGCGGCATCGACCGGCTGCACTTCGCCCTGCGGTTCGGTCGAAGCGGCGGCCGCCTTGGGGGCGCCGCCGTCCGTGCCAAAGCCGCCCGCGATCACCGAGAGGAACTTGCGGTTCATCGCGCGGCACATGATGTAGCTCAGGATCGCGCCGCTGCTGCCGACGAGCGCGCCGGTCACGATCAGCAGGTCGTTGTTCAGCATGAAGCCGGTCGCCGAGGCGGCCCAGCCCGAGTAGCTGTTGAGCATTGAGATCACCACGGGCATGTCCGCGCCGCCGATGGCCATGACCATGTGCACGCCGAACAACAGCGCGATCGTCGTCATGATCAGGAGCGGCATCAGTCCGCCGCCCGTTTCCGCATGCGCCACGAACTGGTAGCCGAACCAGATCACGACCACGAGCAGCGCCAGATTCAGGAAGTGGCGCGCGGGCAGCATCAGCGGTTTGCCGCTGATCTTGCCGTTGAGCTTGCCGAACGCGATGATCGAGCCCGAGAGCGTGACGGCACCGATGAGGATGCCGACGTAGGTTTCGATCAGGTGAATCGTCAGGTCCGCGCCCGTGAGCTGCACCGAGTGGCCGAGGAAGCTCGCGAAGCCGACGAGCACGGCGGCGAGGCCGACGAGGCTGTGCAGCATCGCCACGAGCTCGGGCATCTGCGTCATCTTCACGCGATTGGCGAGCACGAGACCGACGATGCTGCCGATGGCGAGCGCGCCAAACAGCATCACGTAGTTCGCCGTGACGGCGCCGGCCACCGCGGCGAGCAGCGCGATGCTCATGCCCACGATGCCGTAGAGGTTGCCGCGGCGCGCCGTTTCCGGGTTGCTCAACCCGCCGAGCGCGAGGATGAACAGGATGGTGGCGCCGATGTAGCAGACCGTGACGATGTTTTCGATACCGGGAATCATGATCAGCCTCTACTTCCGGAACATGTCCAACATGCGCCGCGTGACGGCAAAGCCGCCGGCGATGTTGATGCTGGTCAGGAGAATCGTGATGCCGGCGATCCACATGACCGTGGGTTCCGGTGCGCTGATCTGCAGGAGCGCGCCCAGGATGATGATGCTGCTGATGGCGTTGGTCACGCTCATCAGCGGCGTGTGCAGGGCCGGCGTGACGTTCCACACGACCATGTAACCGACGAAGCACGCGAGCACGAACACCGTGAAGTGCGCCATAAAGGACGCTGGCGCCACCATGCCGAGTCCGAGGAAAATCAGCGCGCCGACGAGGAACGTCATGCCGGAGATACCGCCTCCCGAGGTCTTGCCATGAGCGCCGTGCCCCGCCTTCGCGCTCGGCGCGTCGGACGGCTTCGTCACCGGCTTGGCCGGCGCCGCAGTCAACTTCGGAGGCGGTGGCGGATACGTGATCTCGCTTTCTTTCACCACCGTGGCGCCGCGCACGACTTCATCAGCGAAGTCGACGACGAGGTTGCCGTCCTTCGCCTTGCACATGTCGGTGAGCAGATGCCGCAGGTTGGTGGCATAGAGCTGGCTCGACTGCGCGGCGAGGCGGCTCGGCAGATCCGTGTAGCCGATAATCGTCACGCCTTCGCGCTTGGCCACCTGGCCGGGCACGGTCAGGTCGCAGTTGCCGCCCTGCTCGGCCGCGAGATCCACGATCACGCTGCCGTTCTTCATCGACTTCACCATCTCGGCGGTGATCAGCTTCGGCGCGGGTTTGCCGGGGATCAGCGCGGTCGTGATGATGATGTCCACGTCCTTCGCCTGCGCGGCAAAGAGCGCCATCTCTGCCTTGATGAACTCGGGGCTCATCGTCTTGGCGTAGCCGCCGACGCCGGCGCCTTCTTCCTTGAAGTCGAGCATGAGGAAGTCGCCGTCCATGCTCTCGACTTGCTCTTTCACTTCCGGGCGCGTGTCGAACGCGCGGACGATGGCGCCGAGGCTCTTGGCCGCGCCGATCGCGGAGAGGCCGGCGACGCCGGCGCCGATCACGAGCACTTTCGCCGGCGGAATCTTGCCGGCGGCGGTGATCTGTCCGGTGAAGAAGCGACCGAAGTGCTGCGCGGCTTCAATGACCGCGCGGTAGCCCGCGATGTTGGCCATCGAGCTGAGCGCGTCCATCTTCTGCGCGCGCGAGATGCGCGGCACCATGTCCATCGCGAGCGTCGTGACGCCCTTCGCGGACAGGGTCTTGAGCATGTCGGGATTTTGCGCCGGCCAGAAGAACGAGATCAGCACCTGACCGGAGCGCAGCAGATCGATTTCGTGCTGGCCGGTGGCCGGGTTGGTCTCGGGGGCGCGGACTTTGAGGATGATGTCGCTGGAGGACCAGAGTTCGCGGGTGTCACTGACGATCGTGGCGCCGGCGGCCTGGTAGGACTCGTCGTTGAAGTTGGCGGCCGCGCCGGCGCCGGATTCCACCGCGATGGTGAAGCCCAGTTTCTGCAATTGGGTGGCGACCTCGGGGGTGGTCGCCACGCGCATTTCGCCGTCGTGAATCTCTTTAGGGATTCCCAGTCTCATTCGCGCTCTCCCAACATCTAATAAGTATAGCTGTCGCAACAACGCCGTTACCCTGCCGGGAATCCGTCACCAGCGGGCGCGAACCGCCGGTTGACAGGCTGTATCTAGTCGCTATATACAGTAGCGCGTGGGTCCGCGCAAACTGATCATCCCGCCGATTTCGGCGGCGGCGCCCGGCGCGCTGTATCAGCAAATCGTCGACGCGCTCAAACGCGAAGTGAGCGAAGGCCGACTCGCGCCCGGCACCGCGCTGCCCTCCTTCCGCGGCCTCGCCGAAGACCTCCTCGTGAGCGTCATCACAGTCAAACGCGCCTACGAAGAACTCGAGCGCGAAGGAATCCTCTACCGCCGCCAGGGCCTCGGCACGTTCGTCGCCGAGGCCGCCCACGAACGCAGCCGCGACGCCAAGAAGGAACGCGCGCGGCACCTGCTGACTGAAGCGCTTCGCGAAGCCAGCGAAGCCGGCCTCGAAGACGCGGAAGTCGTCCGACTCCTGCGCGCCCTCATTCCCAGACGGAGAACGGTGAAACATGGCAGCCGCACTTGAGATCCGAGGACTTGTGAAGTACTACGGCCCGTTCACGCTGGGCCCGATCGACATGACCGTGCCCGAGGGCGCGATCTACGGCTACGTCGGCCCCAATGCCGCCGGCAAGACGACGACGATCGACTTGATCTTCGGGATGGGCGCGAAGGACGCGGGCGAGATCCGCGTGCTCGGGCTCGATCACCTGAAGGACGAAGTCGCCGTGAAGCAGCAGGTCGGCTACGTCAGCCCCGACCTCAACTACGCGCCGTGGGGCAAAGTGGGGCGCGTCATTCAGTTCGTGAAGGGCTTCTATCCGACCTGGGACGATCAGTACTGCACCGAGCTTCTGCGCTCGCTCAACGTGAACCTCACGGACAAGATCCTCACGATGTCGTTCGGCTCACGCGTGAAGCTGTCGCTGATTCTCGCGCTCGCCTGGCGGCCGAAGTTCCTGATTCTCGACGAGCCGACCGTCGGCCTCGACGCCATCTCGAAGCAGGAGATCTTCCGGGAGTTGCTCGCGGCCGTCGGCGACGGCGATCGGTCGGTGCTCATCTCCTCGCACGGACTCACCGACATCGAGCGCTTCGCCGATCACATCGGCATGATCAAGAACGGCCGGATGCTCTTCGAAGGCACAACGGCGGACGTCATTGAGCGTCATCGCATGGTCGACTTCATCGTCGATCGCGGCGACGTGATCGCGACACGCGCCGGCGTATTCGTGCAGCAGCACGAACAGAACCGCTGGCGCGCGCTCGTTGATCTGAAGCAGACACCCATCGAGTGGCTGCAACGCGAAGGCGCATCGTCCATCACTGAAACACCGGTGACGCTCGAGGAACTCTTCGTCGCGGTGGGACGGGAATGAACGCGACCGCCCGGCTCGTCGTGGGCCAGTTCCGGCGCCGAGGGCCATGGGTCGCGTTTGGCCTGTACGCCCTGTGGATCGACGTCCGGCGGCGGTTTTTCACGTTCGCGACATTGCTCGGGCTTGTCGCCGCCACCGCCGTCGGCAGGATCGGCGCGTAGAGGACATCATGCGACGCCGTCTTCTCCTCGAATGCGCGCGACGAATGCTGCCGACGTATCTGGCAGGTGTCTTCTTCATCCTCGGCGTCGGATGGGCGCGCCAGCTCGTGCTCCTCGACGGCCCCGACTTCGCGGCGCGCGGAGCGAGTGGCATCCTTGCCTGGGCGATGGCCGCGTCGTGGCTGATGGCACTGATCCCGACAAGCACACTGCAGTCGCGCGAGGTCGCGCAGCTGCCTGCGAGTCGCCGCGATCTCTGGGTCGCGCGGTGGTGGCTGGCAGTCGTCATACCGGCGGCAACGGCGACCGTGGCCAGCGCGATCGGCACAGCGATGGTCAGTGCCAGCAGGCAGGCCGGTCTGCCCGCTCGCGAGATCATCCTCATTAGCGGGTGCTGCGCGGTCTGGGGCGGCCTGTCCCTCAACACTTCTCCAGCCCACTGGCCGGGCCTGAAGTCGCTCGATCGCCTGCGGCCGTACTCGAGGGCGCGCCGAATCGTGGGCTATCTGATGATCCTGAGCGTGGGCGTGTGGTGCATCGCGGGCGTCGCGCTGCCGTTCGCGCTGGCGCCGATCATCACGCACGCCGCAGCCCTGCCAACGATGGTGTCGGGCGTCATCGCCATCGCATTCACACTGCTGACGCTGGCGCGCTACTTCCATGTCCCCCCGGTCGCGGCGCGGCCACCTTCGGTGCGCGGGCTTCGCCCCGGAGCCACCAACACCGCACCGGCCATGGCCGCTCCCTCGACAACGCCGGCGCTGACCGGTCTCGGATTCATGTACTGGCGAGAGGCGCGTCGCAGCCTGTGGTTCGTGGGATCCATCATCGCCGCGGTGATCGGCTACTGGTGGCTCTTCGAGTCGCGGCCGCTCGCCAGTTTCCTCCGCGCCTACTGGCTGTTGCCCTTCGAAGGCCGCGGTTCAGAGCTTCCCTTGGCGGTCGTCATCATCCTCATGATGCTGGCAACGTTCGGCGACGAAGTTCGTCGAGAGCTTCGGCGGCTTCGCACGCTGCCCTTCTCGAGCTGGACGCTGGCCGTGGCCCTGTGGCTGAGAGTCTTGATCGCTCCACTCGCGCTATGGGCCGGCGCCGTGGCTCTTCAACTGGTGGTTCTCCACAGGCTACCCGCGTCGATCCGCCTGGACGTGCTGCTCCCTGTCCTTGGCGTGCTCGCGACCATGCACGCGCTCAGCCTCGTCGTCGCCGGGCAAAAGGCTGCGCAATCGATCATCTTCGTCACGCTCTTCCTGGCCAGTGCGGGCATGACCAGGTTCTGGCCTGACGCCAGGCCGAACATGACGCTGGCGGGCGGGATCCTGCTGGTGAGTGCGCTCTGGGGTTCCGAATGGGCCATCCGGCGACGGAGCCCGCTCTACGCGCGCTACAACACCGCCATCACCCCGGCGGAATCGCGCTTCAGCTAAGCCGCCTTCTTCCTCAGCACCGTCGCCGATATCAGCGTCACCAGCAGCCCCACCGGCGTGGGCTCGAGAAAGGTCACCGCGGAGTTGTAGAGCGGGTTGGCGTACATCACCTTGAAGTCCGCCATCTGCTTCGTCATCGCATCGATCGCGTCCTGGGTGCCGCCCGACGCGCGCAGTTGCTCAATCGCGTAGGCCGCGTACTTGTCCATGAAGTCGGGCATGAAGTTGAAGTACACGACCTCCCAGGCCGCCACGTAGCAGAGGCACGAAATCACGGTGATCAGCAGTCCGACGGCGAGCCCCCGCCCGAAACTGAGCTGCCCACCGCCGACGTTGTCGCGATACGACCGGACGCCGAAGTAGACAAACAGGAACGAGATGACCATCGCGGTGTAGCCGACGATCGCGCCCTTGTCGAACCCGATGCGGTCCATGAAGGGCACGGTGCCGAACAGCATGAGGGCCGACAGCGCACCCGAGAGGAAACCAAACGTGAGAACGGTCTTTTTCATAGGGTCAATCTACGGATCGGCGCGCCAGAAGTCGTCATCTGTTCGGGTGATTCTGGCCGAAACGGCGCGAAATCATGCGTTGGGGTGACGGAAATCCGGCCGCGTAACCGCGCGTAACGGTAACACCTGACAATGGGGGTACCACAGGGCGTAAGGTTAAGCGCGCGCCAAGCGCGCATCACAGGTGAGCACCTATGACTCGACTGAGAAATGCCCTCTACGTCACTGCGGCCATTAGCACGATGGGCGCCGGCTTGCTCTACGCGCAGTCCAAACCGGCCCCGGCGACCACGCTGACGCCGGAGAAGTACGCCGCCTCGAAAGAATGGCCGACCTACGGCCACGACACCGGCGGCATGCGCCATTCGCCCCTGACCGAGATCACGCCGGCCAACGCGGGCAACCTCGAGATCGCATGGACCTATCACCTGAAGCCGGAAGGCTACGTCGCCCCGGCCGGCGGACGCGGCGGTGGCCGCGCCGGTGCGCCCGCTGATCCGGCCGCCGCTGGCCGCGCGGGCGCTCCAGCGGGCGGTCGCGGCAGTGGCGGCGTTCCGGGCCTGCAAGGCTCGCAGGCCACGCCGCTCATCATCAACGGCATCATGTACATCGCCTCGCCCTACGGTCGTGTTGTGGCGCTCGACCCGGTGACGGGCAAAGAGGTCTGGGTGTACAAGCTGCCCACGGGCAATCCAGCAACGCGCGGCGTTGAGTACTTCCCCGGCGACGCGACCACGCCCCCGCAGATCGTCGTCGGCACCTCCGACGCAAAGCTGTTTACGCTCGACGCCAAGACCGGCGCGCTCAACACCAAGTTCGGCGCCAACGGCATCGTCGATCTCGACACGCCGGAAATGACAAACGGCCTGCCGAACGTCCACGTGCCGGTGTCGTCACCGCCGAGCATGTACAAGAACCTGATCATCATCGGCAGTCACGTCCAGGAAGGCAACGGTCCGGGCGGCTCCGGTGAT
>CAYHEX010000130.1:0-10906 GCA_964355365.1 uncultured Solibacteraceae bacterium | reverse complement strand
CAGCCTGACACCAGACCGATCCCAATCCCCGCACCCATCAGAACGGCGGCGCCCGAGAGGATCATCCGCAGCACCTGTCCCGGCTGTGCGCCGAGGGCCATGCGCACACCGACCTCTTGCGTGCGCTGCTCGACGATGTACGCCATCACGCCATAGATGCCGGCAGCGGCGATGACCATCGCGAGCACACCGAAGAGCGCCAGGACGATCATGTTGAACTTCCGCTGCACGATCAGCTTGTCGTACATCTGCTGAAACGTCTGCGCGTCCGGCACGATCACATCCGGCAAGACGCCGCTGATCATGCGACGCACGTCTGTGGCGAGTCCGACCGGCTCGCGCGATGTTCGGATGTACAACGTGCCGCCAAATGCGCGCGTGCTGCTGATCGGAATGTAGACCTCGGGCCGCAACGGCGCCTCGGGACCGCCAAGCCGCACGGCGCGCACGACACCGACGATGCGGCGGGTGCCGTTGGACTGGACGGTGACGCCAACTGGGTTCTGTCCCTTGAAGAAGCGATCCGCCGCGATGTCGTTGATGATCAGCACCGGCTCGGCACCAGTCGCGCCGTCAGCGGTGGTGAACTCGCGGCCGTTCAGAACCGGGACGTTGATGGCGCGGAAGTAGTCGGGCGAGATGTTCTTCTGATCGGGACTGTCGTCGGGGTCCTGAGACTTTGGACGGCCGGGCACCGTGAGGCTCGAGCGGCTCCAGCCCGTGCCGAGTGGCGGTGTACCCGACGCAATCGCGGCCACGTCCACACCGGGGATCGCCTTCGCGCGATCGAGCACGTCGCGAAGCAGCCCGGCCGCCCGCGCCATGTCCGCGTCGATGCGTTCCTTCGAGAAGTCGACCTTGGGATACACGCTCACGGTGAGCACGTGCGAGGTGTCGATGCCAAGATCGACGCGCGTGAGCTTCACAAAGCTCGACACGAACAGGCCGGCGCCGATCAGCAGCACCACGGCCAATGCCACTTCAGCGACGAGCAGCGCCGTACGCGCGCGCTGCCGCGCCATGCCGACGTTGCCGGAGCGGCCGCCTTCGCGGAGCGCGCTCGACAGCGACGGGCGCGAGAACTGAATCGCCGGCAGCACGCCGAACAACGCGCCGGTGATGAGCGACGCGACAGCCGTCACCGACAGCACGCGAAGATTGATGGCGATGTCGGCCACGCGGGGCAACGTCGTCGGCAAGGCCGAGCGCATCACGCCGACGCCCCAATAGGCCGCGACAACGCCGAGCACCGTGCCGGTGATCGACAACAGGAGGCTTTCGGCAAGGAGCGCGCGGGCCAGTTGCCAGCGTGACGCGCCCAGTGCCGCGCGTACGCTGATGTCGCGCGACCGCGCCGTCGCGCGGGCCAGCATCAGGTTCGCCACGTTCACGCACGCGATCAGCAGCACGAAGGCCACCGCGCCCAGCAGCAGGAACATCCAGCCGCGGGCCTTGCCGACGATCGACTCGTGGAGGGGCGTCACTCCAACCCAGCGATCGCTGAACCACTTCGGATACTGCGCCTTGAGGGCACCGGTGATCTGCGCCATGTTGGCGTAGGCCTGATCTTTCGTAACGTCGTCCTTCAGGCGCCCCAACACCTGAGCGTTGTAGTTACGGTTGCTGCCGTCGCCGCGCGGGTACTCGTCCGAGTTGGGCACGTACGGCACCCACACCTCGATCGGCTTCAGCCGTCCCACCGGAAACTCAAAGCCGTCGCCCATCACGCCGATCACTTCCCAGACGCCGTCGTCGCGACCTGGACTCGCGGCGCCTGGTTGCCCAACAGTGAAGGTCTTGCCGACGACATTGGGATCGGCGCCGAAGCGGCGGCGCCAGAGGCTGCCGCTGATCAGGGCGACGCGGTTGCGGCCGGCCACTTCGTTCGCGCTGGTGAAGAGGTGGCCGATGCGCGGACTGACGCGCAAGAGCGGCATGAGGGTGGACGACACCATCATCGTCCGCAGGCTTTCAGGTTCGCCGCTGTCGAACACCGTGAGGCTCGCGCCTTGAAACGCCGCAAGGTCCTCGAAGCTGGTTTGCTGCGCACGCCAATCGAAGAAGTTCGCGGCGTTCACGTACCCGCCGGTCAGACCTTTCGGGGCGGGATTCGTCTCGTCGACGAGCATCAGCCTGTCGGCACGCTCGAAGGGCAGGCCGCGCAACGCCACGGCGTCGACGACCGAGTAGATCGCGGTGGTCGCGCCGATACCAAGGGTGAGCACGATCAACGCCACGGCAGAAAACCCGGGAGTGGATCGCAGGGACCGCCAGGCGAATCGGATGTCAGACAGCATGACGATTAGACGGGGTCGGCGGGAAAACCGTTGGGCTGTGCTACCGAACCGTGATCGTCGCGATCGTGGCGCCCTCGAGGATCCTGTCGACCACGCTGAGGCCGGTCGTGACGTTGGCGAAGATCGTGTAGTCGTGATCGAGGCGCGGCAGGTCAACGTGGTTGATGAAGAACTGCGCGTCGCCAGTGTCGCGGCCGCGGGTGGAGATGCCGACCGCGCCGCGCAGATTCATGGCGCGGCCCAGTTCGTCGCGCATGTAGCGCGCGTCGCCGACGTATTCGCTCGCGCCGGGGCTGCCGCCCTGAATGACGAAGTTGGCGACGAAGCGATGGAACGTGAGCCCGTTGTAGTAGTTGGCGCGCGCGAGTGCGGCGAAGCGCGCCACGGTCATCGGTGTATCACCGAGAAACTGCAGCTCAATGCGGTCGCCGGTAGTCATGACGATGGTCGCCGCTTTGGGCAGATTCTGTACCTCGTCGAGCGTGGCCTGCTGCGGGGTGCGCAGCCGTGGTTCCGCGGTGAAGGTCGTGTTGGGCACGAGCCGCTCGCAAAGGGCCTTCGCTGCGGCGGCGATGTCCGGATCGAAGTCGGTGAGCCGCTCCTTGATGAAGGACAGCAGTTCCACCGGTTGCTGCTCCGTCAGTCGCTCCAACAGGGCCATGCGCGGGTCGCGCGACGTGTCTTTGCCCTCGTCGCTGAGGCGCGTGAGGGTCTTGACCAGCGCCATCGCGGTGTCGTCGTTCTTCGGCGCACCCTTGAGCGAGTTGGCGGCGGTGCGAATCAGCTGAAAGTCATCGCTGGTAAGTGCGTCGAGCGACTCGGCGTAGAGATGTGTGCTGGCCATGGCGCGCAGACCATCAAGCGCGGCGCTGCGCACGTTGGGCACCTGGTCTTTCGCAAGCGTGAGCAACACGGTCTCGTTCTTCACGCGGCCGGCGACGGTGGCGATCGCCGCACGGAGTTGCCACACCGGGCTCGCGAACAGTTCGCGCTTCGCCACATAAGTCGCAGCCTCAGCCGGCGCGAGCTTCGCGAGCGCCGCAACGGCACGCGCGCCAATCTGCCACGGAGACGCGGAGAGCGAATCCGACAGCGCGTCGGCGAGCACATGCAGTCGCCCGAGAATTGGCGCTATGTCCTTGCACGCTGCGGCAAAACCGTCGATGGCCTGCATGGCGACAGGCGGCGCTGCGTCGTGCGTCGCCGTAAGCAGCGTGCTGCAGTCGCCAGTGCGCCCGGCCACACGCGCGGCCACCTTCACCGCCTCGATCCGCACCAGAAACGCCTGATCCTTGAGCCGCTGGTCGAGCGCCGACGCGGCGCGATCGTCCACATCCGGTCCATCAAGCCGCAATCCCGACAGCATCGTGGTTCCCAGACGACGCACTTGCCAGTCGCCGTCGGTGGCGGCACGCAGGATCGTGTCGGTGTCGCGATCGCCGATGTTAATGAGCGCCTGCACGCTGAGGCGGCGCATGTGCGCCAGCATCTCCGTCATGACTTCAGCGCCGCGGCCCTTGTCGGACGCACCGGGGGCGCGCGTCAGCTCCTGCTGGCCGTGCGCGGCGAGACGCTGCAGCGTGATGACACCGTTGCGCCCCAGGTTCACCTTCGGCTTTTTGCGCGTCAGCGACTCGAGCGCTTTCGCGGCGCCGTCAAGACGAGTCAGCGGCACGCGGAAATCGATCACGGCACCTGGAATGCTCGGCCGACATGTCACGTCAATCGTGCAGTCGATCAAGAGGCCGCCGATCGCGTCCGCTTCTTCTGCGCTGAGCGGCAGCCGGCCGATCGCTTCCATCGCCGCGGCAGCCGTGGTGTCGTCGGTCGGCACGCCCGCCATCAGGATGCCCTTTAACTGCGACCAGATCGCGGCGACCTCGGGTCCGGGCACTTTCACGGACTGCGCGAGCGCATCGGCCGCAGCGGCGCGAACGCCCGACTGCGGGTCCTTCAGCAGCGCCATCAGTGTCGGAATCGTGGTCACGGACTCGAGGCGGCCCAGCGCAATGGCGGCCGCCCGTCGCACGAGCGCGTTGGCCGATCGCGGCGCCGTTTCGAACAGCAACTGCCGTTCGCGCATTTCTTTGTGGGATTCAGTGTGGGAGGGGCACGTGCAGAAGAGGCGGTCGTCGGCGGCCCAGAAGACGTTCACGACGGTGGCGGGAATTTCAGGCATCGTGACTTGATCGCATTGGGCCGATTGGGCGTCGTCATCCGGCACCCAGGGCCCGTGTTCCGCGCGCTCCGTCGGCGGCGAGGTCGTCGGCTCCTTCGCCGGCGTTGTCACGACCAGCCGGCTCACACTCGCGATCGCCTCGTCGTACCACTTGCGCCACGCGGCAACGATCGGAGCGTTCGCGTCGGGCTTTACGCCCGGGCGCTCGATCGCGCCTTCACGCGTTTCCACCGCGACGCGCGCATTGCCGGCCTTCGTCACGAGCTCTTTGACGGACGCGCCGATCTGCGTATCCGCACTCGCCATCAGCCAGGCGCTCGCCGCAACGGCGGTTCCGACATTGCGCATCTCATCCGCGCTGGTCTTCTCCGCCGTGTCGCGATTCGTGTGGTAGAAGCGGTCGGTGAAGTGCCAGTCGAGCACCGACGGCACGCCCGCGCTGGCGAACTGCGTGTGATCGCTGCCACCTTCGTAGGGATTGCTGCGAACATCCCAGGGCCTCTTCACACTCGCGAGGCTCGTCGCGGCCACGCGCTCGCATATGGCCATGTGCAGGTCGTTGATGAGGTCGCCTTTCAACGTCGCCGCATCCACGCGGCCGGCGCCCCACTCCGTGTGTGGATCCCACGGTCGCTGCCACACCGCGCCGGGATCCGGGTAGCGCTCGATCAGAAACACGCCGCCGGTCTTCGTGATGTCCTCGCCGGTCATGTCCAGCGAGAACATGTACTTCACGCCGGCTTTGTCGTCGGGATGCTCGCTGAGCCAGCGGCGGCTGCCGCTGATCTCGTTGACCCACAGGAACGTGAGCGTGCGCGCCGGCGCCGGAATCCTCTTCGCCAGTACGCCCATCACGAGCGAGCGCGACAGCTCCATATTGGTCGCCGCGCCGCTCGCGTTGTCATTCGCGCCGGGCTCCTGAATGTGCGCCGCGATGACGATGCGCTCACCGGGCACGGTCGCGCCAGGAATCTCTGCGGACAGCGTTCGCTCGGGCTTGCGCGCGAACGTTGTGGCCACTTCCACCCGCACCTTCACGGGGCCGGCCGCAGTCGCGGCTTTCATCGTCTCGGCCGCGCGCGGCGTCGCGCGAAAGCCGAACGGCTTGCGCGTCTCGTCGTAGGTGATGCTGCCCCACTGCAGGAGATCAGGGCTCGGATCGAGATACGCCGGCGATTTCGCAGTCGACACGACGCCAATGGCGCCGCGATTCACGACGGCCTGCGTGTAGAGCTGCCCCGTGGCCGCCGTGCCGACAACCACGGCGCCTTTCACGTCCTTGTTGGCGTAGTCATTCGCGTTGCCGCCGCCGCCCACGTCGATCAGCGGCACCGTGACGCCGCCAGGCGCCGTCGAAAACGAGTTGATCGCCAGCGCGAGCCGTTCCTTTTCACGCGAGATGACGACCTGCTCGGGCTGTCCATCGCGGACGATCGCCAGCGTGCCGACCTGCTGGTCCCAGCCAAGACTCGGCGTCGGCGCCGGCTCGATCCACAGCGACGGCACGCCGATCGGCGTCTTCGGTCGCTCGGCGAGTTCCTTGAAGCCCGCCGCGACGAGGCGCGCTTTGATGCGATCGATGGACTTGTCGAAGCCCTCGTTGCCGGGGAGGCGCCAGTACTGGTCCATGAACTGGACCTGACCCAGCGCGGCGTCGCGATCGAAGCCGTCCCACAGGCGGTCAATGACCGGCGTCACGACTCGGTCGAGGGCTGGAGGCAACTTGCGCGCCACAGCGAGCTCGGCGCGCACCTTGGCGGCGAGATCGTCGTTGGATGTCGACGGGGTCTGCGCCCCAATCGAGACGGAAAGCGCAGCAAGAACGGCAAAACGGGCAAGCATCTGTCGACGCATGCGCCGATTGTATTAGCCCGCGCTGTATCCCAGCATCTGCTTTTCGAGATCCTGCGGATAGCTGATCTCGACGTCCGCGACTTGGCCGTCCGCGCCCATCACCGGGGTGAGCTTCGGCTGGACGAAGCCCGTGTAGGACGGCAGGTTCAGCGTGTCGACACGCGCGACCACTTCATCGCGCAACGACGGATCGAAGTGAATGCCGTAGCAGTCGAAGAGCGTCGCGGCCGCAGCGTAATCGCCCTCGCTCTTGATGCGCTGGACCTCGGCGAGCATCTGGCCTACGCCATCGTGGAACGCCTTCGCGTCGACCATCACGTAGAAGGTCTTGCCGTCGCGCTTCCGCACCTCCATGGCGTTCGTGTTGTTCATCAGCCAATGCACGATCGCCTGGCGATTGCGCATGTGGTCTTCTTCGATCTGCGAGCCTTCGCGAATGCGCCGCAACTGCACGAGCGCGTTGCGCGCGTAGGCTTCATACTCGGTCTGCACGATTTCCGCCTGATGCTCGGCCGGCAACAGCCCGCACTCGGCAATCTTGGGCTCGCCGACGAAATAGAGCGCGACCAGATCCGCGCGCGATTCCTCGAGCGCCGAGTAGTGCTCCTTGATCACAAGCTGCGGCTGACCGTTCAATCGATCGGCGACGCGGCCCGAGCCGTGACCCAACACCTCATGAATCGCGGTCGTCACCTCACTCGCCAGCGCGCCCCACTTCTCGGCGCGGGTCACTTCCTCTTCCGACCACGCAAACTCGCGGCGGTACGACGTCGGCAACGACTTGTCGTACGCCTCATTGATATTGGCCAGCGACACAGACTTGCTGCCATGCACTTCGCGAATATTCTGGTCGTTCGGCAGATTGATGCCGATCGGCGTCACGGGCGCGGAATCTCCCGCCTCGACAACCACATCAATCGCGCGCGCCGTCACACCCTTCACGTCCTTGCGCCGCCACTGCGGATCCCACGGCATGCGCGCTTCAAACCACGCCGCCGAATGCGCGAGCTGTTCAATCCCCTTCGTCTTCTCCACATTGACGAAGTACACCAGCGCTTCCCACGCGCCCTTGATGCCGCGCGCGTCGAGGTACACCTCCACAAAGCCGTTGATCGAATCGACGACGGAATCTTTGTCCGCGAGCCAGGCGATGTCGTACGCCGCCCGATCAGCATCTTCACCGGTCGTGTACCAGCGAATCAGCGCTTCGAGCGATGTCCGCATCGTCGCAGGCGCGTACGGCAACGCGTCGGTCAGGTGACCGACGATGCGGGAGATCTCGGTGTGGTACTTGCCGCCGACGCGATAGACCTCTTCAACGAGGCCGTCGGTGGTCTTCACCAGCCGGGAGTTCAGGCCGTATTTCTCGGTAAATCCGTCCAGATCGGCGCTGGTCACGCCGCTATACAGGTTGTTCGCGCTCATCTCCAGAATGTCGCGGCCACCGCCGGGCGTCTTGCAGGTGACCATCGGCTCGCTGTCGGCGTTGAAAAACGCGTCCGTGACAACTTGCTCTGTCCCCATTTCGCGCAAAAGTGTGGAAAAGGGCTCTGACCCCATCGCACCCTTGAACTCGTCCCACGTGCACTTGAGCGTGAACTTGCGCGCCGTGAGGTTGTGGTACGGGCCGGTGTTGATCCAGAACAACTTCGTGTAGCGGCGGATCTCGGCCAGGACCGCGGGGGGCACGCCGTCCGGGTGCGTGAGGACGTGCTCGAGCGCGCGACGCATGGCGAGGCTGTGGCGGTAGCGCTGGTCGTAGTAGATGTCGCGACCGGCGACGGCCGCCTGATACAAATGCCAGATCAGAATCCGGTCCTGCAGCGTGAGCGACGCAAAACCGTCCGCATACACCTGCACCACCGCCGCATCGTCGACTTGCTCGAGGAGGTACTTCCGGTCGCTCACAGTGTGATTCTTTCGCCCTGATTGGGAGTCTTGACGGTCCACGACAGTTCGCGCTCGATGCGCGCCTTGAGCGTGTCCATGGGGCCGGGTTCGCCGTGCACGAGACACGTGAGCTGCGGCGGTGTGGTGAAGTGGCCGAGCCAGCGCATGATCTCGTTGGCGTCGGCATGCGCGGACATCGAGTCGAACGACGCGACATTGGCATTGATCGGGATCTCTTCGCCGTGAATCTTGGTAAACGCCGCGCCGTCACGGATCTGACGACCACGGGTGCCCACGCTCTGGTACCCGACGAACAGGATCGTGTTGCGCTCGTCGGGCAGGCCCTTCTTCAGATGATGGAGGACGCGGCCGCCTGTCGCCATGCCGCTCGCGGAGATGATGATCGCGGGCGCTGTGGACGCCTGCACCTCCTGCGACTCTTTGGGCGACGCGACCACGCGCAAACGCGCCGTCGAAAATGCCATCACGTCTCGCTCCCGGCGATGATGCGGGGCCCTGCTGGCCGCCATGTGCGAGATCTCCGGGTCGAGTTCATTGAGACGGGCGCGATATTCCTGCAGGACTTCGCGCGCCATCGGGCTGTCGACATAGACCGGCAGTTCCGGAATGCGCTTCTGCGACTCGAGCAGGCCGATCCAATAGAGCAATTCCTCGACGCGGCCCAGCGCGAACGACGGGATGATGACCTTGCCCTTGCGCTTGGCCGTGGCGGTGATCACCTCCGCCAGCGTCGACGCGTCGTCATCCGCTTCATGCACGCGATCGCCGTACGTGGATTCGAGTAAAAGCACGTCGGCGTCGTGGACCGCGGTTGGGTCCGGCAGCACGGGCCGGCCGTAACGACCCAGATCGCCGCCAAACACGATGGTCTTGTTGCCGTCGGCAATGCGCACGCGCGCGAACGACGAGCCGAGCAGATGGCCGGCGTTCAGAAACTCCACCGTGACACCGGGCACAACAGGGACCGGCCGTTCGTAGCCGACGGGCTGGAACAGCGTGGTGGCGCGCGCCGCATCTTCTTCGGTAAACAGCGCCAACGCCGGCTTGTGCTTCGTGTAGCCTTTGCGGTTCGCGCGCGCCGCGTCTTCTTCCTGCAGCCTTCCGGCATCAGCCAGCACGATCTTGGCGAGTTGGGCGGTGGCGGCCGTGCAGAAGATCTTCCCGCGGAAGCCCTGCTGCACGAGCCGCGGCAGCAGGCCGCAATGATCGAGGTGCGCGTGCGTGAGAATCACCGCGTCCACGTGCATCGGCAGCGGCTGCCAGTTGCGTTCGCGCAGTTCCTTCAATCCTTGGAATTGTCCGCAGTCGACCAGAATCTTGTGGCCACCGACGTCAAGCAAATGCTTGGAGCCCGTGACAGTTCTGGCGGCACCGTAGCTCGTAAGGGTTATGGCCATCGTTCTGATGATGCCTCACAAATTCGCTAACTCACTAATTCACTAACTCGCTAATTGGTTAGGCGAAGTACCCAGGCACCCCACCCGTGTGCCAGAACAAGACGGTGTCGTTCCGCGTCCACGCGCCACCGCGCACGCGGGCGATCAGTCCGGCCATGGCCTTTGCCGTGTACACAGGGTCCACCACGATGCCCTCGGTGCGCGCAAGAAGCGCCGTGGCTTCAACAGACGCCTCCGTTGGCACGCCGTAACCGGCGCCGACGAAGGTGTCGTCAACGGCGATCGGCAGGTCCGCGCCGAGCGACGATGACGCAGCGCCGAGATGGGCCGCGGCGCCCCGCAGCAGTTCCGCGATCGTCGCGCTGAGCGCGTCGGCCGGATCATCCGCGCTGACGCCGATGATCTGTGGCGTCAACCCGAAGAGCGCGCAGCCGATGATGAGGCCCGCTTGCGTGCCGCCAGACGACGTGGCGTGAATGATGGCGGTGGGCCTGTGCGAAGAGACGGCGAGTTCCTCTACGCCGCGGGCGAAACCCATCGCGCCAAGCGGCGTTGATGCGCCGAGCGGCACCACGAACGGGTGTTTCCCGGCGGCACGCGCGTCGTCAGCCACGCGGGCCATCATCGCGGTGCGCTCCTCGCGCGTAGAGACGTAGCGCACATCAGCACCGTACAGCGCGTCGAGCCGGGCGTTGCCGGTGAGGGTGTGCGGGGCGGCGCCGTTGGCGACGAGCACGACCGGGATGCCGAGCACTGCGCCGACGGCGGCGGTGACGCGCGCGTGGTTCGACTGCACGCCTCCGCACGTAATCAGCAGGTCGGCGCCGGTGCGCTGCGCCTCGGCCGCAACCGTCTGCATCTTGCGTACCTTGTTGCCGCCCTGTCCGAACGACAGCAGGTCGTCGCGCTTCATCAGCAGGCGCGGAGCGTCGGGGCCGAGCGCCGCGCGCAGGCGCGTGAGGTCGGAGATCGGCGTGGACTCCGGCGCCAGGGCCAGCGAGGGAATCAATTGGAGAGATCGGAGTGCTGTTGCCACAGAGCAATATTGCCTCATTGCCTCATTGCCCCATTGCCCCATTGCTTCATGGCCGTAACAGTTAGACTTACGGCGTGTCTTTACTGAGAACACTCGAAGCGTCGCCGGGCATCGTGTCGGTGGAGCTCCGCCCCCCGCGGGCCGAGCTCGACGCGTCCGCGGGCATGGGCGCGTGGATCGACACATACGACAGCGTGACGGGCCTCGGGCGCGTCCGCGTGCCGGTGTTTCT
>CAYHEX010000129.1:0-10939 GCA_964355365.1 uncultured Solibacteraceae bacterium | reverse complement strand
CACGCGCACGGTGCTCTTCAACGTCAGCGCCGGCGTCGACGCCGGCGCCTTCCGCTGCGGTGCCGACTGTTCGAGCGCGAGTCCGGCCGAGAGCAGCGCCTGTTCGCTCCAGGGCCGGCCCATCATCTCGATGCCCATAGGCAGGCCATCGGGCGTGAAGCCGGCCGGCACGACCAGCGCGGGGAATCCGGTGCTTGCGCTGAGCTGACAGTTGTTGCCGCCCGGTTGCGGCTCGCCGATCAGCGCGGCCTTGCGTCGGATCGGCGGATACACGACGAACGACACCTTCGCGGCGTCCATGGCCGCCAGCATCGCGTCGGCCAGCTCTCTCTGCCTGGTGAGCGACGCGCGATACGTGTCGGTGTCGCGCGACGCGATGGCATTGCGGCGGCGGAAGTTCGCATCGAGATCGACGTGATAGAGGCCGAGCGACATGATGTCGCCGAGGCTTTTCACCGGTGACGGCCGTGTCGCCAGGTAATCCGCCAGATCGAACTTGAACTCGGCGTCGATCACGCTCGATGAGCGCATCAACTCCGCGAGGCCGGGCACGGCGATATCCACAACCTCCGCGCCCGCTGCCTGCATCCGTGCCGTCGCCGCATTCACGATGCCTGTCACTTCCGCGTCATCGGGCGTGTCGCCGAAGAGTTCCTTCAGCACGCCGACGCGCGTGCCCTTCAGTGTGGCCGCGGCGAGCCCGTCGACGTACGACCGCGGGATGTGGCCGGCGCCCAGCTGCGTCACCGCATCGTCCGGATCCGCGCCGACCGTCGCGTCGAGCAGGCGCGCGACGTCGCGCACGCTGCGCGCGATCGGGCCGGCCACGTCCTGCGTGTGCGACAGCGGAATCACGCCGCCGCGGCTCGACAGTCCGCGCGTGGGCCGTAGTCCCGTGAGGTTGTTGTGCGATGACGGGATACGGATCGAGCCGCACGTGTCGGTGCCCATGCCGGCCGCGGCGAAGCTGGCCGCGACGGCCGCGCCCGAGCCGCCGCTCGACCCGCCCGGATTGCGCGTGAGGTCGTACGGATTCTTCGTCTGTCCGCCCAGCGAGCTGACGGTGACGATGCCGGCGGCGAGTTCCTGGAGATTGGCCTTGGCGAGAATGATCGCGCCGGCGTCTTTCAGCTTCGCGACCTGGAACGCGTCGCGCGCGGGTTGCGACGTGGCCAGCGCGATCGATCCGCCGGTCGTCGGCATGTCCGCGGTGTCGAAGTTGTCCTTGATCACGATCGGAATGCCGTGCAGCGGTCCGCGCACGCGACCGGCCGCGCGTTCACGATCGAGCGCGGCCGCGGTGGCGCGCGCGTTGGGATTGATGGCGATGATCGCGTTCAACCGCGGCCCGCCAACGTCGTAGAGCGTGATGCGGGTGGTGTAGCGCTCGACCAGCTGCACGGACGTGACCTTGCCGCTCGTGAGCGCGGCCTGCAGCTCATCGATCGACTGCTCGAAGACTGGATCGATCCTCGTCGTTGACGCGGTGGTCTGCTGAACGGCCAACGGCCGGGCCGTGACTCCCAGAGTCACGAACCCGGCCGCAATGGTCGCTATTGCGAATCGGTAACTGCGCGCGCGCGAGATCACGCGCCGAGTGTATGGCTACTTGATGATCGTCGCCACCGACTTGAGGAAGCGGTCCCAGTCGGCGAGAGTCTCCGCGAGGTTGCCGGTCACTTCCTTGACGCGCAACGTTTCGCCTGCGGTCGGCGGACCGGGATTCTGTCCGATGGAACCGGCGAGCGACTGGATGTCTTCGCGCAACCGGCCCTGGATGCGATAGCCCTGTTCGCCGGGCAGTCGTCCCATCCGGAAGCGGAAGTCCTTGGCTTTCTCGAGCGCCGCCCGTGCTTCCGCACTCGTCGCCGCGGCAGCCGTCAACTGCTGCACCGCATCGTCAGCTTTCGCGATCATCGCGCCGATCTTCTCGCTCATCTCTCTGAGCTTCAGGCTGGCGTCGAGCTGCGTCTGCAGATCGAGCGTGGACACGGTGATGCGCGGATCCATCTGCACGACGTACGAGCGCTTCAGCGATTGACCGCCCGCTGCAACCGTCACCGTGTAGGTGCCGGGCAGCACGTACGGACCGCCGCCGCCGCCGCGTCCGCCACCACCACCGCCACCACGTCCACCGCCTGCCGGTCCGGCCCCTGGGGCCGGCGCCGGCGCCGGCGTACTCGTGGCGTCATACCGGAGATCCCACATCGCGCGGTTCACGCCGGTCTGGCCGTTCGCGTTGATGGTGCGAACGACCTTGCCCGCCGCGTTCGCGAACGTGATCTTCGCGGGGCCCGCGCTCTTGAGGTAGTAGTCGACCATGCCGCCCATCGCGGGATTCTGACCGACGTATTCCTTTGCGCCGAGGCTGCCGTCGCGGCCCCAGGTCTGCCAGCGGATCGCCGCGGGTCCGTCGAACAGGAACGCGTCGGTCTGCATCGCGGCGGCCAACTGCCGGAGCGGCTGGATGTTGTCCATGATGTAGACGCCGCGGCCGTGCGTGGCGATGATCAGGTCGTTCGTGCGCGGATGCACGAGCGTCTCGACGACCGGTGCCGCCGCGAGGCCGTTGCGCAGGCTCACCCAGGTCTTGCCGTCATTCCACGACGCGTACGGCCCGAGCTCGGTGCCGAGGAACAGCAGCCCGCGCTGCTTGATGTCCGAGCGGACAACATGCACGTAGCCCTTCTTCGGCAGATTCGATGTGATCTCCGTCCACGTTTCGCCGTAGTCGGTCGTCTTGTACGCGTGCGGCGCGAAGTCGTTGTCGCGATGACGATCCACCGCCACGTAGGCTTCACCCGCGGCAAACGGCGACGCGTCGATGTTGGGAATCCAAGAATTCGCCGGCAGTCCCTGAATGTTCTTCACGACGTTCTTCCACGTCTTGCCGCCGTCGCGCGTGATCTGCAGATTGCCGTCGTCGGTGCCGACCCAGATCACGCCCGGCGTGATGGGCGACTCCGCGATCGCGAGAATCGTGCAGTGGAACTCTGCGGCCGTGTTGTCGGTGACGATCTCGCCGCCCGACGACTGCTGCTTCGATTTGTCATTGGTGGTGAGGTCGGGGCTCATCACCGTCCACGACTGACCGTGGTTGATCGAGCTGAACAGCACACTGCCGCCCATGTAGATCTTCTTCGGGTCGTGCGGCGAACGGACGATCGGCGTGTTCCAGTTCCAGCGATACTTGTAGCCGGCGACCGCGCTGCCCGTCGAGCTCAGGTCTTTGGGATACGGCGGATTCTGCCGGCTCGTGTTGGTGCGCATGTTGTTGACGTAGGTCTGTCCGCCCTGCGAGTTCGAGTACACCAGCCACGGCTCGGCGATGTTCTGCACGCCTTCGAAGCCGTCGCCGCCGCTCAGCGTGGACCAGTCGCGCTTGCGGATGCCGTCGCTCGACGTCGTCATGCTCGGTCCGCACCACGTGCCGTTGTCCTGCAGACCGCCGCAGAGCGTGTAGGGCTTCTGCAGGTCGTAGCTCAGGTGGTAGAACTGCGCGAACGAGAAGTTGTTCACCACTTCCCACGTCGCCGAGCCGTCATTGGAAATCTGAAAGCCGCCGTCCGAACCTTCAAGAATGCGCTTCGGGTTCTTCGGGTCGATCCACATCGCCTGATGATCGCCGTGCGTGCCCTGGCCGGCGTTCGCCCACGTCTTGCCGCCGTCGTTGCTGAGCTGCAGGCTGCCCGCCAGCGCGAAGATGCGATCCGGATTCGCCGGATCCACGCGGATGTCGTCGTAGTAGAAGGGACGGAAGCTGATCGTCGTGTTGTCGCTGATCTTCTTCCAGCTCTCGCCCTTGTCGTCGGAGCGGAAGAACGTGCCCTGCGTCTTCGTCTCGGTGATGAGGTAAACAACGTTCGGGTTGCTGAGCGACACGGCAACGCCGGGCCGGTCGATGATCTCGGTCGGTAAACCGTTGGTCAGCTTCTTCCAGGTGTCACCGCCATCCGTGCTCTTGTAGAGCGCCGTTTCGCCGCCGCCGCTGTCGAAGCGCCACGGACGACGCAGGTGCGTGTACATGCCGGCGTAGAGCGTCTTCGGATCCGACGGGTCCATCGTCAAGTCTGAGCAGCCGGTGGTGGTGTTCTTGTAGAGCACCTTCGCCCACGTTTTGCCGGCGTCGCTGGTGCGGAAGACGCCGCGCTGTTCGTTCGGGCCCCACGCATGGCCGAGCGCGCACACGTACGCCACATCAGGGTTGGTGGGATGGACCGCGATGCGCTTGATGCGCTCCGTGTCTTCGAGGCCGAGGTAATTCCATGTGCGGCCGGCGTCGGCCGAGCGATACACGCCGTTGCCGAACGACGTGCTATTGCGCGGATCGCCTTCACCGGTGCCGACCCAGAGGATGTTCTCGTTGGAGGGCGCGATTTCGATCGCGCCGATCGATGCCACCGGCTGGTCGTCGAAGATCGGCGTGACGGTGGTGCCGCCGTTCGTCGTCTTGAGAATGCCGCCCGCGGCGCCGGCCAGATAGAACGTGTCCGGCTTGCCGGGGATGCCGACGATGACCGTGATGCGGCCACCCGGGTTGGCGGGGCCGATGCCGCGCCAGCGCAGATTGCGGAGCGCCGCGTTTTCAGGTGCGTTCGCGGCCATGACCCAGTCCGTGCTGGCCGGGGCTTGGGCGCCGAGATAGTGGGCTCCGCCGGCTGCCAGACAAATTGTGAGGGAGAGCAGAAGAGAGCGTCGTGCGTGCATCGAGAGATCCTCCGGTGATGCAGATACTACCGCCAATAGTGCGCCGTATGACGCCGGTCATACCCCGGGTTTGTACCGACGACTACTGTCCCGTGTGTGGCGCCGACCGTTCATGTCCGACTTCCGGATCTCCAGCATTGGAAGGACCAGGTCAAATGTCAGAGCGGGTGTCCCGTCAATACGGACGCCGGCCGATACGTGCAACTCATCGCCGAACAGCGCGATGAGGAGGCCTACCTTGTGGCGCGGGCGCCGAATCCGTTTGCGTCGGTGTGCGGCAGAGTGTGCGCGGCGCCGTGCGAAGACGCGTGCCGTCGCGGCACGATCGATGCGCCGGTCTCCATCCGCGCGCTGAAGCGCTACGTCACCGAGCAGTACGGCGTTGAGTCCATGAAGCCGGACACACAGGACCGTCTGCGTGATGGCGCGGAACCCGGTGGCTACCGGTTTGCGGGCCATGCGCCGCTGACGCTGACGCAGGCGCTGCCGTCCGCCGACGCGCGCAAGGTGGCGGTCATCGGAGCCGGGCCGGCGGGCATGGCTGCGGCGCACGACCTTGCGTCGTTCGGCTATCGCGTCACGGTGTTCGAAGCGGCCGCCGAACCTGGCGGCATGATGCGCTACGGCATCCCGGAATACCGCCTGCCGCGCACGCTGCTGCGCGCCGAGGTCGACAAGATCGTGGCGCTCGGTGTGGATCTGCGGCTCAACACGCCGCTGGGCCCCGGCGCCATCGCCGACCTGAAATCACAGGGCTACGAGGCGGTCTTCATTTCCGTGGGCGTCTCACGCGGACGCGACCTCACCGCGCCCGGCGTGGAACTCGACGGCGTGATCAAAGCCGTCGACTACCTCCTCAACGTCAATCGCGGCTATCGCACGGATCTCGGGCGCCGTGTGGTCGTCATCGGCGGCGGCTTCGTGGCGTTCGATGCCGCGCGCACCGCGCTGCGCATGGGTCGCGAGGAAGAAGCCGCTGTGCTGGCCGGCGAAGCCGACGCGCGCGCGAAAGAAGCGATGGACTCGGCGCGCGCGGCGCTGCGCGGCGGCGCATCGGAAGTCACGATCGTCTCGCTCGAGGACCTGTCTGAAATGCCCGTGCTGCGGTCCACGCAGGGCCACGAGGAATTCGAAGAGGCGCAGAAGGAAGGCGTCCGGTTCCTGACGCGTCGCGGCCCGCAGGCGTTCCTCGGCGAGGGCCACCTCAGCGCCATCGAACTGCGCGCGGTCACCTCCGTGTTCGACAGCACCGGCCGGTTCGCGCCGGTCTACAACAACGACGACGTACTGCGCATCGAGGCCGACTCGTGCGTGCTGGCCATCGGACAGAAGGCCGATCTCGGCTTCCTGTCCGACGCCGACCACGTGGACCTCACGCCCGGCGGCACGATCAAGGTGGATCCCAAAACGCTGGCCACCAGCGCCGCCGGCATCTATGCCGGCGGCGACGTGGCCTTCGGACCGCGCAACCTCATCGAGGCCGTCGCCAACGGCAAACGCGCCGCGCAGTCCATGCACGAGTTTCTGACGCGCGGCCAGGCCCGGATCGAAACGCACCTCGAGATCGAAGAGATCCCCACGAATCTCTACCGCATGATCGCGGGGTTCGAGACGCTCGATCGCAAGACGCCGCCCACGCTCGACCTTGGTCGCCGCACCGGCATCGCCGAAGTGGAAACAGGCTACGGCGCCGAGGCCGCGCGCGAGCAGGCCGCGCGCTGTCTGGTCTGCCACGTGCAAACGATCTACGACCCCGAAATCTGCGTGCTCTGCAACCGCTGCGTGGACGTCTGCCCCGAGTACTGCCTCGCGTTCGTGCCCTTCGATCAGATCGAGATGCCCGACGACGAACGCGCGGCGATCCAGGTGCAGGCCGCCGACGGCACCGCGCATCCGCTCGCCGCCATGGTGAAAGACGACGACCGCTGCATCCGCTGCGGGTTGTGCGCGATTCGCTGCCCCACCGGCGCGATGACGATGGAGAAGTTCTCAATTACGGAGAAATGGGTATGAACGAAGATCGCAGAGATTTCCTCCTGAAGTTCGGTTCCGGCGCCGGCGTGATGGCGATGTGCACGCAGGGCGCGGCCTCGTTGCGCTCGCTCGTGCCGAACGTGTCGTACGACGCGCCGACCACCGTGAAGCTCGGCGTGCCGAACGATTTCCCCGATGGACTGAAGTTTCTCGCCGACGAGCGGTTGTTCATCTTCCGCAACGGCAAGACCTTTCACGCGATTTCCGCCGTGTGCACGCATCTCGGGTGCACCGTGCGCGCCGAGGCGCTCCCGCGACCGGAGACGGCCACCGTGGGCGGCCAACCGCTGCAGTTGACGCATCGGTTCAGTTGCCCGTGCCACGGCTCGCACTATAAGGGCGACGGCACGAACGTGTCGGGGCCCGCACCCAAACCACTCTCGTGGTACCGCCTCTCGATCGCGACCGACGACGGTCAACTGGTCGTGGATCTGGCCGACCAGGTCGAGAGCGATTTCCGCCTGACCGTGTAACGGGGAGCCGTCCATGCTCAACTATCTGAAGCAGCTCTTCGCGTCGCGCGGCCCCGGTGCACCGGGCACGCGCACCGTCCCGTTCTGGAGTCTGCGCCCGCAGTCGGATCGCGAGGCGGGCGACGCGATCACGTCCAACTTCCTGCTGCACTGGTTCCCGGCGAAGGTGTCGAAGGCCTCGATGGCCTGGCGCTATTCGTTCTGGCTCGGCACGATCACCTTCGCGCTGTTCCTGCTGCTGACCCTGTCGGGTCTGCCGCTGCTGTTTCTGTATGTGCCCTCGGTCGAGCGCGCGTATCAATCGGTGAAGGACCTCGAGTACGTCATCACGTTCGGCCGCTGGATCCGCGCCGTCCATCGCATCTCGGCGCACGGGATGGTCATCACCGTGGTGCTGCATCTGGCGCGCGTCTATTTCACCGGCGCTTACAAGAACGGCGTGGGCCGCAATCAGCATCGCGAATGGAACTGGGTGATCGGCGTCGTCCTGCTGCTGCTCACGCTGTTCCTGTCGTTCACCGGGTACCTGCTGCCGTGGGATCAGTTGGCGTTCTGGGCCGTCACGGTGGGCACCAACATCGCGTCGGCGATTCCGATGATCGGGCCGCAGGTGCGCGAGTTGCTGATCGGCGGCCGCTCGATCGAGCAAGCCACCCTGATCCGCTTCTACGTGCTGCACATCGTCTTCCTGCCGGGTGCGGTGGCCGTGCTGTTCGGGTACCACATGTGGCGCGTCCGCAAGGACGGCGGGCTCGCGCGCGCCGACCGTGAAGAGACCGCGGCGGTCGCTGTGGTGACGCCGCCGTCGACGACCAAGACCTACACACTGCTCGGCGTGGCGCGCGGGACCGCGCCGGCGGTGACCTCGCGCACGCTGCAGGCGCCGGACACGACGGTGAACGCGGTGCCCGATCTCACGCGGCGCGCGGTGATCGCCACGCTCGCGACCATCGCGGTCGTCAGCATCCTGTCGGTGTTCATCCGGTCGCCGCTCGAAGAGCCGGCCAACGCGCTAATTACGCCGAACCCGGCGAAGGCGCCGTGGTATTTCCTGTGGCTGCAGGAGGTCGTGACCGACACGACGATTCATCTGGGATCGTTCACGATCAACGGCGCGTTCATTGGCGGCGTCGTGCTGCCCGGCCTGCTCATCGGCCTGATGACCGTGTGGCCGTGGCTCGACCGGAGTTCGTCGGTGACGGCCGGCGTGTGGTTCCCGCGCGAGCGCCGCACACAGAACCTCGTGTTCATTCTCATCATGGTCGCGATTCTGGTGCTGACCTACATCGGCATGGCCATGCGGGGACCGTCCTGGCAGTTCTTCTGGCCGTGGGAAGTCTGGCCCGCTGTGCCGGGGAGGATCTGACATGGAACGCCGCAGCGATTCACCGTTTCCCAAGATCGACCGCCCGGTCCTCGCCATCATCGGTCTGGCGTTGCTCCTGTCGAGCGCGTTGTTCTTCGCGAGCGACCGCGCGCACGATTGGCGCTACTACCAGAACGACTTCCGCGCCCAGGTGGCGCAGAAGTTCGGCGCCGACACGGCGAACAAGGTGCCGGCGGGTGTGACGCAGATCTGGGTGCCGGGCCTGCGGCGCGCGGATCGGTGTCAGACGTGCCATCAGGCCGTGTCGTTCAAGGGCTTTGAGACGGCCGAGGAGCCGTACCGCACGCATCCGGTCGAGCCGCTGAAGAACCATCCCATCGAGAAGTACGGCTGCACGGCCTGTCACGGCGGCCAGGGTTGGGCCATCGATGTCTCCGACGCGCACGGCGAAGTGGCGCACTGGGAAGAGCCGTTGCTGAGCCGGGCGCTCGGCACCGAGTACTCGCTGGCGATGGACAAGGGGTCGCTCATCCAGATGAACTGCAACACCTGTCATCGGTACGACCGCGAGACGAAGGGCATGCCGGCGATCAATCTCGCGAAGACGCTGATTGACGAGAAGGGGTGCCGCGCCTGCCACGTGATCAACATGCGCGGCGGGCACATCGGCCCGGATCTGACGCAGGTCGGCGAAAAGGCCCCGGAGCAGTACGACTTCACGCGGTTGTCGGGCCAGAAGACGTTGTTTGCGTGGCACGTCGCGCACCTGAAGGATCCGCGCGCGCTCGTCGGCGAAACCGTGATGCCGAACTTCAACCTTTCGACCGAGCAGGCCCAGTCGCTCGCGATGCTGATCCTCTCGTGGCGTCGCGCCGACGTGCCCGCGCAGTACGTGGCGGGCTCGCCGCGCACGGACGTGGCCTCGCCCGAACAGGCCGCGGCCGAAGAGGCGATGCGTACGGGCCCCGGCGGCTGGTTCGTGCAGACCGGGTGCTTCGTCTGCCACTCGCTCTCTGTCTTCGGCGTCAAGAGTCCGGCGCAGATCGGCCCGGACCTGTCGAACGCGGTTGAAGACGTGCAGTCGCGCTTCGGCCGCACCATCGACGACTTCCTGACCAATCCGACGGGCACGATGTCGGTCGTGCTCTCGCGCCAGATCATCCTCACCCCGGAACAGAAAGGCGTGGCGATTCAAAAGCTGCGCGAAGCGTTCGTGGAATATCAGCGGCTCAAAGACCTCAAAGCAAAGACCGGCAAGTAGTTCAGGACCCACAAGGAGCGACGTATGACGAGCAAGAGCAAAACAGCGTGGTCGGCACTGGCCCTGATTGCCGTGGCCGCCGTGGTCAGCACGAAATGTTCACCCAGCGCACCGAAGAATGCCCGCCAGGCGGGCACCTCCGACATCGCGATCGCGGCGCAGAAGACCTACGTCGCGCCCGGTGACCTCGACGAGTACTACATGTTCGCGTCGGGCGGGCAGTCGGGCAACGTGTACGTCTACGGCCTCCCGTCGATGCGCCACATCTCGACGATTCCCGTGTATTCGCCGTACCCGGCCACCGGCTATGGATTCGACGATGAGTCGAAGGCGATGCTGGGCGGCTACACGTGGGGCGACCTGCATCATCCGGCGCTGTCGGAAACCAAGGGCGACTACGACGGGCGCTGGCTCTTCGTGAACGACATGAACGGTCGCCTCGCGCGTATCGATCTGCGCGACTTCAAGACGAAGCAGATTCTCGGGCCGGTGGCGAACATCTCGGGTAACCACTCGGGCTCGTTCGTCACGCCGAATTCCGAATACGCCATGATGGGCAGCCGCTTCTCGATTCCGATCCCCAAGGGCACGTACATGCCGATCGACAAGTACGCCACCGACTACAAGGGCGTCGTCGCGGCCGTGAAGATCGATCCCACGACCGGCACGATGGCGCTCGGCTGGCAGATTCTGATGCCCCCGTTCGACTTCGATCTCGGCGACGCGGGCAAGGTGGCGTCCGACGGCTGGATGTTCTGGACGTCGTACAACGCCGAGCGGGCCACGGGCAAACTCGAAGTGACGTCGACGCAGCGCGACCGCGACTACATTGCGGCTGTGAACTGGAAGGCGGCCGAAGCCGCCATCGCCGCGGGCCAGGGCGACATGATCGGCGGCGTGAAGGTGCTCGACCCCAAGAAGGTGCCGGGTCTCGTGTACCTGATTCCCTGCAGCAAGTCGCCGCACGGTGTGGACGTCTCGCCGGACGGCAAGTACATCATCGGGTCCGGCAAGCTTGCGGGCATCACGACCGCATTCAACTTCGAGAAGATCCAGACCGCGATCCGCAACAAGGACTTTGACGGCGAGGAAGACGGCATCCCGGTGCTGAAGTACGAGTCGATCAAGGACGCCGAG
>CAYHEX010000128.1:0-10943 GCA_964355365.1 uncultured Solibacteraceae bacterium | reverse complement strand
GTGTTCTTTGCCTGTGGCGTCGTCCAGAACGGGATGCCGCTTTGCTCGGCCCAGACTTTGAGTTGTTTCAGATTGAACGTCGGCGTCATCGCCGGCATTGGATACGGCTCGCTGCGCCGGTCTTCCTTCAACGGACCGGGTTCGCCAGACACGCCGATCCGCCGCTCGGCTTCGCAGTAGTACTTTTCGAGTTCCTTCCACTCGATCGGCCAGTCAACGGCCAGTCCGTACAGGGACTTCAACCGCGTGTCCTCTTCCGAGAAACGATTGCAGACACCGCCCCAGTGCAACGCGGAGCCACCCACCGCCATCGTCCGGGAGATCATCCCGTCCGGCGCCTGATCGGCGATGAAATCGCCCGGCCACATGTTCTCACCGTAGGCGAGACTGCGATCGCGGTACTCGAATCGATTGTCGAAGTCGAACAGCGAGCTGCCGGCTTCGACCACGACGATCGACGCCGTGGGCTTCTTCTCGCTGAGTTTCTGCGCCACCATCGCGCCGGTGATGCCACCGCCGATGATCACGTAGTCCGCGTTGATGGTGGTCGTGCGGGTCTGCATGACTAGCGCGCTGCCTTGATGACAGCGGAGGTCAGCGGTGGCGGCGGCTGATCGGAGCCGTCGAGCAGTCGGCAGTCGTCACGGCCGATGGCCGCGCGGTACGCCTGGTCGAACGCGCCGGCGCTGTTGAAGTACAGACCCATGAAGTCTGCGACCAGATTCGCGCCTGTTGGACGCGCCGGCATGCGATTCACGGGCTGCGGCACATTCAGCGCCGCCTCCACGACGGACCGGCGGACCTCCATCGAGGCGCCGGCAAACGACACGGCGCCTTGAGCGCGCGCGGCCTGATCGAGGGCGGCGAATTGAGCCGCATACCTGGGGAGTACAGGCGCCGGTGACGGAGGACGCAGGGTCGCCGCTCCGTAGCTGTGGCCCATGTCGGCGCCCATCCGATAGTTCGCGTGCCAGTTGATGAACTGCTGCGTCGCCGAGGCGCGACCGACGGCGCCGATCGAGGCAGGCAGCGTCACGTCCGCGATTGCGACCAGCGATGCTTTCTGCTCCTCGGTGAACAACGCAGGCTGAACGAACGCGCGCAACCGGGCAACGGGCGACCATGCCGCAAACGCGCCGACCATCCGGAGCAAAGTCCGCCGTTTCATCACAATGGGCGGATTGTATGGGGTCCAGGGTTCAGGGTCCAGAGTCCAGGGTCCGGCCCGCCGTTGTCGCGGGGGTCGGGGACTGTGAAGCAGCCTAGCGACCTGCTGCTTCGCGAACTCGAAAGAACCACAGATGATTCAGAACGGCCAAAGGCCAAAGCACCAGGACAAAGCCGCTCCGAAAGAGCCCATACAGCCACAAGATGGGCGCGTCGAGAATGCGCGCGATCGCACTGGGTGTAAACACACTCATCACCGTGCGGGTGACGCCGAACGGGGCCATGGGCGAGAGAATACGGACAATGTTGGAGCGGCAACCGGGGACCTGAAGGTCCCCGGCTACGTACTCAGCTTCACTACTGACTCAGCTTCACTTCCAGCCCGCCGTTGTCGCGGCGGCGGAATGCGAGGCCGATCTTCGCGCGGCCGGTCACTTCGTGGACGATGCCGAGGCCGAGACCGACTTCGTCGGCGCGGTGCTTGCGCCGTTCGTCGCCGCGGAAGCGGCGCACGCCGTTCACATACTTCAGCAACGCGTCGTTCATTCCCACGCCGTCGTCACTGACCAGCAGCGTGAAGTGGCCGCGCTGTTTCGAATCAAGGTCCACCGTCACGGTGCCGCCAGGCTTGTTGTAGCGGATGGCGTTGTCGAGCAGATTGACGAGCGCCAGTTCGAAGAGACGCGGGTCGCCATTCACCATCACGGGTTGATCCGGAACGGTGCCGGACAACGGCACGCCGCACGCGCCGGCGAAGACGCCCTGACCGGACATGACCTTCTGCACCAGCGCGGTCAGATCAACCGGGATGTCCTGAAATCCGGCCTCCCGATCGCGCAACTGCATGGCGGCCACCAGATTGGCGCCGCGGTGCTCGATGGTGTGGGCGTCGCGCAGGGCCGCCTGCATCTGCTCGCGTACCACCGGCGTCACACTGACGGATCGCAACACGTCGCTGATGCGCGCGGGCACCGCCGCAAGAGGCGTCACCAGATCATCCGCGGTGTCGGTGGCAATCCGGCGGAGCGCGTCCTGCTGTTCCTTGATCTCGGTCGCGCGTTGACGAATCCCCGCAGCGGCCTCGTTGAAGATCGCGCCAACCGACGTCAACTCGTCGCTGCCGTCGGCCGGCGCGACGCCCGAATAGGCGTTACGCGCAGACTCGCGCATCGCCGCCGCGAGTTTGGCCGCGCGTCGCTCCGTCGGAAGTCCGACGATAAACGTGACCGCAAAGACGCCAATGAAGAGCCCGGCGAAGATGCCGAGGCGCTGCGATAACTGGTAGGGTGGCGGCGCGGCGCGAAAAAGGAAGATCGCGCATTCACTGGAACGCCACCGTGTCCATCGCGCCGTCTGGGCACCCGTCCCAAGCGGACCCTTCCATGTTTCGGTCGCAAACTCGTTGCCCGACTTCAGCGCAATCCTGAACACGTCCGGGAACCTCGGCGCCGCCGTACTGACACCGCGAAACTCATCGTCATACGCGAAGTACTCGAACGGTCGGGTCTCGGTGTCCGGCCGGCGCGCGTACACGTCGGCATCAGGCTGCGCGAGCTCTTCCTTGGTCGGACGGCCTTCACGCGGACCTGCCAGAAACCAGTTTGGGTTCGCCTCGCACGCCTCTCGCGTGTGTTCGGTGATGGCCGATGCCGCCGCGCGCTCCAGTTGAATCGCACGATCATGCGTTCTGACCCACTCAATCGCGCTGGTGCCGGCCGCCGCAACGGCGGTGGCGGCAAACAGACTTCCGAGTATCAGCGACCGGCGCAGCGTCATAGAGGTATTGTCCCGTGAAACCGCGTCGGCGTATCAGATCTCACTCGAGAAGCCTCCACAGATACCAGCTCGCCACGGACCGGTGCGGCCGCCACAACTCAGCAGCGCGTGTCATCGTCCGCGGCTTCGGCCGACGCTTCATACCGGTCAATATCTGCACGCCCTTCACAATCCCGAGATCGCCCACCGGGAACACGTCGGGCCGATGCAGACAGAACATCAGGAACATCTCGGCCGACCAGCGACCAAACCCTTTGATCGCCGTGATCTCCGCCACAATCTCGTCGTCAGTCTTGTGCTTGAGACCGTGCAAATCGAGCTTTCCGTCCACGACGTGCCCGGCCAGGTCGCGAAGGTACGCGATCTTCGGTCCGCTGACGCCGGCGGTCCGAATTGCGGCGGGATCGAGCGCCAGCAGGGAGGCCGGCGTGAGGCCGTCCTGGCCGCCGACGAGCGCAAGAACGCGACTCTCGATGGTGTCGGCGGCCTTGGTCGAGAGTTGCTGCGACAACACGGCCCGCACCAGCGCATGAAACGGGTCGCGCGGGCTGAAATCAGGCCGACGCGCGCCCATTTTCTTGATGTGCGTCCCAAGCCGTGGGTCGCGGCGCATCAGGGCGCGCCGCGCGGTCTCAAAGGCCTCGGCCGGGCCATGACTGCGCGTGGTTGCACGCGATTGCACACGAGCCCGGTGAGTCCCTGGCTGTTTGTTTGCAGCAGATCGCGCCATTGACCGATAGAGCTTAACCGGAGGACGCGCGAGGGCGCCAAACGAAGAATGACACCTAATCTTGGCTATGCGCGCTTTCTCTTCGTTCGCGGCTGTCGCGATGACGATGCCACGCGCCTGAAACTGAAGGTGGCCGGCGACGGCATCGCGCGCGGATTCCTGAATGCGTTCGAACGTGAAGGCGCCACGTCGGATGCGTCGGCGTTCGAAACCGTCCAGTTCCTGTCGTTGAATGGCGTCGGCGTGGATGCCGCGCCGTTGCACCTGGCGCGGTACGCCGTGCAGGCGAACTCCCGCTATCGGCCGCGTCTGGATGAGCTCGAGAAGGAACTGCGTCGGCGTGTCGGTGAGGCCGGCGTCGTGGATATGGTCGAGGGATGTCTCCGGGTCCCGCAGTACTCGAGCGCAAGCATCTCAACCTTGGCGCACGAGCAGGCGCGGTCGCACGGCACGGGCCGGTCAATGCCCAACGCGATTATCCTGCCGATGCGGAAGACCGCCGAGTGGTGGGCGATGCCGGAACTCGAGCGGCATCAGTACTTCTATCCGCATCACGATCGAACGAGTCACACCTGTGTGCCGGGACACGCGGCCATCGGCCGCGACGCGGCGCCGCACATTTACCGGAAGCTGTACCACAACCCGCACGGACCCGGCCGGGCCGGCGAGTGGGATTTCGTCACGTATTTCGAATGCGAAGACAAAGACCTGCCGATGTTCGACGCCACACTCGACGCGATGCGTGACGTGACGAAGAATCCGGAATGGCAGTACGTCGAAGAAGGCCCGATGTGGCGCGGACGCCGGGTACTACGGTGGTAAAACAGTCGTAGTCGCGGACCTCGACAATCGTAGCCGCGGACCTTCAGGTCCGCGGGACCTTCAGCGGACCTCGACAATCGTAGTCGCGGACCTTCAGGTCCGCGAATGCTTCAACCGCGCGACCACGCGTTCGCGCCCCACCAACTCCAACACGTCAAAGAGCCCCGGACTGTTGCCCTGACCAGTCACCGCCACCCGCGTGGCGTGAATCAACACGCCGGGCTTGATACCGCGCGCTTCGGCCAGTGCGCGCAGCGCGGCCTCGAGCGTCGCGGCATCGAACGTCTCGATCGTCTCGAGGGCGGCGATCCAGGCCAGCAGATGCGCCGGCACCGACGGATCACTCAGGTGCTTCTTTACCGCGGCCTCGTCGAAGATCAGGTCGTCGGCAAGAAATGCACGCATCTGAGGCGCGATCTCACCGAGCTTCTTCGCTCGCGGCTTCAGCAGCTCGATCACGCGTGAGATCCAACCGGCCTTCGACGTCAGCAACTCGTCCGACCACCAACCGAGAGCATTGAGGTCGGGGCGAATGCGCGCGAGCACGTCCATCGCCGGCAACCGCATGATGTGCTGCTGGTTGAACCAGTCGAGCTTCTCGGGATTGAAGACGGCGTTGCCGCCGCTGATGCCATCGAGCGTGAACCGGTCGATCAATTCCTGGCGGGTGAACAGCTCCTGATCGCCGCCCGGCGACCAGCCGAGCAGGGACAGAAAGTTCACCATCGCTTCCGGCAGATAGCCCTGCTTCTCGTACTCGCCCACCGACGTCGCGCCGTGCCGTTTGCTCAGACGCTTCTTGTCGGGGCCAAGAATGAGCGGCACGTGCGCGAACTTCGGCACCGGCGCGCCCATGGCTTCGTAGAGCAACACCTGCTTCGGCGTGTTGGAGATGTGGTCGTCGCCGCGCACCACCTCCGTGACCTGCATCTCCACGTCGTCGACGACGACCGAGAGGTGGTAGGTCGGATAGGTGTCGGAGCGAATCACGACGAAGTCTTCGATGTTGGTGTTGTCGAACTCGATGCGGCCGTGCACGAGGTCATCGAATGCGGTCGTGCCCGCGGGGACGAGAAAACGGACGGCGTGCAACTCGCCGGCGGCCACACGACGCGCGATGTCATCGGCAGTGAGGCGTGTGCAGCGGCGATCGTAGTTCCATGTCTTTCCGTCGGCTTCCGCGGCGGCGCGCTCAGCCTTCAGCTCTTCAGGTTTGCAGAAGCAGCGATACGCGTGCCCTGACGCGACGAGCGCCGCAGCCGCCGCGCGGTACTTGTCCATGCGCTCGGTCTGAAAGTACGGCCCATGCGGTCCGCCCACGCGCGGCCCTTCGTCCCAGTCGAGGCCCAGCCACGTCATGCTGTCGAAGATGGCCGTCACCATGTCGGTGGACGAGCGCTCCATGTCGGTGTCTTCGATGCGGAGGATGAACGTGCCGCCGTGCCGGCGCGCGTAGAGCCAGTTGAAAAGCGCCGTTCGGGCGCCGCCGACGTGCAGATATCCGGTGGGCGACGGGGCAAAACGGACGCGCGGACGCATGGATCTGAATTGTATCGTCTGTCGGCCAAGCGCCTCGAGCCGCGCGCGGATCTCATCGCGCACCGCGCGGAACTTCGCGAGCGCCTGATCCGGTGGTGCGGAGGACGGATCGGGCAGCGGCCAGTGCAGCCGCTCGACGCGGCCTGGGACCACTGGACACATCTCGTCGGCGCAGAGCGTGATGATGAGATCCATCGCGCCCGCGTTCACATCGTTCACCGACTTCGATGTGTGGTGAGCGATGTCGATGCCGACCTCGGCCATCACGGTGATGGCATTCGGGTGCACGCGCGTGGGCACGCTCCCGGCGCTGCAGACATCCGCCGTGCCGCCAAACACCGTGCGCGCCAGGCCTTCGGCCATCTGGCTGCGCGCGGAGTTGGCCACACAGAGGAACAGAATCTTCACGGCTTGCGCGCGCGAATAAACCCGCTGATGAACGCGCCGTCAATCGCGTCCGCGAACTGGTCCACGTCGAGGCCTGAGGACTCGAGGAATGTGCGCGCTTCTGCCGCGCGGTACTCGCGGGTCACTTCGAGTGAGATGTCAACAAATCCGGCGGCCTTCAGCTTCGCGATGTACTCAGTTTCGCTCAGCGCGCCTGCCACGCAGCCGATCCACAGCTCGAGGTTCTTGCGCACTTCCGCTGGCACCTCGCGGCGGCTGACCACATCAGAAACGGCAAAGCGCCCGCCTGGCTTCAGCACGCGGAACGCCTCGGCCATCACCGTGTCTTTGTTGCCGGAGAGATTGATCACGCAGTTCGAGATGATCACGTCCACCGTGTTGGCCGGCAACGGAATCGCCTCGATATGGCCCTTCAGGAACTCGACGTTCGTCGCGCCTGCTTTCTTCTTGTTCTCGAGCGCCAGCGCGAGCATGTCGTCGGTCATGTCGAGACCGTAGGCCTTGCCGGTTGGGCCCACGCGCTTGGCCGACAGCAACACATCGATGCCGCCGCCGGAGCCCAGGTCGAGCACCGTCTCGCCCGGCTTGAGTTCGGCCAACGCCGTCGGATTGCCACAACCGAGCGACGCGGTCATCGCGTCGGCCGGCACCGCCGAGGCCTCGGTGTCCGAGTAGAGGTTCGCGGAGATCGCGTCCTTCTCTCCGCCACCGCAACAGCTCGGGCCGCAACACGATGTCGTGGCCTTCTCGGTCACGCTGCGCGCGATCGCGCCGTACTTGGCCTGCACGTCTTTGGTCAGGGTCACATTCACCACATCACTCATCGGGGCCTCCATATGCGCCAAAGCGAATATAGCGGAGCTCTGATATATTCGTCAAGCCGAATATTATGACGACCTCGACACCCCCGGCTCTGAAGGCTGTGAAGCTCGACGACGTGTTTGCCGCGCTGGCGGATGACACGCGGCGCCGCATCCTCGGCCTGCTGGCATCGGGCGAAATCTGCGTGTGCCACATCCACGAGGCGCTCGACGTGCCGCAGTCAACGGCCTCGCGCCACCTCGCCCACCTGCGCAAAGCCGGCCTCGTCACCACCCGCAAGGACGGACTCTGGGTGCACTACCGCCTCGAAGACCTCGCCGACCCGGCCGTGGCGGGGGTGCTCCGGTCCACCCTCGCGGCGCTTCACGCCACCGAAGGCACTGGCCAGGACCGGAAAAAGCTCAGCCGCCTGATCCAGGTGCCCCTGAAGGCACTGGAAAAGGCGGCCAAAGGGTGTTGCTGAGAATTGCCTCTTTGCCCCATTGCACCGCGTCGAACTGATATCCTAGCTGTCCGCGGTGAGGTGGCCGAGAGGCTGAAGGCGGCGGTTTGCTAAACCGTTATACGGCCCAAAAGCTGTATCCAGGGTTCGAATCCCTGCCTCACCGCCAATCAATTAACATAAGCCGATGTAAATAAACGACTTAGCTTTCTAGCTGGGTCGTGCTTACCCCACTCGCTCCCACATTCTTGCGAATTCGCCCCTAGCAATGACCGCTTGGCTCCTGCGATTGCACCGGCTCGGCACCGACAGCGTGCCATTGGCTCTGCGAACTGGTCAGATGCGGTTAAGCAATGCTCGCTCCGGAATCTGGCAGCCGTCGTTGACCACTCCTGGTCCATCCTTGACGGGTCCAGTCGCCTCGATACTTCTCGTTAAGCCTATCTTCTTCGTTCTTCATTTCTTCCCGTGTCTGGAGAGGCCGCGCATATACATCAACCTCGTGGCCCGCGAGAAGAACTGGAGGTGCATGTTGCTTGAAAGGATCGAGCCTCTTGCTACGCCATTGCGGAAGAGGTCGTCCAAGAATTGGCCCACGAATGACCTGAGCTGCGGCCTTAAACTCGTCCTGAACGCGCCGCTTGAAAGTTGATTTCGGGGTTTCTTCTGCTTTGCCTCCCTTGCGAACCTCTCGATCAACCACCATGAGGTAGACAACGAAGCCCTTAGGAATGGTCGGCTTCCAGTTCCAGACGGGCTTCGCGCCGACCGGGTCCCACTTCACCGTGCCGGCATGAACGAACGCCGCTGCGTCTTCCGGGTCGATCTCCACTTCACTCCTTATTTGACGAATCGACGAGCATCCGAGAGCGCGCAACTTCTGGACCGCCACAATTAGAGTCGGTACGGGAGCGTTCACGCGGAGAAGGCAGCGAGCCGCGCCCTCGCAAGTCGGGCAGCATTATTCGTCCGGTCTAGACATTGCTTCCGAACATATCCAACGCTGCTTTCTTGTCGGCGGAGAAATCGGACCAAGCGCAAGACAACTTCACCAAGTCCAACATCTTGCGGTCTAGTTCCTCGGTTACGGTGAACTGGCCACTGAGAAACTCAAGGTAGCTCCATTCATTTGTCGGAGACCAGTACTCACTCACTATCGCATCGAATTTCACGTCCCGTCCTTGTTGCATGGCTTGAAACGCAATATCTAGCAGCGCCATTGGATGGCCGGACACAACTTCGCAGTCGATCCGATACAAGTGCAGTTCGGCGCCAGGACTGCTGTTGAAAAGACCGTCGCCCCACTGTGCCTTTTGGTAGATTTCGGCAAAATACTCCGTCGTGGTAGCGAATAGGCTGTTTCTGCGGTCTCTGTCGAGATGGCTGCGCTTCTCAGCCACTCTGGATTCGAACTTGGCGCGAGGGCCAGCGTACGCATGATCGCGCCCATGGAGAACATCTCCCGCTCTGTAGAGGTTTGTCGATGCATGGAAGAGTTGCATAGGCTCGGAAATGCAGGCTAGAACCTCTCTGAACATCACGCTACCCAATCAGGTGAGCACCAACCTCAGCACACCAACTGCTTGGGATACGAAATACGAACGACGATCCAGCCCTTCTTGGCGGCGTTCCATTCTGCGAAGTAGGTGATGACGCAACCGGGATTGTCGATGACAAAACCGCCGGACTCCACCTTCTGTTCGGTGTAGTAGGCGGTGTCGCCAACAAGCTGAACCTGTCCCTGCGATGTAACGGTCTTCGGCACGACGTGCCGGCCTCCGCCCCACAAGTACTGAAACGCACGCTGACCATCAGGCAAGTCGATGACCTTCACGGGGGCACCATCTTCGACCTCGATGTAGCGCACATCCTGCCCAATGAACTTCTTCATGTGCGTCGAGACACACCCAGTGGCTGCGAGAACGATCGATACAAGTAGGCCGGCGAGCTGGCGACTCTTCAAGATGACCCTCCGATTCCCTTCGCCTTGGCTGCCGCCAAGTCGGGCAGCTCATCCTACGCCCGTTCTACCCGCGCCGGCGAAACTGGAGCACCTCCGCGGTTGGCTCCGGTTGCGTAATCTGCCCTGAATCTCGCCAGGATCGCCAAAGCCATCCGCGTTCCAATGGCATCACTGTTCGGACGGTGGCGACGCTCAGGTTTCGGCTATCCTTGGCCGGTTAATCCCTTGGGCTCGCGGGAGCAGCTTAGGCGTTGACGGAGATTGATCAGTCCGTCGCGATCCAAACCTGCGCCGGCTATGACCGATTCGCCCTTGTTAGGAGACGGCATGTGGTCGCACGTCATCACGTTCTTTACCGGAGCAGCCGCGCTATTCGCCCTCCAGAAGATTCTGCCGGCGGTTGCATCGGAGGCGTGGAGGTTCATCCAGGCGAAGACCGCGGCCAACCGAGTGGTAGCGATGCAGCTCGATCCACTCTTGAAGGCGGCCGATGAACTCCAGGGTAAGTTGCTGTCGCTCGCGAAAGAGGACTTCAAGGAGTTCCACCGTAACCCGGTCGGACCACTTCCGCCCTCCGACACCGTTGATCTGTGCAGCACGCTCTATCTGTTTGCTCAGTTTTGGGCGCGGTGTGAAATCGTTCGCCGCGCGAGCTTCCACGCTGAGCTGGCGCGTAATAAACGTGGTGCGTCCATGCTGAATTTCCTCGGATCGCTCGAATCGAAGCACGTCCGACTCGTGGAGACGGCTTGGCAAAGAGCCATCGCTGAGAGCCTCATCGAGGGGAACCAGTCGTCTGTTGAGATGCGATCATTCCGCGATTTTGTCGAGGAATATGAGTCGTCCGCCAAGCTGCGGCGGTGGTTCCAGCCCTTGAGCGAAATTCTGGATGGCACTCGCGAAAAGAAACAGAGGCAGCGAGTGCTGCGCTACGGGGTGGTCGTTCACTCGATGATCGACACGCTCGACCCGAAGCACCACACAACGAAGCCTCGGCCGGGCTATGCTGTCCGTCCGCTAGCGCAAATGCAGCCGCCTCTTCTAACAGGCAGTGTGCGGTCTCCAAGTTCTCCAGTTGCTCATCCACCTTCGCCAAGAACCGCTTCTTGTGAAGCGGACCGCTTTTCGCCACCGGTCCAAGCGCCTGTCGAAGTCTTACGATGTCCTGACTCCGCGTTCTTGCCGCTCTCGCTAAGCTCGGCCATTTTCGGAACAACAAGTCAGCGTGTCCGCCGCCATGTTGCTGATACTGCCGATGGAAAGCGGCTTTGATC